>JAOPXD010000113.1 GCA_025965315.1 Marmoricola sp.
TGCGCTTCGGGGTCGGCGACCACACGGCCCTGGTCGCGTCCAGCCTCGCCTGAAACGGCGAGCGGCGGCGTCCCTTCCGGGACACCGCCGCTCAACGCAGTCAGGATCAAGCCTTCTTGGCGGGTGCGTTCTTGGCGGGTGCCTTCTTGGCGGGTGCCTTCTTGGCGGGAGCCTTCTTGGCAGGTGCCTTCTTGGCGGGAGCCTTCTTGGCGGGAGCCTTCTTGGCAGGTGCCTTCTTGGCGGGAGCCTTCTTGGCGGGAGCCTTCTTGGCGGGAGCCTTCTTGGCGGGAGCCTTCTTGGCAGGTGCCTTCTTGGCGGGAGCCTTCTTGGCAGGTGCCTTCTTGGCAGGTGCCTTCTTGGCGGGAGCCGCCTTCGTCACGGTCTTCTTGGCCGCACTGGCGGACTTGGTGGCCGTCTTCTTGGCAGCAGCGGCAGTCCGGGTCGCGACGGCGACCGGACGTGCAGCGGCGCGAGCCGGAAGCTTCTTGGCCCCGGAGACGATCGCCTTGAGCTCGGCGCCCGCGCTGAACTTCGGGACGTTGGTCTTCTTCGACTTCATCCGCGCACCCGTAGCAGGGTTGCGAACCCAACGAGCCTCACGAACGCGCTTCTCGAAGGACCCGAAGCCGGTGATGGCGACCTTCTCGCCCTTGGCCACCTCACGGGTGATGGTGTCGAGCACCGACTCCAGCGCGTGCGCCGCCGCCTTCTTGTTTCCCTCGAACCGGGTTGCAAGTGCGTCGATCAACTGACTCTTGTTCACAGTCTTCCCTTTCGTGAACGTCTGGTATCGAGCGCCTTGCTCGACTTTCCCTTTGCACGCTAGGCAAAAGCAGGGGTCGCCACAATGCACCTTCGCGCGTGTCGGCAAATGAAATTACTGAGCATTCTCAGCGCTTTCGGCTCCCCCTTCCCCGCCAATCAGAACAACGCGAAATGCACACGGCGCGTTTCCCCATCTCTGCAAGGGGAAACGCGCCGCGCGGCGAGTGCTGACGGGTCAGTGCTGGGTCAGCGGCTTCCAGGAAGGTCGGGAAGTCTCGAACTCGGAAATTACGTCGGCGTGCGACAACGTGATGCCGACGTCGTCGAGACCTTCGAGCAGCCGCCACCGGGTGTAGTCGTCGATGTCGAACGAATCCACGATCGCGTCGGGGCCCTCACCGGCCCGGACCGTGCGGCTCTCGAGGTCGACCGTGACGGTCGCACCGGGGTGCTCGTCGAGGTGGTCCCAGATCCGCTGGACGACCTTCTCGTCGACCTGCGCGGCCACCAGCCCGGCCTTGCCCGAGTTGCCGCGGAAGATATCGGCGAAGCGCGAGGAGATGACCGCTCTGAAGCCGTAGTTCTGCAGCGCCCAGACCGCGTGCTCGCGTGACGAGCCGGTACCGAAGTCCGGTCCGGCGACGAGCACCGAGGCGCTGGCGTACTCCGGTTTGTTGAGCACGAAGTCGGGGTCCGAGCGCCACGCGGAGAACAGGCCGTCCTCGAAGCCGCTGCGAGTGACCCGCTTCAGGTACACCGCCGGGATGATCTGGTCGGTGTCGACGTTGCTGCGCTTCAGCGGGACCGCGACGCCGGTGTGGCTGGTGAACTTGTCCATGACTCAGGCCTCCACGTGTACTGGTTCGAGATCGGCGGGCGATGAGAGCGTTCCGCGGATCGCGGTCGCCGCGGCGACCGGGATCGAGACGAGGTGGGTACGACCACCCTTGCCCTGGCGACCCTCGAAATTGCGGTTGGACGTGGACGCGCTGCGCTCGCCAGGAGTGAGCTGGTCCGGGTTCATGCCCAGGCACATCGAGCACCCGGCTCCGCGCCACTCGGCACCAGCGTCGGAGAAGACCTTGTCCAGGCCCTCCTCCATCGCCTGGAGACGCACCCGCACCGAGCCCGGGACCACCAGCAGGCGGGTGCCTTCGGCGACCTTGTGACCCTTGATGATCTCGGCTGCCAGCCGCAGGTCCTCGATCCGGCCGTTGGTGCAGGAGCCGACGAACACGGTGTCGACCCTGACCTCACGCATCGGCGTACCGGCCTCGAGGCCCATGTACTCCAGCGCCTTCTCGGCCGCGACCCGGTCCTGCTCCTCCTCGAAGTCGGCCGGAACCGGCACCGTTCCGCCGAGCGCGACGCCCTGACCCGGGTTGGTCCCCCAGGTCACGAACGGGGTCATCACGGACGCGTCCAGGACGATCTCCTCGTCGTAGGTGGCGTCCGCGTCGGTGACCAGCGTCTTCCAGTGCGCGACGGCAGCGTCCCAGTCAGCACCCTTCGGCGCCTCGGGCTTGCCCTCGATGTAGTCGAAGGTGGTCTGGTCGGGAGCGATCAGGCCGGCCTTCGCGCCCCACTCGATGCTCATGTTGCAGACCGTCATCCGGCCCTCCATCGAGAGCTCCTCGATGGCCTGGCCGCGGTACTCCACGATGTAGCCCTGCCCGCCACCGGTACCGGTGTGGGTGATCAGGGTCAGGACCATGTCCTTGGCGGTGACGCCGGCGGGCAGGCTTCCGTTGATGGTCACGGCCATCGTCTTGGGCTTGGCCTGCATCAGGGTCTGGGTGGCGAGCACGTGCTCGACCTCGGAGGTGCCGATGCCGAACGCGATCGCGCCGAACGCACCGTGGGTGCTGGTGTGGCTGTCACCGCAGACGATCGTCATACCGGGCTGGGTCAGACCGAGCTGAGGCCCGACGACGTGCACGATGCCCTGCTCGATGTCGCCCAACGGGTGCAGCCGGACGCCGAACTCGGCGGCGTTGTTGCGCAGCGTGTCGACCTGGGTCTTCGAGACCGGGTCCGCGATCGGCTTGTCCCAGTCGATGGTCGGGACGTTGTGGTCCTCGGTGGCCAGCGTCAGGTCGGGACGTCGTACCGGTCGCCCGGCGAGACGCAGACCGTCGAACGCCTGGGGCGAGGTCACCTCGTGGATGAGGTGCAGGTCGATGTACAGGAGGTCGGGCTCACCCTCCGCCGAGCGGACGACGTGCTCGTCCCAGACCTTCTCTGCCAGAGTCTTCGCCATGGCTCCTCCTTCGTCTGCGCCGTGAATCTTCAGCTGAACCGACTGTACTCTTGCATCTCAGCGAGTGAGACGGCAGTATTGCTATATGGACAACTCTAGCGGAGTCGGCGTACTCGACAAAGCCGCTCTCGTTCTTGCCGCCCTCGAGTCGGGCCCGGCCACGCTGGCCGGTCTCGTCGCCGGAACCGGGCTGGCGCGACCCACCGCGCACCGGTTGGCGGTCGCCCTCGAGCACCACCGTCTGGTCGCCCGCGACATGCAGGGTCGCTTCGTTCTGGGGCCCCGGCTGGCCGAGCTGTCCGCAGCCGCCGGCGAGGACCGCCTGCTCGCTGCCGCCGGGCCGGTCCTGGCCCGGCTGCGCGACATCACCGGCGAGTCCGCCCAGCTCTGGCGTCGTCAGGGCGAGTACCGCGTGTGCGTCGCCGCCGCAGAACGTCCGAGCGGCCTGCGCGACACGATCCCGGTCGGTTCGCAGCTGACCATGCGGGCCGGGTCCGCCGCTCAGGTCCTGCTCGCGTGGGAAGACCCGGAGCGGATTCACCGGGGCCTGCAGAACGCCGCCTACTCGGCGACTGCTCTGGCCGGCATCCGCAGGCGGGGATGGGCCCAGTCGATCGGCGAGCGCGAACAGGGTGTCGCGTCGGTCTCGGCGCCGGTCCGCTCCCCCAGCGGCAAGATCATCGCGGCCGTCTCGGTCTCCGGGCCGCTGGAGCGTCTCTCCCGCCAGCCGGGGCGGATGCACGCACCCGCTGTGCTCGCCGCCGCGGACCGGCTCTCGGAATCCCTGCGACGCGCCGCAGCCGAGTAGCCGTCACGCACGGAGCCCGCGTCATCCTTGCTGGTGCGTCACCTCGGCGGTGACCGACCGGTGGGCTGCTGTAAAGTACAGCGACTCACTACACTTTCGACCAGGACGGATCCGGACCTTTGCCACTCGCCGTGACCGACGACCACGTGAGCGTTCCGCGAAGCTCGCGCGGCACCTTGGTCGTCACGTTCGACGACTCGTACGTCTGGTCGTTCACCACCCCGCGGGACGGCTCCTGGACGCCGAAGGGGTGGCGGGTGGCTTGGCCGGAGCTCCTCAGGACCCGGCTGAGCGGAACCACCCGCGTCCGTGTCGCCGACGCCGAGGGCCCCCTGTTCGAGAAGGACATCGCCTTCGGTGGCAACACCGATCCGTTGGCCCTGCGTGACTCGAACGGGTATCCGCTCTCGATCGACAGTGCCGGTCACCTGACCCGGAGCTTCTCGGACACCGCCCAGGACTCGCGCGCTGACATCATCGAGGGCACCCGGCGCGCCCTCGTCGACCTGCGGCACGCAGGGTTCGACGCCCACCTCAGCTACGGCTGCCTGCTGGGCGCGGTCCGCGACGGCCAGATGATCGGCCACGACTCCGATGCCGACCTCGCCTACCTCTCGCACCAGAACACCCCGGCCGCGGTCACCCTCGAGTCCTACGCGATGGAGCGCACCATGCGTCGACTCGGCTGGAGGGTGATCCGGATGTCCGGAGCCGACCTCAAGCTGCTCTACAAGCTGCCCGACGGCCGGAACGTGCACATCGACATCTTCGGTGCCTTCCACGTCGGCGAGACCTTCTACCAGCTCGGTGGCCGGAGCGGGGACCTGCCCCGCTCGGCACTGACGCCCGCGAGCACGATCACGCTCGAAGGCATCGAGCTCCCGGCCCCCGCCGACCCGGAAGCGGTGCTGGCGTTCCTCTACGGGCCGTCGTGGCGGGTCCCCGACCCGGCCTTCCAGAACGAGGATCCGCCCGGTGGACTGCGACGGATCCAGGGGTGGATGCGTGGCGTCCGGACCGACGTCGTCGGTTGGAACGAGTTCTACCGGGACCGCCGCAGCGACGTTCCCTGGCAGCCTTCGGCGTTCGCCCGGTGGGTCCACCGTCGCCTCGACGAGGGTGCCGCTGTCGCGGACCTCGGCAGCGGTACCGGACGCGATGCCGCGTGGTTCGTGCGCAAGGGTCGACCGGTGCTGGCCTTCGACATCTCCGGCGCGGCACTGCGCCAGACGACGCGACGGCTGACCCGGGCGGGGACGGACCGGAGCGCCGTGCGCTCGCTGGCCCTCAACGACCGCCGTTCGGCGATGGTGGCCGGCGCCGAGCTCGCCCGGACGACCACCCCGGTCAACCTGTACGCACGACAGCTCGTGGGGTGCATCGACGAGGAGGCCCTCGATCACCTGTTCCTGGTCGCCTCGATGGCACTGCGTCGCGGCGGGTCGCTGTTCCTCGAGTTCTCCGCCGGCCGCGGCCCGGCACCCGACCCGAGCGCCCTGATCAGCCGCGTCGACGTCGACAAGGTCAGCGCTGCGATCACCGCACGCGGCGGGATCGTCGACGAGGTCGTGGTGGAACCCGGTCAGGACTTCTTCGACCAGCCGGACCCGTCCATCGCCAGGATCGTCGCCCACTGGCACCACGCAGCAAGCAGCCCGCAACCCGCACGAAAGGACCAGCCATGAGCCGGAAGAAGTCGTACGGTATCCGCCGCTACCTCTCCGAGACCGTGCACCTGCCCCGCCGCATCCTCGACCTCGAGGACGCGGCGATGGAGAACCGGCAGCTCAACCGGCAGCTCGCCGAGCTGACCGACATCCTGGCCGAGCTGCTGGTGCCGGCGACCGAACGCGACGAGGAGAAGCTCGCTGCCCTGCTCGCGAAGTTCCGCGAGGAGTCGCTGGCGATCTGATCGCCGGTGCGATCGTCCTAGAAGAGCGCGTCCTGCTCGAGCTCGAGCAGCTGCTGCTTGCGGTCGACCCCGCCGGCGTACCCGGTCAGCGAGCCGTTCGCACCGATCACCCGGTGACACGGGATCACGATCGGGATCGGGTTGCGTCCGTTCGCCAGTCCTACCGCTCGCGAGGCGGCGTTGGTGTGCCCGAGGCGGTGCGCGACCTCGCCGTACGACGTGGTCTCGCCGTACGGGATCTTCTCGAGCTGGTCCCATACCTGGGCCTGGAACTCGGTCCCCCGCGGCGCGAGAGGCAGGTCGAAGTCGCGCAGCTCGCGGGCGAAGTACGCCGTCAGCTGGCCGACCGCGCGCTGCAGCAGCGGGTCCGCGTCCTCGCGCTCACCGATCGGACGGCCGTCGGCGAGTCCGCGGAACGGACTGAACTCGATCGCCAGGATCGCCTCCGGGCTCGCGATGATGCGCAGGTCGCCGATCGGCGAAGGCATCACGGTCCACATCGTCGCGGTTTCTCTCTCGACTTCTTTTCGGGCTCCGGGGATGGTCGTTGTCGTCGTCACTGTATGACTCCTTCTCGTTGCGGGTCGGTCAGCCCCGACCACAGGTGGATGAGTGCGTAGGAGCGCCACGGGCGCCAGCGCTCGCTGCACGCTTCGATGTCGTCGATCCCGTGCCGTGCTGCTGCGTGCCGGACCCCGAGGTCGCCCGGCAGGAAGATGTCGGGATCACCGAGGGCGCGCAGAGCGATGTAGTCCGCGGTCCAGGGCCCGATCCCGGGGAGGGCGAGCAGCGCGGCCCTGGTCCCGGCACGGTCGGCACTGCGGTCCAGGGCCACGGTGCCGTCCGCCAGCGCGCCGGTCACCGCCACCAGCGCACGGCCGCGGGCTCTCGGCATCGCGATCTCCTCGGGATCGATGCCGGCCAGAACGCCGGCCTCCGGGAACAGCCGGGTCACCCGGTGGTCCCCGGCCAGCTCCAGCGGTTCGCCGTAGGTGGCGACCAGGCGGGCCGCGAGCGTCCGCGCGCCGACGACACTCACCTGCTGGCCGAGGACCGCGCGGACGGCGACCTCGACCCCGTCGACGTGACCTGGCACGCGGAGTCCGGGACGCGCACGAACCAGTGGAGCAAGCAGCCTGTCCCCGGCGAGCTCCTCGTCGATCGCGACCGGGTCGGCGTCGGCATCGAGCAGGCGCCGGGTCCGTTCCAGCGCGGGCGCGAGGTCGCGTGCGTCGGCCAGGGACAGCCGCGCCGGCACGTAGCCGACCGGACGAGCGGTGAGCTGCACCCGAACCACGCCCGGCCCGTGCGGGAGGGACAGCGATCGTTCGTACCAACCGGCGTCGAGGTCGACGGCCTCGATCCCGGACACCGCACGCAGCGCGAGGTACCCGAGCAGCTCCTGGCCCTCGAACGGCTCCCGGACGCCGATCCGGGTCCCGATCGTCCCGGACGCGCTGGCGCTTCCCCGACGTCCGCGCAGCTCGCTCGGGGTCGACGCGTACACCTCGCGCACGGTGTCGTTGAACTGCCTGATGCTGCTGAAGCCCGAGGCGAAGGCGATGTCGGCGAACGACAGCTCGGTGGTCTCGATCAGCACCCGCGCGGTCTGGGAACGACGGGCGCGGGCGAGCGCGAGCGGGCCTGCTCCGAACGTTCCGGTGACGACGCGGTTGAGCTGGCGCACCGAGTAGCCGAGTCGGCCGGCCAGGCCCTCGACCCCCTCGCGCTCGATGGTTCCGTCCGCGATCAGGCGCATCGCCCGCCCGGCGGCATCCGCCGCGATGTCCCACTCCGGCGAACCCGGGGTCGCATCGGGCAGGCAGCGCTTGCAGGCGCGGTACCCGGCCTGCTGGGCCGCGGCGGCACTCGGGTGGAAGGTCACGTTCTCGAGCTTCGGCGTGACCGCCGGGCAGCTCGGTCGGCAGTAGATACCGGTGGTCCGGACCGCCGTGTAGAAGACCCCGTCGAACCGGCGGTCCCTGCTCTTCACGGCGCGGTAGCAGGCCTCGCTGTCCTGGTACATGCCGGTGCGGTACATGGCTCCAGTCTGTACGCCGACCACCGACAGTTCTAGCGGAAATCGGCCATCACCGTGACGGGGATGTGGTCCGCCCGGCCCGCTTCACTGGTGGCCACGTCGCAGCTGCCTTGTTTCCGCCGATTCACCCGCTGCACGGTGATTCGCACCACCCCGTACGCGTGTCGCAGCAAAGGTCGCCGTGCAACTTGTCGTAGAAATGTGTGAGGCCAGCGAAGTATGAGTTCGCTGGCCTCTACACATCCCCGGACGTAGCGACGTACGCGTCGATCTCCGCGCTCAACCCGGCCTTGAACGCATCGTCCGCGAACGACGCCCGGACGGCGGCCTTGGCCAGCTCCCCGATCCCGGCCTCGTCCAGGCCGAGCAACCCGGCGGCGATCTCGTACTCGCGGTTGAGCGTGGTCCCGAACATCGGCGGGTCGTCACTGTTGATCGTGATCACCACCCCGGCATCGCGGAACGCGGCGATCGGGTGCTCCTCGATCCGCTCGACCGCACGGGTGGCGATGTTCGAGGACGGGCACACCTCCAGCGGTACGCCGGTCGCCGCCAGGTGCGCGAGCAGCTCGGGGTCCTGAGCGGCTGAGGTCCCGTGGCCGATCCGCTCGGCCCCGAGCAGGGTCAGGGCGTCCCAGATCGTCTGCGGTCCGGTGGTCTCACCGGCGTGCGGGACGCTGTGCAGCCCGGCGGCACGGGCCGCCTCGAAGTGCGGTTGGAACTGCGGTCGCGGGACGCCGACCTCGGGACCACCGAGACCGAAGGCCACCAGTCCGTCCGTCGGGTGGTTCAGCGCGTAGTCCAGGGTCGCATCGGCGGCCGGGAGACCGGACTCCCCCGGGATGTCGTAGATCCACTGGAGCCGGAGCCCGAAATCGCGCAGCGCGGCGGCCCGGGCGTCCTCGATCGCCTCGCCGTACGCCTCGATCGGGATCCCCCGGATCACCGACGTGTACGGCGTGCAGGTCAGCTCGGCGTACCGGAGGTTCTGGCCCACGGCCATCTCGCGGGCGACCTCGTAGGTGAGCAGCCGGATGTCCTCCGGCGTACGGATCAGGTCCACGACGGCGAGGTAGACCTCGATGAAGTGCCCGAAGTCGCGGAACGCGAAGAACTCGGCGAGCGCCACCGGATCGCTCGGTACGACGCCGGGGTACTGCGCTGCGAGCTCGGCGACGGCGCGTGGTGACGCCGATCCGACGTGGTGCACGTGCAGCTCTGCCTTCGGCAACCCGGCGATGAAGCCGGACAGGTCGCGGGTGAGGTCGCTCATGACCTCACCTTACGAACAGCCAGCCCACGGCCGCCGGGATGATGCCGATGACCAGCCAGACGCTCACCGGGTTCTTGTCGTGGATGACCCGGGTGGCTGCAGCGGCCGCGACCCCGACGATCCCGGCGATGATCAGCAGGCCCGGCTTCGCGCCGGCACGGTCGGAGTTGCCCGCCAGCAGCGCGAGCCCGGTGGCGAAGATCACCGCGGTCGTCGCCATCAGCGTCGACATGACCGTCTTCTGTACCCGCTCGATCTGCATGCTTCGATTGTGCCCGACGTGCCGGCCGGGTCAGGAGGCGGCGTCGACCGCGCTCTCGATCTGCGTGGCGAGGTCGTCCACGTTGGTGGCGACGAGCCGCCTGCCGTTGAGGATCACCGTCGGCGTACTGGTCACCCCGGCTGCGACCGCGGCGCGGTGCACCGCGGTGAGAAAGCCGGTGTTCAGGACCGAGAGCGCTTCTTTCACCGGCTTCTCGGTCGCGCCCGCCTTGGCGACCAGGGCCGCCAAGGCGTCGTCGGAGGCGTTCTCAGCGGCGGGAGCTGCTGGCTGGTCCTCGAAGAACAGGTCGTACAGCTTGAGCGCCTGGCTCGGCGTGCCGTGGTCCAGGACCGCCGACCAGGCGTTCAGGGTCTGCTGGGGGTACGTCATGCCGACGGTCTCGACGATCGGCTGGTAGGTGATCTGGACCTTGCCGCCTGCTGCGTTCTCGCGCAGGTAGTCCCGGGTCGCAGCCTCGAGCGCAGCGGAGTCAGCCGAGCCGAAGTCCTCGTAGATCGTCACCTTCACCGGCGCAGCTCCTCTGCCGACCACGACCGAGCTCGTCCCCGCGGCGACGGTGAGCGTCGTCCTGGCGACGCTGGTCCCGCCCCCGGAGGTGTAGATCGCAACAGCGGCGAACAGGACGCTGATCACGATGATCATCCCGCCGATGATCGCGATCCGACGGTTGCGCTCCTCGCGCTCCTTCTCGAGCGGGTCGACGGGCATGAGGACAATCTAGAGGTCGCGTCTGAGGTGAACCTGAGTAGGCTCCGCATCGTGAACGACCGACTTGTGTGGATCGACTGCGAGATGACCGGCCTCGACCTGGGTGCTGACGCACTGATCGAGGTGGCGGCCCTGGTCACCGACTTCGATCTCAACGTCATCGGCGACGGGATCGACGTGATCATCAAGCCGCCCGCCGAGGCGCTGGACCAGATGGTGCCGTTCGTGCGCGAGATGCACACCAGGTCCGGGCTGCTCACCGAGCTCGACGACGGGACCACGATGGCCGACGCCGAGGCGCAGGTGCTGGCCTTCATCAAGCTGCACTGCCCGGAGGGCAGCCGGCCCCCGCTCGCCGGCAACACGGTCGCCACCGACCGCTCGTTCCTGACCCGGGACATGCCCGAGCTCGAGGCGTTCCTGCACTACCGGATCGTCGACGTCTCCTCGATCAAGGAGCTGTCCCGGCGCTGGTTCCCGCGCACGTACTTCAACGCTCCGGCGAAATCGGGGGGGCACCGCGCCCTGGCCGACATCCAGGAGAGCATCGAGGAGCTGCGGTTCTACCGCGAAGCCGTCTTCGTGCCCTCGCCCGGCATCGACACCGACGAGGCCCGTCGGATCGCGGCCGTCCACCAGGGCGCGCTGACCGGCGCGACGGCCGCGGGGAAACCCGGTGCGAAGCACCCCTGATCCTTCGGTACACTTCTTCCTGCTCGCGCCCCGGTGCGAGCGATGGTGGGTATAGCTCAGCTGGTAGAGCGCCGCCTTGTGGTGGCGGATGTCGCGGGTTCAAGTCCCGTTACTCACCCCAGTGAAGGCCCCTTCGACACGAAGGGGCCTTCGTCATTTCCGGAACCTCGGGTCGACCGCCGTATCGGTAGTGATCCAGGTCACCCTCGAAGCCTCGTCAGATCTCGCGCTCCTCGGGGTCTTTCTGGGGACAGTCGCCTTCCCCTCCCAGGAGACCGCGTGCCCAGCAGAGACAGAGACCGTGCCGAGCCCCGCCACCGCAAGCCCGGTCGCGCCCACAAGCGGGGCGCGCAGGTCCCGGGACGCCGCGTGCTCGTGGGCGGCGAGGTCGTCCCGCCAGGGGCGTACCCGGTCGAGAACCTGGCCGGGATGAGCCCGGGCGCCGCCGCGCTGCTGCTGCGACGTGCCGCCCTCGAGGAGAAGGCAGGCGCGGCGACCTACCCGCACTTCGTGATCATCCGGCACTCCGACTCCGGAGCCGCTACCTCCAGCGAACCGTTCAGCACGGGCCTGGAGGCGCTGACGACGGCGTACCGGTTCCTGGAGGGCTCCCGGGCACAGGGTGGCGACCAGGCTGCACCGCTCCCGTTCACCCTGACCGTCGCGCCCCAGCTGCCCGGCAGGACCTCCTAGCCCTCCTGGAGGGTGGTCGGCGCCCCGTGCACGCTCGGGATGGTGCCGAGCCTGCCCTTCTGGAAGTCCTCGAACGCCTGCATGACCTCGGCCTTCGTGTTCATCACGAACGGTCCGGCCATCGCCACCGGCTCACGGATCGGCTTGCCGCCGATGACGATCACGTCGAACGCCGGCGTACGGCCGTCCTGGTTCGCCGCGCCCGCAAGGGTGACGAAGTCGCCGGCGCCGAGGACGGCCAGGTTGCCCGTCCGCAGCGGCTTCTTCTCCAGGCCCACGGTGCCGTGCCCGGACAGGACGTAGACCAGGGCGTTGTACTCCGCGTTCCACGGCAGCTCGAGCTGCGCTCCGGGAGAGACGGTGGCGTGCACCATCGTCATCGGCGAGAAGGTCGACCCCGGGCCCTTGGTGGCGCCGACCTCGCCGGCGATGACCCGGACGAGTGCACCGGCGTCGGCAGAGGTGGTCAGGCCCACCTGGCCCGAGCGGATGTCCTGGTACGCCGGGGCGTTCCACTTCGCGGCCTTGGGCAGGTTCACCCAGAGCTGGATGCCGTGGAACAGGCCGCCCGAGGTGACCAGCCACTCCGGCGGGGCCTCGATGTGCAGCAACCCGGACCCGGCGGTCATCCACTGGGTGTCGCCGTTGGTGATCGTGCCGCCACCACCCTGGCTGTCGTGGTGGTCGAAGACGCCGTCGATGATGTAGGTGACGGTCTCGAACCCGCGGTGCGGGTGCCACGGCGTGCCCTTGGGCTCGCCGGGTGCGTACTCGACCTCGCCCATCTGGTCCATGTGGATGAAGGGATCGAGATCGCGCAGGTCGACCCCGGCGAAGGCCCGGCGTACCGGGAAACCCTCGCCCTCGAAGCCGGACGGGGCGTCGATGATCTGCTTGACAGGGCGGACCGTGTCGCCGAGCCCGGGAACGGGGAGGCGGTCGAGAACGGTCAGGTCGTCAACGGTGACTGCTGGCATGTCACGAACAATAGTTGAAGATTAAACATCTTTCAAGGCCCTCGCTCAGGGACACACGCCGAGCACCCAGACGTCGTCGGCCTCCGAGCTGTCGTGGTTCAGGTGCCAGGCATCGTCGAAGGCGACCTTCTCGGTCGCACCGTCGTTGAACCGGTGCACCACCACGTCGTCGGCGAGCTTGCCCGGGGGCCACGTCGCAGAGTCCACGCAGCCCGGGTACGCCGCCTGGTCGGAGGCGTCCCACGTCGGCACCGAGGAGATGTCGGACGACAACGGCGCAGCGGACGGGCTGAACGCCATCGCCTGCCCCACCAGCAGCGCTCCGGTGATCGCGGCGAAGGCGACCATCCGCGGGATGAGCACGCGCAGCAGCACCGACCGCAAGGTCCTCGGTGTGCGCTGGCGTTTCATGTACAGGTCAACGAGGACCGGCACCCGACGTTATGCGTGACGCGGGCCACGAAACGGTGTGAAACGGACTACCGTTCTCCCATGAGCACCCGGGGGTCGACGTACGACGTCGTCGTGGTCGGGGGCGGCCACAACGGCCTCACGGCTGCCACCTACCTGGCGAAGGCAGGGCTGTCCGTGCTGGTCCTCGAGCGGCTCGACCACGTCGGTGGCGCTGCCGTCAGTACCGAGGCGTTCCCGGGCCTCGGCGCCCGGCTCTCGCGCTACTCCTACCTGGTCTCGCTGCTGCCCGAGAGCATCGCCCGCGACCTGGACCTGGGGATCGAGCTGCGCTCGCGCGCCGTCGCCTCGTACTCCCCCACCCTGCGCGACGGTCGGAGCACCGGGCTCTTCGTCGAGCACGTCGAAGGCCCGGCCACCCGCAGGTCGTTCCGCGAGCTGACCGGCAGCGACGACGAGTACGCCGCGTGGACCGCCTTCTACGCCGACGTCGCGAAGATGGCCACCCGGGTCGCGCCCAGCCTGACCGAGCCGCTGGTCACCGCCCGCGAGATGGCGGCCGGGGTCGACCCGGAGATCTGGTCGGCACTCGTGGACCGGCCGCTCGGCGAGGTCGTCGAGGCCCGGTTCGCCGACGACCTGGTCCGCGGGGTTGTCGCCACCGACGCCCTGATCGGCACGTTCGCCGGGATGCACGACCGTTCGCTGGTCCAGAACCGGTGCTTCCTCTACCACCTGATCGGCAACGGCACCGGGGAGTGGCGGGTGCCCGTCCGCGGCATGGGAGCGGTGACCGACGCGCTCGCCCGTGCCGCCGTCGAGGCAGGGGCCGAGATCGTGACCGGGGCCGGCGTCAGCGCGATCGACGCCGACGGCGACGGCGCTGAGGTGCGCTGGCACGACGGCCACCGGGAGCACTCGGTCCGGGCCGGGCACGTCCTGAGCAACGTGGCGCCCTGGGTGCTGCGGATCCTGCTGGGCGAGGAGCCGGAACCTGCGACGAAGCCTGCCGGTTCCCAGCTGAAGATCAACTTCCTGCTCTCCCGCCTCCCGCGGCTGCGGTCCGGGGTCGACCCGAGGACCGCGTTCGCCGGCACCTTCCACGTCGCCGAGGAGTACGGCGCGCTCTCGACGGCGTACGACGAGGCTGCCGGTGGGCAGATCCCCGGCACACCTCCCGGCGAGCTCTACTGCCACTCGCTGACCGACCCCTCGATCCTCGGCGGGCTCGCCGACTTCGGCGCGCACACCCTGACCTACTTCGGGTTGCACATGCCCGAAGCGCTGTTCGCGGTCGATCAGGATGCTCGCAAGCTCGAGGCCGTACGCCGCGCGATCGCCGCGATCGACGTCCACCTCGTGGAGCCGCTGCTGAGCTGCGTGATGACCGGACCGGACGGCCGGCTCTGCGTCGAGGCGAAGATCCCCCAGGACATCGAGGCCGATCTGGCGATGCCGGGAGGGCACATCTTCCACGGCGATCTGGCCTGGCCGTGGGCCTCGAACCGGGAGGCGCTGCGGACGCCGGCGCAGCAGTGGGGGGTGGCGACCGACATCGACTCGGTCCTGCTCTGCGGTTCCGGGGCACGTCGCGGCGGAGCCGTCAGCGGGCTGGGCGGTCACAACGCCGCGCACGCGGTTCTGAGCCTCCGGTGAGCCACGTCACGACGGACGTATCCGATTTCTGATCGGTCCGAGCGCCTGCTAATGTTCGGGACGCTTCACGCGCCAGTAGCTCAATTGGCAGAGCAGCTGACTCTTAATCAGCGGGTTCGGGGTTCAAGTCCCTGCTGGCGCACAAAACGGCACAAAGCCCTCCCCGACCTCTGGTCGCGGAGGGCTTCGTCGTTCGGGTCCGTCCGGGTCACCGGAACGGGACCACCAGGTTCGCGAACACGAGGTTGTGGTCCGACGGCGTCCAGTGCCCCGCGGCGTTGTCGACGTTCTCGTACCGGGCGCTGCCGGCGAATCCCTCGAGCAGGATGTAGTCGGACCGCACGCCCACGCCGTACGCGCTGATCGTCTGCCGCTTGTGCTCGTTCGAGGTGGCGTAGCCGATCCCGACCTTCGTCCGCGCCGCCATCGCGTCGTAGTACCCGGCTCGGACGAAGGTCGGCTGAGCCTCGACCGCGCACGACTCCGATCCGCCGTCGTCGTCGCAGAACGGCTCGCGCAGGTACTTGAGGTCACCGGCGACGATCACCGGTAGGCCGCCGCTGTTGATGCTGTTGATCGCCCTGATCGCCACCTGCGCGTTCTCACCCGCGGTCTTCTTCGCGGCGAGCTGGGACGCCTTCGAGTTCTGGCCGAGGTGGATCGAGACCACGAACAGGTCCTGGCTCCTCGACGCGTCCCCCGGGTGCAGCGGGTGCAGATCCGCCCACGGGGTCGGGATCTGGCGGAAGAACCCGGACGGGTTCGCGTTCGGGATGTCGAAGGACCCGTCCGAACGATCCTGGTAGAGGTCGTTGCGGTACAGGATCTGTCCGTCCGCGCCGCGGACCGGCGGCACCGCGCTCCAGGACGAGCCGAGCACGCGCAGCATCGCGCTGACGGTCCCCGCGTTGGCCTCCTGCAGAGCGACGATCTGGAGATGGTGGCTGGCGATGTTGCGGGACAGCGCGTCGATCCTGGACCCGTCGCCCGCACCGGGGAAGAGCTCGACGTTGTAGGTACCCATCGCGAGCTTGTCGCCGGCACCGGGATCGGGGGTGCCGGGGAAGTACGGCAACCAGCGGCTGTGCGGGACCTTGGTCGGCCGACAGCTGTTGTTCGCGTCGATCTGGGCGTACACCGGGTTCGCGTACGCGGTCGCCATCATCCGGTCCCCTGCGTGCGGACTGCTGGTCAGTCGCAGGGTCGCGCTCCGGGTGTACTGGCTCACCCAGCCGTCGCCGCCGTTGACGTACGTGTCGGCGTACGGCCACCGGTCGAACGGCGCGGCGGACCAGCGGACCCGGAAGCGCGAGGCGTACGGCGTGTAGGGCCAGCTGAACCGGACGGCGTTGGAGAAGCCCGAGCCGGACAGCTTCGGCGCGACCGGGCGCTGGTAGGGGAACCGCAAGCCCTTCGCCGTCGACCACGGCCCGGTCCTGCCGCCGCGGACGGCCCGGACCTGCGCGTAGCTGGTGACGCAGCGGTTCAACCGCGGAGACGTCGCGCTCGTCCCGGTCACCGACAGGATCCGGGCCCGGGCGAGGCCGGCGGTGGAGCTCGCCCAGCGCACCTGGTAGCTCGAGCCCGACACCGCCTTCCAGTGGATCGTCAGCCGCGCGCCCGGCCAGTCCTCCCGTGCCGACGCGACACCGGCGACGCGTGCTGGCGCAGACCCTCCCGCGCTCGCACCGGGGGTCAGCCAGAAGACCGCCCAGAAGAGGGCACAGCCGACCAGCAGCACGGGCAGGCGAAGTCGCGAGATCACGGCAGTCCTTCCAAGACGCTCGGAGCACCTAGTCTATGTCCGATTTGTCCTAGATGGCAGACGATCGGTCAGGTCCGGCGTCAGGTGAGGTAGATGCCCCTTGCTGACCGGTTCACTCGCTGTAGGGAACGGTCGTCACCGCATAGATCAGGTTGTGGTCGCTCGGGTACGGGTCCGGCCAACCAGCGGTGACCATGGCCGGGAAGGTCCGGTTCGCGACGTTCTCGTACTTCGCCACGCCGGTGAAGCCGAGCAGCATCAGGTGGTCCGACCGCACCCCTACGCCGTACGCGACGTTCGGGGTCTGGACCTTGTGGGTCCCCGAGGTCGCGTACTGGGTCCCCACCTTCTGCACGGCCGCCATCGCGTCGTAGTAGCCGGCGCGAACGAACCGGACCGGCGACTCGATGTGGCCCGGCTCCTCGGCGAACCGGTTGCTCTGGGTCGTGTCCTCGCGCAGGTACCGGTAGTCACCGGCCGCGACCACGGGCGCCACCGGTGCCGTGTCGACTGCGGTGATCTGATCCATCAGGTAGGAGCCGGCCGCACCGTTGTCCGACTTCTGCTGGGCGATCGTGCCGGTGGTCGAGTCGATGTGGACCGAGACCACAAAGATGTCCTGGCTGTTCGCGGTTGCGCCGGCATCCACCCGGTGCAGCCGGACCCACGGAGTCGTGGCCGGGATCCCGGCTGGCGGAGTCGCGAAGATGCCGTGCGCGACGTCCTGGTAGACCCCGGTGCGCCAGATGATCTGGCCGGATCCGGACCCGTACGACGTCCAGTCCGAGTTCGTGAGGCTGTTCAGGGCGCTGGCCAGTGCGGTTCCGGTCCCGTTGTTCGCCTCCTGCAGGGTGACGACCTGCAGCCCGAGGCCGCTCGCATCGGCAGTGTCGATGTTCTTGGCCAGCGCGGCGACCCTTGCTTGACGCTTGGTCGGGTCCGGATCGTTCGTCGTCCCGGGGAAGTGCTCGACGTTGTAGCTACCGACCGCCAGGGGGTCTCCGGTCGTGCCCGGGTTGCCTGCCGCCGGGAAGAACGGTTTGGGGCCGGCCGACTGCACGCTGGTGGTCGAGCAGGCGCGGTTGGCCTGGATCCGGGCATAGACAGGATTGGCGTACGCCGTACCCATCTGCTGGTCCCCCGGGCCGTACTCGGCCGGTGTCGGCAGGTTCAGGGTCGCCGAGGTCGTCGTCGCGCTGACCGTCTGGCTCTTGATCGGGGACAGGCTCGAAGGAGCTGCGTACCAGTGGATCGTGTAGCTGGCCGCGTTGGTGACCGCAGGCCAGGTGAGCTCGACCGCGTTCGGCTTGCCCACGGAGTTCATCGTCGGGACGCCGGGCTTGCCGATCTTGAACTTCAGCGACTTCGCCGTGGACCAGGGCCCGTACTTCCCGCTCTTCTTCGCACGAACCTGGCCGTAGGTCGTCGTGCACCGGTTCTCGACCGGCGACGTGGCGCTGGTCCCGGTGACGGCGTACTTCTTGGCCGACTTGAGCTTGGACGTGGAACTGGCCCAGCGCACCTGGTACGTCGCGCCGCTGACCTTCTTCCACTTGAGCTTCAGCGTCGAGCCGGCGAAGTACTGACCGTTGCTCGCCAGCCCGCTGACCTTGGGCACGCCGGACGCTTGTGCAGACGAGGCCGAGAGTCCGACGGCGATGAGTGCGCCGACCAGCGTGACGATGATCAGGCGGGAACGAGAGAGCAAGACGAAAACCCTTCCTGGGGGGATTGCTTCCAGACTAGGTCGAAACGGGCGAAGAATCCTTCTTCCGAGCCTGATCAGTACCCGGAACGGCGCGGACGAACAGTTCCGGGCAACTATGTTTCGCACCATGAAGCGGTCCCTCCCAGCCGTGCTCGCTCTCGCGACCGTCGCCGTCCTCGCCGCGGTAGTGCCAGCCGCCCTGGCCTCGTCCGCCCTCCCGATCCCCTCTGATCCGCGCGACGCGCTCCTCAAGCCGTTCACCGGAACGCCTGCAGTGGCCCACCCGCTGCCGTTGCAGAGCATCCCGCAGAACCCGTACATGGCGGCCAACGGCGGCAGCAACATCCACGACGACGCCTACCAGTCGGACGCCTACAACCAGCCCGGCCCGCTCGGACGCAACCTCAAGGTCAGGAGCACCGCGTTCGTCCAGGACTGCGGCTCGGTCACCTTCGACAAGGCAGGCAGGATCGTCACGGTGTGCGTCGGCGTCACCGGCGCCACCCTGCGGCTGATCAATCCGACGACCCTGGCGACGATCGCGTCGTACACCCTGCCGGCACGCAAGGACGTCACGACGTTCTCGTTCCAGAACTTCTCCGGTGGCGGCTACTTCTACCTCGACAACGCCGACCGGGCGGTGGTCTCCACGTTCACCGGCCACATCGTCACGATCCAGGACACCGGCTCGGCGCTGAAGAAGGTCCGCGACATCGACGTCAGTGCCGTCACCCAGGGCTCCGGGATCCAGTCGGCACTCCCCGACTGGTCGAACCGGCTCTGGTTCGTCACCGTCTCGGGCAAGGTCGGCTTCGTCACCCCCGCCGGCGCCGTGCGCAGTGTCAGCCTGCCGGCGGGCGAGACCATCGCGAACAGCTTCGCGATGGACGAGTCGGGCGGGGTCTTCATCGTCTCGACGCACGCGTTGTACCGGTTCGACGTCCGTGCCGGGAAACCGTTCGTCACCTGGCGCCAGCCGTACGACGACGGGACCCGGATCAAGCCCGGCCAGGTCAGCCAGGGCAGCGGCACCACGCCGACGCTGATCGGCGATGCCGACTCCCCCGGCGGCGGATCGATCGCGATCACCGACAACGCAGACCCGCGGATGCACGTGCTCGTGTTCCGGCGTGGCAAGGCCGGCCCCGGTCCCGCGCTCTGCAACCAGCCGATCTTCGGCGCGAACACCGGCTCCGACGAGAACAGCCTGGTCTCGGTCCCGGGTGGCGTGATCGCGGAGAACAATTACGGGTACAGCGGACCACTCCCCAAGAAGGTCACGACCAGGACCCCGGACACGGTCCCGGGCGTCGTGAAGGTCGCGGTCGACTACCAGCACGGCGGCTGCCACGTCGCGTGGGAGAACGACACCGTGCGGCTGCCGTCCGTGGTCTCGAAGGCCGACCTGGCCACCGGACTGCTCTACGGCTACTCGCACCCCAGCGCCGCCGAGCTGCCCTGGAAGCGCACGCCCCTGCCCGAGCTCGCTGCCCCCGAGTCCTGGTTTTTCACCGCACTGGACCTACGCACCGGCAGGACGGTCTGGTCGCGACTGGCGGGCAGCAACCTCGGCTTCAACAACAACTACGCCCCGGTGAGCATCGGGCCGGACGGGGCCGCGTACGTCGGCAGCCTGGGCGGCCTGATCAGGATCGCGGACTCGGACTGACACCTCGCGGCCACGCAAATCAGCCGCAGCACTACTGTTGGGTTGATCGTCGCGCGCAGGAGGAGGGCCGATGAGCAGGAACCTGAGCCTTCGCGTGACCGGCCTGCTGGTGCTGATGTTCGCACTAGGCATCGGCGCGGTAACGACCTCGGCGACGGGCGCGCACATCGGCTTCATGTGGCCGGTGGGCCTGGCCTCGGGCACCTTGGTGATCGCGCCTCGCCGGTACACGCCGTACCTGGTGCCGCTGATCGCGGTCCTCGCCGCGCTCTCGTACGTCATCGGCGGGTACCCGGGCGACGTGGCGGTGGGCTACGGGGTCGGGATCGCTCTGGAGGCCGTCGTCGCCCAGAGCGTGCTCACCGTGGGCTGGACCCAACGGCTGATCCTGGTCGACATCAACGACCTCGGCAGGTTCGCGCTCGCCTGCCTGCTCGGTTCGCTCTCGGCCGCCTTCATGTTCACCATCGTCGCCTCGCTGACCGGCTTCGGCGTCCCGTGGCGGGTCGGGGTCGCCGTCCTCGTGACCCACACCGCGGGCGAGGCGATCCTGCTCGGGGTCTTCAAGCAGCAGCTCGGATCGGGCCAGTCCTACGGGATCACCGAGCGCACCATCGCCTGGACCCTGACCATCTGGGTCACGGTGCTGGCCTTCATCCCGCACGAGTTCCCGAGCACGGCGTTCCTGATCATCCCGCTGCTGGGCTGGGTGGCCTTCCGGGCGCCGATGCGCGAGGCCATGTTCCAGCTCGTCACCGTCGGGGTGATCTCGAGCGCCCTCACCAATGCCGGACACGGGCCGTTCACGGACCCGGTGCTGATCAACCGGCTCGACCCCGAGTTCCAGCTGATGCCGCTGCAAGCCTTCCTGCTGGCCTGCGCGATGGTGTCGATCCCGTTCTCGATGGCGGTCTCGATGCAGCGGCGCAGTGCGGCCTCGGCGCTGCGTGAACGTGCGCGGAGCGAGCTGCTGGTCCAGAGCGCGCGCGGCATCGCGATCATCGGAACCGACGACATCGGTCGGATCAACCTGTTCAGCCCCGGCGCCGAGTCGATCCTCGGGTACACCCCGGAGGAGGTCTTCGGGCAGTCGACGCGGATGTTCCACACCGAGGCCGAGCTCGCCCGGCACGCGCGCGAGCTCCGGGTGGACCCGACGTACGTGTCGGTGGTGCGAGCCACCGGCGAGCTGCCCCCGGGCACCGCCAGGATCTGGCAGTACGTCCGCAAGGACGGCATCCCGCGCACGCTGTCGACGATCCTCAGCCCGATCACCGACGACACCGGGAACTTCCTCGGGTACGTCGCCACCGCCGACGACATCACCGACCGGATCGACGCACAGGTCGCACTGGAGAAGGCGCTGCGGACCGAACGCCGCGCGGTCCGTCGGCTGACCGAGATCGACCAGGTCAAGGACGCGTTCGTGTCCTCGGTCAGCCACGAGCTGCGGACCCCGATCACCAACATCGTCGGCTATCTCGAGCTCCTGATGGACGGCGTCTACGGCTCCCCCAATACCGAGCAGATCGACGCGATGAACCGGATCGACCTGAACAGCCACCGGCTGCTCACCCTGATCGACGACCTGCTGACGCTCTCGAGCATGGAGAGCATCGACCAGCGGCGCCGCCGCGGTCAGGTCGACCTGGCCGGGGTGGTCACCAAGGCCTCGGAGATGGTCCTGCCGAGCCTCACCGGCCGGAGCCTGGTCCTCCAGCTCGACCTGCCCGACGAACGGGTCGCGGTGACCGGCGACGCCGGCGAGCTCGAGCGCCTGGTGATCAACCTCGCGACCAACGCGGTGAAGTTCACCCCGGACGGTGGCCGGATCGTGCTGCGCCTCCGGGCTGCCGACGGGACCTGCGGACCGACGATCGAGGTCGCCGACACCGGGGTCGGTATCCGCGAGGAGGACCGCGCGCTCCTCTTCACCCGGTTCTTCCGTGCCCCCGACGCCCACGAGCGGGGCGTGCCCGGGAGCGGGCTCGGGCTCTCGATCGCCAAGGCCATCGCCGACGTCCACCGTGGCACGATCAGCGCGATCTCCGAGCCCGGGAAGGGTTCCACCTTCCGGGTGGAGTTCGCGGGAGGACCGCCCGACATCGATCACGACGGCACCCTGCTCGACGCCGCTACGGACGAGCAGTGATCAAGTACCTGGGCTCCAAACGACTGCTCGTCGGGACCCTGGGAGACATCGCCGAGGCTGTCGGAGCCCGTACGGCGCTGGACCTGTTCACCGGCACGACCCGGGTCGCGCAGGAGCTGAAGAGCCGCGGGCTGCACGTCACCGCTGCCGACGTCGCGTCGTACTCGGCCGTGTTCAGCGACTGCTACATCGCGACCGACGCGGCAGCGGTCGACCCGGACGAGGTCCGCGCTGCGCTGGCCGAGCTCGCCGCGCTCCCCGGGGTGCGCGGCTACGTGACCGAGACGTTCTGCGAGCAGTCGCGGTTCTTCCAGCCGCACAACGGGATGCGGATCGATGCCATCCGCGATGCCATCGAGGATCGCTACAGCAGCGGCCCGCTGCGTCCGATCCTGCTCACCTCGCTGATCGACGCTGCGGACCGGGTGGACTCGACCACAGGCCTGCAGATGGCGTACCTGAAGGATTGGGCACCACGGTCGTACGACGACCTCAGCCTGCGGCTGCCAGCGCTCCTGCCCGGGCCCGGCGCGACCGTCCAGGGCGATGCGCGCGAGATCGCCGGCATGCTCCCCCGGGTCGACCTCGCGTACCTGGATCCGCCGTACAACCAGCACCGGTACTTCACGAACTACCACGTGTGGGAGACCCTCGTCCGCTGGGACGCCCCGGAGTTCTACGGGGTGGCGTGCAAGCGGATCGACGCCCGCGAGGCCGAGACGAAGAGCGTCTTCAACCGCAAGCGCGAGATGCCGATCGCGTTGCGCGACCTGATCGGATCGGTCGACGCCGAGGTCGTGGTCGTCTCCTACAACGACGAGTCCTGGGTGACGTCGGAGGAGATGACCTCGTGGCTGCGCGAGGCCGGGCACGAGGAGGTCGGCGTGCTCGCCTTCGAGGGCCGTCGCTACGTCGGCGCCCGGATCGGCATCTTCAACGGCGCCGGCGAGAAGGTCGGCAAGGTGGGCAGGCTCCGCAACAACGAGCTCGTCTTCGTCGCCGGGCCCCGGGAGAAGGTGGCAGCGGTCCTCGACGGCAGCATCAGCGCGCCGGGATCCGTCGCCAGCCCACGCCGGTGAGGAACGACCTCTGCTCGGCCGGGGTCAGGTTTTGGGTCGACGACGGTCCGAACAGACCCGCCGAGTAGTTGATCAACCGCCAGCCGCCGGACTCCCAGGCCACGTCGAAGCGATCCCGGTACCAGTCCTGGACCTGCAGAGGTCGGGAGACGAGATTTGCCGCGACCTCGACGTCGACCCGACGTGGGTCCGGCGACGGGCCAACGGCCTCGGACCGGATCCAGATGTCGAGCCCGGTGTCGTAGTGACGCTCGGACCGGATCTGCCGCTGATCCTTGGCGTCGTGGAGCAGGTAGTCACGTACCGACCGCGGCATGCGTGCCGACTCCACCCGGCTGAGTGCACCGGGCCCGGGGTCCGCGGCTCGGGTGTCGGTGATCAGCTGGGCGACGAGCAGCGCGAACTGCTCGCCACCGGTTCTCGTGTGCGCGTGGTGCGCGACGGCGTCGATCTGGATCAGGTCAGGTCGTGCGGGGAGCGCCGAGGGAACCGGACCTGTCCCGACGGTGCCGTTGACCGGGACCCACGGCGGATCATCCTGGGTCCTCGTCGCCCGTGGCGCCGAAGGTCCTGCCGCGTGCCCGTGCACGACGAGGAGCCCACCCGCGACCAGGAGCGCGCATCCGAGGACGGCGGCAACCAGACGGTGGCGGCTCATGACGTCCTGACGAGCAGCGCGGTGTTGAACCCGGCCGCGTACGCCAGCTGGCCGTCGTCAGTGGGATGAAAAGTCTTCGGATTGACGATTCCGGACACGCCACCGAACTTCAGGCTGCCGGCATGGATCCAGTTGCGTCCGCCATCCGTGCAGGCGTTGTGACCGAGGAAGGCCTGCCGGACCATCAGGCCGACGCTCCAGATACCGGCGTCGTCCGCGGCTTCGGCGATCACCATGTTCAAGTGGTTCGAGAGCCGGCCCAGCATCTCGCGCTCAGGAGGATTGATCCTGATGCACAACGGATTCCGGGACTCGCCCTTCGGCTCGAGGACCTGCGGGTAGCCCCCGGCGATGATGTCCGCATACGGGTGCAACGCCCGGATCTCTCGGTAGAAGGCCGCCAGCAGGGGCCTCGTCGCCGTGATGCGGTCCAGCCAGTCGCTCTCCGAACCGGCGCAGGCCGTCTCGACGCAGCGCCCCAGGACCTTGGAGAAGCCGACATCGTTTCCGCCCACCGTCACCGTGATCAGCTGGGGTGCTCGCGGGTGCTTCGCGAAGAACCGGTTCATCGGCTTGAACTGGTCCGAGACCAGGGGCATCGTGGCTCCGGCGCAGGCGAGAAGCCTGGTCGCACGTTGGTCGCTGGACTCGAGCTGGTAGGCCCAGGCATGCCGGTTCCGGTGGCAGGACCCGCCGCTGTCCTGGCCGCTGCCCCCGAGTCCCGCCGAGTAGGAGTCACCGAGGGCGGCGTACAGGCGTCTCGTCGGAATGCCGTGCATCCGGGTGACGGCGCTGATCGTGGGACGACCCCGCACCTCGCCCCGGACGGGCTGGACCCGGAACTGGTACCGGCGCCCGATCAGGAACGGCTGGAGCGTCCAGGAGTGGTGCGCGATCGGGGCCGGAAAGGTGCTCCAGGGCTCGCTGGCGTCGGTCATCAACCGGCTGGAGACGAGGTATCCGGTCGCGCCGGCCGACGGCGACCAGGAGACGGTCGCGACCTTGCCGCCGTAGATCGAGTAGCCGCCGGGACTGACGCGGACGGAACGGACCGCCGGGGGTCGATGCCGATCCGACGACGCCCGCGCCGGCTGCTCCGGTGGCAGGCGCCAGGCACCCCGGGACCAGGTCATCACGCCACCCACCGGACCGCCGGGACCCCGCGCCTCGAGCATCACGTCGGTCGGCGCAGCCCGGCTGCCGTCGTACCCGACGACCCGGACCCGGCCGTCACCGGCAGCCGCTGGTTCGTGCGCCCGGAACTCCGAGACGGCGTCAGCGAGACTGCGGTGCGGGTCGGCGGCGGTCGACGGCTGCGCGGAGACCACCGCACCGCAGGTGCCGGCCACGACGGCCAGTCCGACCACCAGTGTCGTCCGGACTCGTAGGGTGCGGCGTGCTCGTTCGACGAACCTGACTGTCACAAGGGGCCTCCGGGGCTGCGAAACGCCCGGACACCTGCCGGGGCGATGCGCATTGCTACCAGCGCGAGAGCCGCTGGTCCGAGCCCCGACGTCACTGCCTGTGGACAACCAGGCGTCGGCGTCGACCGTGGAGAGTCAGCACGCCGGGTGAGCGTTCAGCTCAGAGGTACAAGCCCGTCGGGCTCTCGCCGACCCGCTCGGCTGCCACGGCGTGCAGGTCCCGTTCGCGGACGACGACGTAGACCTCGCCGTGCACCTCGACCTCGGCCTTGTCCTCGGGGTCGAACAGCACCCGGTCATCGACCTCGACGCTGCGCACCAGAGAACCGATCCCGACGACGCGGCACCAGGAGAGCCGCTTGCCGCCCATCGCTGCTGTGGCCGGGATCAGGATCCCGCCGCTGGACTTCCGCTCACCGGCCTCGCCGTCGAGCGCGACCAGGACCCGGTCGTGAAGCATCCGGATCGGGGTCTTGTCGCCCGTCCCCTCCGGGTCGGCCTGACGCTTGCTCACGCCGGACGGATCACTTCACGATCTTGCGGATCAGGGCGAACACGGCGATCGTGCCGGCGACCCCGGCGGCGACCTTCGCGATGTTGTCGACGCGGGGGCCGTTCGCGTTCACGAAGAACGCCTTGAACTGGCCGACCTCACGCTTGGCGATGGTCTTCGGGCTCGTCCGGTACGCGAGCTGGTCGATCGTCGAGGCCAAGCGCGTGCGCGCGTCCTCGATCTCGCTCTCGATCGAGCTCAGGTTCCTGTCTCCCACGACCACTCCTCGCTACTCGGTGCTCTGCGGGGAAACGTTACCGTGTCGCCATGACCTCCCGACTCACGCCCGGCGACGCAGCGCCGACCTTCGACCTTCCGACCGACGACGGCGGCACCGTCAACCTGGCCGATCTCCGCGGCCGCAAGGTGATCGTTTACTTCTACCCGGCCGCGATGACCCCGGGCTGCACCAAGCAGGCGTGTGACTTCACCGAGTCCCTGAACACCCTGGAGACGGCCGGCTACACCGTCGTCGGGATCTCCCCGGACAAGCCCGAGAAGCTCGCGAAGTTCCGTGAGCGCGACAGCCTGACGATCACCCTCGCCTCGGACGCGGACCGATCGGTGATGACGGCCTACAGCGCCTTCGGCGAGAAGAAGCTGTACGGCAAGGTCGTCCAGGGCGTGATCCGTTCGACGATCGTCGTGGACGAGGAAGGCTTGGTCAGCCTCGCGCAGTACAACGTCAAGGCCACCGGCCACGTTTCGAAGTTGCGTCGCGACCTCGGACTTGACGCCTAAACTCTGGTTCGGCGCCCGTAGCCCAACGGCAGAGGCACATCGTTTAGGTCGATGGCAGTGAGAGTTCGAATCTCTCCGGGCGCACTCAGGTCAGGGCGGACGTGACGATCGGGGCGATCGCGCGCAGGGACATCCCCCGGTGCGAGATCAGGTCCTTCTCGGCCGGGCTCATCTCCGCTGAGGTGCGATCCCCGTCCTGGTCGTCGGGGACGAACAGGACGTCGTACCCGAAGCCGCCGGCTCCGCGGACCTCGCGGATGACCCGGCCGCGCATGACGCCGTCGACGAGCTCCTCGTGGACGGTCCCGGCTGCGTCGGCGTACACGAGCGCCACTGCGCACCGGAACTCCGCACCACGGCGCCCGTCCGGTACGTCGGCGAGCTGGTCGAGCAGCAGCCGGTTGTTGCGGTCGTCGTCCTTCGGCGGCCCCGACCAGCGAGCCGAGAGCACCCCCGGCATCCCGTTGAGCGCATCCACGCAGAGTCCGCTGTCGTCGGCCAGCGACGGCAGCCCGGAGACCGCGAACCCCGCGCGTGCCTTGAGCAGCGCGTTGCCGGCGAAGTCGGGCTCGTCCTCGACCGGTTCGTCGTACGGCGGCACGTCGTCGAGGCCGATCACGCGCAGCCCGGGCAGGGTCCCGCCCAGGATGCGCTGCATCTCGGCGAGCTTCTTGGCGTTGCGCGAGGCCAGGAAGATCTCGACCGCGGTCATCAGAGCGAGGTCGCCAGGGCTTCGTGCTGGAGCCGGGTCAGGTCGGCACAGCCCTTCTCGGCCAGCGCGAGCAGGGCGTCGAGCTCGCTGCGGTTGAACGGTGCGCCCTCGGCGGTGCCCTGGACCTCGATGAAGGACCCGTCGCCGTTCATGACCACGTTCATGTCGGTCTCGGCACGGACGTCCTCCTCGTAGGGAAGGTCGAGACGCGGGACGCCACCGATGATGCCGACCGACACCGCGGCCACCGAGGCCACCAGCGGCTCACCGGCGAGCGCGCCCTGCGCCTTGAGGTGGGCGACCGCATCGGCCAGAGCCACGTAGGCGCCGGTGATGGCCGCCGTACGGGTGCCGCCGTCGGCCTGGAGCACGTCGCAGTCCAGCACGATCGTGTTCTCGCCGAGAGCCTTGTAGTCGATCGCAGCGCGCAGCGAGCGGCCGATCAGTCGGGAGATCTCGTGGGTGCGGCCGCCGATCCGGCCCTTGACCGACTCGCGGTCGGAGCGGGTGTTCGTGGCTGAGGGGAGCATCGCGTACTCGGCGGTGACCCAGCCCAGGCCGGAGCCCTTGCGCCAGCGCGGTACGCCGACGCTCGCCGACGCAGCGCAGAGCACCTTGGTGCGTCCGAACTCCACCAGCACCGAGCCCGCCGGGTGGTCCTGCCAGTTCCGGGTGAAGGTGATCGGGCGGAGTTCGTCGTCGGCGCGGCCGTCTGCTCGGGTCATGATCCGAGCCTACTGACGTACGCCGACGCCGGCGTCCTCGGGAGGGAGGACGCCGGCGTCGAGCGGTAGGACCTACTTCACCTCGGTGCGCAGCACCCGCCACACACCGATCACGAACGGCAGCAGGACCCAGAAGGCGCCCGTCACCAGGAGCTGGCTCCACTCCTTGCCGCTCAGGTTCCCCTCGCCGAAGGTGAACAAGTTGCCCTGCGCTGTCTTGAAGTCGAGCCAGCCCGCCTTGTCCGTCAGCGACGGGATCACGTTCACGAGGATCGTGATCACCTGCGGAAGCACGAAGTAGGTCACGATCGCTCCGGCGCTGGCGAGCAGCAGCAGTCCGAAGCTGAAGCCTTGGGCCGTACCGGTGAACTGTCCGACCGAGATCTTGAGGATGTCGATCGGAGTGAAGTCGGACCAGCGGTTGCTGCCTCCGAAGATCACGGTCGTCACCAGGGCTACGACGAACGAGAGCACGATCGCCGCCGCAGCGAGCACGGACATGGCGAGGACCTTCGCTCCTAGTACCCGACCACGGTGCGGTACCAGGGTGAAGGTCACCATCCCGGTGCGCTGGCCCCACTCCTGGGTCACCAGCAGGATGCCCAGCACCGGAAGCAGGAAGCCCTGCGGCGTGCCGGCGAAGCCGAGGAAGTCACCGAAGTTCCGGTCCTGGTCGTGCCCGACGAACCCGAAGATGATGCTCGCGATAGCAGTGATCGCCCCGATGGCGACCAACAGCCACATGCCCGCCTTGGTGTCGATCATCTTGCGCAGCTCGACCCTGACGAGCCGGGACAGCGGGATGCCCGGGGTCTTCGAGACGTCGAGCGTATCGCCGTACGGAACTGTCGTGGTACTCATGCCATTGCTCCTTCGAAGTCAACGTTCTCGCGGGCGTGGTCGCCGGTCAGCTCGAGGAACAGCTCCTCGAGGCCCGCACCTTCGGCGGGTCGGAGCTCGGAGAGCACGATCGCCTCGGCGGCCGCGATCCGGCCGACGTCGATCGGGTCGGACTCGGTCCGCATCCCGCCGTCGCCCGACGGGCTGGCCTTGATCCCGGCCCGCTCCAGCGCAGCGTGCAGCTTGGTCAGGTCCTCGGCCTTCACGAAGGTACCGGCGGTCTGGAGCAGCTCTGCCTTGGTGCCCTCGGCAACGATCTTGCCGCGGCCGATCAGTACCATCTCGTCGGCGATCATCTCGACCTCGTGCAGCAGGTGCGAGGACAGCAGCACGGTGCCGCCGCGCTCGGCGAAGTGCCGCAGCAGGCTGCGCATCCAGTGGATGCCGGCCGGGTCGAGGCCGTTGGCCGGCTCGTCCAGGATCAGCACCGACGGGTCACCGATCAGCGCGTTCGCCAGTCCGAGGCGCTGGCGCATGCCGAGCGAGTAGTTCTTGACCCGACGCTTGGCCTCGGACTCGGAGAGCCCGACGAGCGCGAGCATCTCCTCGACCCGCGCCTCGGGAAGACCCATCGTCAGGGCGCTCAGCATCAGCACCTCCCGACCGGTCCGTCCGGCATGCTGGGCGGACGCGTCCAGCAGGACACCGACATGACGCCCGGGGTTGGGGATGTCGGCGTACTTGAGGCCGCCGATCGTGGACGTGCCGCGATCAGGGGGCGTCAGCCCGACCATGATCCGCATGCTGGTGGACTTGCCGGCTCCGTTGGGCCCGAGGAACCCGGTCACGCGACCGGGCTTGGCCACGAAGGACACGTTGTCCACGGCGGTGAATTCGCCGTACGTCTTGGTAACGCCTTCGAATTTGATCATGGCCCCAGCCTGCCCGCGCCCGGGCGGGAGCACATCGGTCCAGGGGCTCGATCGCGGGTAGACGAAAGTAGGGGGTCGGCGGAACCCCGGGCACTGTCGGCTGCGAGCGACGCACCCCTAGCCTGACAACGTGCGCGACACCGCCCCGGACCACTACAACCCCCCGCTGACGAGGTGGGGGCACCTCTGGCGCGCGGTGATCTGCCTGGCGATCTCCGGTGCGGCCTGGAGCCAGCACATCCAGCCGCAGTGGCACCACCAACGCCCGTTGTTCTGGATCGACCTCGCTGGCGGGGTGGTCGCGTTCGTCCTGGTCGCCTTCCGGCGGCGCTGGCCGGTCCAGGTCGGCGTCGCCACCCAGCTGCTCGGCCTGGTCTCGGTGTCCTCCGGCGGTCCGGCCGCTCTCGCGCTGATCTCGCTGGCAACGCGCCGCAGGGTGCCCGAGATCGCTGTCGTCGGGGTCCTGGGCGTGATCACCGGCCAGCTCTACAGCCACTGGCACCCGCTGGCCGACGACGGGCCGCCATGGCTGAACCTGACCTTCGTGATCGCGATCACGATCGCGGTCTGCATGTGGGGCATGTACATCGGGTCGCGCCGGGAACTGCTCTGGACGCTGCGTGAACGCGCCACCCAGCTCGAGTCCGAGCAGGAGCTCCGGGTCGACCAGGCCCGTTCGGCCGAGCGCGAGCGGATCGCCCGGGAGATGCACGACGTACTTGCGCACCGGATCTCGCTGGTCACCATGCACGCCGGAGCCCTGGCCTACCGCACCGACCTGCCTCCCGAGCAGATCCGCGAGACCGCCCAGATCATCCAGGCCAAGGCCCACGAGGCGCTCGCCGACCTCCGCCAGGTCCTCGGTGTCCTGCGCAGTGCGGACGGGGTCGGGGACCGCCCGCAGCCGACGTACGGCGACCTGGACGTGCTGATCGCCGAGGCCACCGCCGGTGGCACCGTCGTCGACCTGGCCCAGGAGCTGCCCGACGGGCTGCAACCCCCCGACCAGGCCGGACGGACCATCTACCGGGTGGTTCAGGAAGCCCTCACCAACGCGCGCAAGCACGCCGTCGGCGCCCACGTCCACATCAGGGTCAGCGGAGACCCCGACTCTGGCGTGACGGTCGTGGTACGCAACGCCCAGCGGGTCGGCGTCCTCGGGATGCCGACGACTCCCGGCGCAGGTCTCGGCCTGGTCGGGCTCCGGGAGCGCGCCGAGCTCGGCGGCGGCACCCTGACCACCGTCGACGACGGTCAGTCCTTCAGCCTGCAATGCTGGTTGCCGTGGACGCAGGGAGTGAGCTCGTGAGCGAGCCGATCAGGCTCCTGATCGTCGACGACGACCCCTTGGTCCGGAGCGGGCTCGCGATGATCCTCGGCGGCTCCCCGACGCTGGCCGTCGTCGGACAGGCGGCCGACGGGCTCCAGGGAATCGCGGCCGTCAAGGAGCACCGTCCCGACGTCGTGCTCATCGACATCCGGATGCCGGTGATGGACGGGATCGAGGCCACGACCGCCCTGGTCGCGCTCCCGGATCCGCCGAAGGTGATCGTGCTGACCACCTTCGACGCCGACGACTACGTGATGCGCGCGTTGGCGGCCGGGGCGAGCGGTTTCCTGCTCAAGGACACCGCGCCCGAGGCCATCGTCGAGGCCGTGCACCGGGTTGCCGGCGGTGATCCGATGCTCTCCCCCAGCGTGACGACCACCCTGATCCACCAGCTGACCACCCAGCACTCGCCGGACCGCAGCCACGCCGCGCTGCAACGCCTCGAGCGCCTCACCGAACGTGAGCACGAGGTCGCCCTCGCGGTGGGGCGTGGCCTGAGCAACGCGGAGATCGCCGGCGAGCTCTACCTCAGCGTCCCGACGGTCAAGGCCCACATCGGGCGGCTGTTCGCCAAGCTCGAGGTCGAGAACCGGGTGCAGATCGCGCTATGCGTCCACGACGCCGGGCTGGGCTGAGACTGCGGGCACGTCACCGGGTCTCGACTATTCGCTCGTTGCTCGACCAGCGGGGTCTCGACCAGCCGGTGGTCGAGACCTCAGATCTCGTACGTCGTCCCGGTTGCTGCGAGCTCGACCGGACCGTCGTAGGTCTGGTGCGCCTCGGCCAGCATCGTGGCCGGGTCGTGCCACGGCGGGACGTGGGTGAGGACCAGGCGCCGGGCTCCGGCCCGGGTCGCCATCGCGCCGGCCTCGGCCCCGGTCAGGTGCAGGTCGGGCGGGTTGTCGGCGCCCTCGATGAACGACGCCTCGCAGAGGAAGAAGTCGGCGTCGCGCGCGGTCTCGACCAGGGCGTCGCAGGTTCCGGTGTCCCCGGAGTACGCCAGCGTCCGGCCGTCGGCGCAGATCCGCAACCCGTACGCCGTGACCGGGTGCGCGACCAGCTGCGCGGTGACCTCGAACGGCCCCACGGAGAAGGTCTCGCTCGGGTAGAGGGTGAAGTCGAACTCCTCGTTCATCCCCGGGTCCTCGTCGAGGTCGTAGGCCTTCGCCATCCGGCGGTCGGTGTCCTCGGGACCCCAGACCGGGATCCGCGGGCACGCGCCCTCCGGGTGGTACTTGCGGAGCACGTAGAAGCCGGTGAGGTCCAGGCAGTGATCGGCGTGCAGGTGCGAGAGCAGCACCGCGTCGACCGTGACCGGGTCGATGTGCCGGTGCAGGGCGCCGAGCGCGCCGCTGCCCATGTCGAGGATCAACCGGAAGGTGCGTCCCTCGAACTCGGACTCGAGCAGGTAGCAGCTCGCCGGCGAGTCCGGACCCGGGTAGGACCCCGAGCAGCCGATCACGGTGAGCCTCACAGGCCCACCACCTGGGAGACGACGTGCCCGCTCGTCGGCACTCCGCCGGCGAACTGCAGGACGGTCTCCAGCTCGGGGCCGAGGAACCTGCGGCCGATCACGGCGAAGTCGTCGGGCTGGCCGGTCGTCAGGAAGCGGTGCACCGGGTCGACCGCGGCGGCCTGCTCGAGGCCTCGTTCGGTGAGAACCCGGTAGACGTCCTTCGCGCACTCCTCGGCGCTGCTGACCAGCGTGACACCGTCCCCGACGACGTACGAGATCACGCCGGTGAGCAACGGGTAGTGGGTGCAGCCGAGGACCAGGGTGTCGACGCCGGCGTCCACCAGCGGATCGAGGTACTCGTGCGCGACGGCGAGCAGCTCGGAGCCGCCGGTCACACCGTTCTCGACGAACTCGACGAACCGTGGGCACGCCTGGGTGGTCAGGGTGACCTGCGTCGCGGCAGCGAAGGCGTCGTCGTACGCCTGGGAGCCCGCGGTGGCCTGGGTGCAGATCACGCCGATCCGACCGCTCCGGGTGGCGGCGACCGCACGACGCGTGGCCGGCAGGATGACCTCGACGACCGGGACGTCGTACCGCTCCCGGGCGTCGCGCAGCATCGCGGCGCTCGCGGAGTTGCAGGCGATCACGATCATCTTCACACCCTGGTCCACCAGGTGGTCGAGGCACTCGAGCGCGTACTCGCGCACCTCGCCGATCGGCTTGGGCCCGTAGGGCTGACGCGCGGTGTCACCGAGGTACAGGACCGACTCGTGCGGAAGCTGGTCGATCACCGCACGGGCCACGGCGAGACCACCGAAGCCAGAGTCGAAGATGCCAATGGGAGCGTCCGCCACCCCGCAAGGTTAGTGGTCGGCAGCCGAAATGGGGACGACCGCGACGGACATCACCTATCGGCGCGGCGCGAGCCCTCAGGTTGGAACTTCGGGAGCAGTCCGACACCGAACACGATGAACCCGAGCCCGGCCAGCCCGGCTCCGACCAGGCTGGGCGCCCGGTAGCCGTGCCCGGCCTCGATCACCACCGACCCCAGCCAAGCGCCGAGACCGTTCGCGACGTTCAGGGCCGAGTGGTTCAGGGCGGCGCCGAGCATCTGGGCATCACCGGCAGCGTGCATCAGCCGGAGCTGGAGGTTGATCGCGACCACCGAACCGAGGAGGCCGACCACGCCGACGAGCACCCAGAGCGCGATCGGGGTGCCGGCGAGAAGCACGATCAGGACGAGCACCACGATCGTCGCCAGGAAGCCGGCGAGGACCGACCGCTCGACGTTCCAGTCGGCGAGCCGGCCCGCGAGCCACGCGCCCAGGACCGAGCCGATGCCGTAGGCCAGCAAGAAGGACGGGATCGCGGAACGTGACATCCCGCCGACGTCGGTGACCAGCGGAGCGACATAGCTGTACATCGCGAAGATGCCGCCGAAGCCGACCATGCCGGCCGCCAGGGCGAACAGCACCTGGGGTCGTCGTAGCGCCTGGAGCTCGCCACGGACGGTGGCGTCCGGGTGGCCCGCCGTGCGTGGGACGAACACCAGCAGGCTTACCGCGGTGAGGACGGCGATCCCGAGCACGGCCCAGTAGGCGCTGCGCCAGCCGAGGTCCTGCCCGAGCCAGGTGCTGGCCGGGACACCGATGACCGTGGCCACCGACAAGCCGAGCATCACCCCGCTGACGGCGCGTCCGCGTCGCTCGGGAGGCACCAGCGACGCCGCGATCAACGAGGCGACACCGAAGTAGGCACCGTGCGGCAGACCGGCGACGAACCGCGCGACCATCACCTGGGTGTAGCCGTGCGCGAGAGCCGTCGCAGCGTTCCCGATCCCGAGCGCGAGCACCAGGCCGATCGCCAGCGCGCGACGCGGCAGCCTGGCTCCGAGCGACACGATCACCGGCGCACCGACGACCACCCCCAGCGCGTACGCCGAGATGATGTGCCCGGTCCTCGGGATCGAGGAGTGAATGCCGGTGGCGATCTCCGGCAGCAGGCCCATCGTCACGAACTCGGTGGTGCCGATCGCGAAGCCGCCGAGCGCCAGTGCCGTGATCGCCAGTCCGACGTGCTTGGTGCGCACGGCGTCGAGCGGTGTCGAGGTCGTGCTCGTGGTCGTCATGTCGCGCTCATTCCGGGCGGGTTCGGTACAACCACCAGAGCCCGACGAACGGCAGCACGAGCGGGACGTATCCGTACCCACTGCCGAACCCCGACCACACGGTCGCCTTGTGCGGGTCGCTCGTGTGAATGGTTGCCCCGACGATGATCACGCCGAGCATCTCGACGACGACGGCGCAGGTGGCGACCGAGTGGCGACTGGTTCCCAGCGCCCAGGTGGCAACGATGTAGACGATTGCCGCGAACGCGGACAACGAGTACGCCAACGGAGCTTCGGACGCGTGCGCGATCAGCTGGTACGACGACCTTCCGCTCGCACTGAACGCAAAGATCCCGTAGACGAAGACGAGTACCCGACCGAAGCCGGTCCCGGTCGCCCGGCCCGCGTCAGACATGGGTGCTCCAGATGTCGTGGAGGCGCAGGAACAGCACCGGGATGACGAGGACGGCGACGAGCAGGACCGCGGTGCCGCTGCGGGTCCGCTCGGCCGAGGACCAGACGACGCCGATCGGCAGGATCAGCAGCGCTCCGACCAGGTAGCCCAGGTAGGTGGCGACCGACACCCCGGCATGGTCACCGAAGACCCGGTGCAGGCCGACCACGAGCTGGACCACCAGGCCCAGCTCGATGACCACCAGGAAGCCGAGGGTGACGTTGCCCGGACGCAGGTCGCGGGCGATCAGCACGCCGAGCTGAAGGATGCCGATCGCGCAGAGCACGCTCAGCACCGTCTGGACGAGACTCATGCCCAGAGCTGACCTTCGAGTCGGTCCTCGGCCTGGTCGATCGTGCCCTCGTACGCACCGGTCGAGAGGTACTTCCAGCCGCCGTCGGCGACCACGAAGACGATGTCGGCGCGCTCGCCCGCGGTCACGGCCTTGGCAGCCTGGCCGAGCGCCGCGTGCAGGATCGCACCGGTCGAGATCCCGGCGAAGATGCCTTCGAGCTCGAGCAGCTCGCGGACCCGGCGTACGGCGTCACGGGGACCGACCGAGAACCGGGTGTCGATCAGGGACGCGTCGTACAGCTCGGGGACGAAGCCCTCGTCGAGGTTGCGCAGGCCGTAGACGAGCTCGCCGTACCGGGGTTCCGCGGCCACGATCCGGACGTCGGGCTTGGCGCCGCGGAAGAACCGGGAGACGCCCATCAGGGTCCCGGTGGTGCCGAGCCCGGCGACGAAGTGGGTGATCTCGGGGAGGTCGGCGAGGATCTCCGGGCCGGTCCCCTCCTCGTGCGCCAGTGCGTTCGCAGCGTTGCCGTACTGGTAGAGCATCACCCAGTCGGGGTGCTCGGCCGCCATCTGCTTTGCCACCCGGACGGCCTCGTTCGAGCCGCCCGCCGCTGCGGAGGAGTAGATCTCGGCGCCCCACATCCGCAGGATCTGGCGACGCTCCTCGGAGGTGTTCTCCGGCATCACGCAGACCAGCCGGTAGCCCTTGAGCTTGGCCGCCATCGCCAGCGAGATCCCGGTGTTGCCCGAGGTCGGCTCCAGGATCGTGCAGCCGGGGCGGAGCAGCCCCTCCTTCTCGCCCTGCTCGATCATCCTCAGGGCCGGGCGGTCCTTGATCGAGCCGGTCGGGTTGCGGTCCTCGAGCTTCGCCCAGATGCGTACGTCAGCGGTCGGCGAGAGCCGCGGAAGCCCGACCAGCGGCGTGTTGCCGACGGATTCGAGCAGGCTGTCGTAACGCATCGGACGCCTCGACTACGCTCGACCGGCCGAGGCACCGCCGGCGACCGCAGGCAGGACCACGATCTGGTCGCCGTCCTTCAGCGCGGTCTCGAGGCCACCGGTGAAGCGGACGTCCTCGTCGTTGACGTAGACGTTCACGAACCGACGCAGGTCGCCGTCGTCGAGCAGGCGGTCCCTGAGTCCGGGGTGGTTGGCCTCGAGGTCGTCGATGAGCGCGGACAGGGTGGCGCCGCTGGCGTCCACGGCCTTCTCGCCGCCGGTGTACGTGCGCAGGATCGTCGGGATCCGGACCTCGATGGGCATTGCGTTCCTCTGCTTCTTGGGGTTGCTGCTCGTGCGACTAGGAGTCGGTCAGCGTGACGTCTTCTTCGGTGACGGTTCCGTCGATGATCCTGTAGGACCTGAACTCCACCGGGCCCTCACTATTCCCGTGTTCCCGTGTGGACACCAACACGTAGTGCGCGCCGGGCTCGTTGGCCAGGCCGATGTCGGTCCGGCTCGGGTAGGCCTCGGTGGCGGTGTGCGAGTGGTAGATCACCACAGGTTCCTCGTCGCGGTCCCACATCTCCTTGTAGAGCGCGAGCAGCTCGGAGGAGTCGAACTCGTAGAAGGTGGGTGATCCGGCGGCGTTGATCATCGGCACGTGCCGGCTCGGGGTGTCGGAGCCCTCGGCGCCGGCGA
>JAOPXD010000130.1 GCA_025965315.1 Marmoricola sp.
GCCGACCTCTTCGAGTCGTACGCCGTGACGCTCGTCGCCGCGCTGATCCTCGGCTCGGTCGCGTTCGGCCAGGAAGGGCTCGTCTTCCCGCTGATGGTGCCGGCCATCGGTGCTGTCACCGCGATCATCGGCGTGTACATCACCCGTCCCCGCGCGGGTGAGAACGGCCTCGCGACGATCAACCGGTCGTTCTACATCTCGGCGGGCATCTCAGCGGTCGCGGCCTCGGCCGCTGCCTGGTTCTACCTGCCGAGCAGCTTCAGTGACCTGACCGGCGGAGGTGGCGAGAGCATCCTCGACAGCGTCTTCGCGCAGTCCGGCATCGACTCCGGCGCGGACGGGTCGCCTCGCGCCATCGCCATCGTCGCCGTGCTGATCGGCATCGTGCTGGCCGCGGTCATCCTGGCGCTCACCGGCTACTTCACGGGCACCGAGACGCGTCCGGTGAAGGACGTCGGCAAGACGTCGCTGACCGGCGCTGCGACGGTCATCCTGTCGGGCCTGTCGGTCGGCTTCGAGTCGGCGGTCTACACCGCCCTCGTGATCGCCGCGGCCGTCTTCGGGGCGTTCCTGCTCGGCAGCGGCTCGATCATCCTGTCGCTGTTCGCCGTGGCCCTCGCCGGCTGCGGGCTGCTGACGACGGTCGGCGTCATCGTCGCGATGGACACCTTCGGTCCGGTCTCCGACAACGCGCAGGGCATCGCCGAGATGTCCGGCGACGTCAGCCCCGAGGGCGCCCAGATCCTCACCGAGCTGGACGCCGTCGGCAACACCACCAAGGCGATCACCAAGGGCATCGCGATCGCGACGGCCGTGCTGGCCGCGACCGCGCTGTTCGGCTCGTACGCGACCTCGGTGCTCGACAAGCTCGAGGAGGTGAAGGCGCCCGGCAGCACGATCCTGGACTTCTTCGTCTTCAACCCGGGCGTCCTGGTCGGCGTGCTCCTCGGGTCGGCCGTGGTGTTCCTGTTCTCGGGCCTGGCGATCAACGCCGTCGCCCGGGCCGCGGGCGCCGTGGTCTACGAGGTGCGTCGCCAGTTCCGGGAGATCCCCGGGATCATGCAGTTCCCGGACCCGGCGAACCCCGGATTCGGTCGGCCCGAGTACGGCAAGGTCGTCGACATCGTCACCCGGGACTCGCTGCGTGAGCTGGTCACGCCGGGACTGCTGGCAGTGCTCGCTCCGATCGCGGTCGGCTTCGGCCTCGGTGCCGCCCCGCTGGCCGGGTTCCTGGCCGGCGCGATCGGTACCGGCACCCTGATGGCGGTGTTCCTGGCCAACGCCGGTGGTTCCTGGGACAACGCGAAGAAGCTCGTCGAGGACGGCAACCACGGGGGCAAGGGCTCGCCCGCCCACGAGGCCACCATCATCGGTGACACCGTCGGTGACCCGTTCAAGGACACCGCCGGCCCGGCGATCAACCCGCTGATCAAGGTGATGAACCTGGTCTCGCTGCTGATCGCCAGCGCCGTCGTCTCGATGAGCGTCGGGAACCATCAGCACGACTTCCTGAGGATCCTGATCGCGCTCGTCGCGGTCGCGATCATCGCGGTGTCGCTGTACATCTCCAAGCAGCGCGAGGTCGACCTCGGCGAGGAGGCAGCGGCTGCGGCCGTCGCCGGGATCGACACCCCGGCCTGACCCAGCACGACCGATCTCGGCGGGCCCGACCACTCGTGGTCGGGCCCGCCGACTCGTCTGTGTGTCGGTAGGACGGTGCGCACCGCATAACCTTCCGGGGTGACTCTCAGCTTTCGTCTCCGGGACGCGCTCGCCGCCGCCGGGTACACCTACGACACGGTCTCCGACCTCCTCGGTACGACGGCCCAGGCCGCACTCGCGCGCAACGAGACCACTCCGGGTCGACGGGTCACCCGGGGTGGATCGCCGGTCGAGACCCTGACCCGGATGTGGTTGCTGCAGGCCACCGTCGGCATCGACGACGCCGAGCGCGCACTGCCGGGGCTGGTCGACGAGCTCTGCGCCGAAGGCATCCTCGAGCGGTCCGTGTCCGAGGTTGCCGCCCGGGTGGACCTGCGGCCCTACGGCACCGACAGCCCCGACCCCAGGGACAACGTCAGCGGCAACCTGTGGGTCGCCAGCGACCTGACCCCGGGCCTGGACGGCGGCCCGCAGCGGGTCGGTAGTGACCACGTCCTGGGGATCAGCCCGGCCGCGACCTCGCTCGCCGAGATGACCCTGCGGGCGCCGGTCGGTCGCGCGCTGGACCTCGGCACCGGCTGCGGCGTGCAGTCCCTGCACCTGGCCACGCACGTGGACGACATCGTCGCGACCGACGTGAACGCGCGGGCGCTGTGGCTGACCCGGCTGAACGCGGACCTCAACGGCGTCGAGCTGGACGTCCGTGAGGGCAGCTTCTTCGAGCCGGTGGCCGGTGAGCTGTTCGACCTGATCGTCACGAACCCGCCATTCGTGATCTCGCCGGCGACCGGTGAGCGCCTGGTCTACCGCGACTCCGGGCTGCCCGGGGACCGGGTGGTCGAGGACATCGTCCGGGCGATCCCGAAGCACCTCTCGCCCGGTGGTACCGGCCAGGTGCTGGCCAACTGGGCGATCCGCGCGGACACGCCCTGGGACGAACGGCTCGCGGGCTGGCTCGAGGGCTCCGGCTGCGATGCCTGGATCGTGCAGCGCGAGATCCTGGACCTGTCGTCGTACGTCGAGATGTGGCTCAAGGACGCCGGCCAGCACGGCGCGCCCGACTACTACGCGCGCTACGACACCTGGCTGTCCTGGTTCGACCAAGTCGGTGTGGAGGCGGTCGGGTTCGGCTGGATCACCCTGCGCGCGGCCGGCACCAGCGATGCCGCCGCGGAGCGGCGCCTGGAGGAGTGGCGCTGGGGGGTCGAGCAGCCGATCGGTCCGGAGATCGGTGCGCACTTCGACCGGGTCGACCAGCTCCGGCGGCTCGACGACGCGGCGCTGCTGGCCAGCCGGCCCCGGCTGGCGCGCGACATCGTCCAGGAGACGTTCGGTCCAGCGGGCGCGGAGGACCCGAGCCAGATCGTGCTGCGACGCCAGACCGGGATGCGCCGCGCCCGGCCGGTCGACACCGTCGCTGCGGCTCTGGCAGGTGCTGCGGACGGCGAGCTGACGCTCGGCCAGCTGCTCGCTGCGATCGGCGAGCTGCTCGGCGCGATCGACGTACCGGCCCGGCTGGACGAGGTGCGCGACCTGGTCGCCGAGGGTTTCCTGGAGCTCTGAATCCAACGGTCGTGAGACGCCGGGGATCCGATCCGGTGGTGGTGCGCGCTACCTTGTTGCCCGGCACCCTGCCGTAGAAGCGAAGGATCACCGTCTCCCGTGGCACACAAGCTCGTCATCGTCGAGTCACCGGCCAAGGCCCGCACCATCGAGGGCTACCTCGGCCGGGGCTACGTCGTGGAGTCCTCCATCGGACACATCCGTGACCTCCCGCAGACCGCCGCCGACATCCCCGCGAAGATCAAGGGCGAGCCCTGGGCGCGCCTCGGCGTCAACGTCGACGACGGCTTCAAGCCGGTCTACGTGGTGTCGCGGGACAAGAGGGCGCACATCAGCAAGCTCAAAGCCCTGCTCAAGGACGCCGACGAGCTCTTCCTCGCCACCGATGAGGACCGCGAGGGCGAGGCGATCGCCTGGCACCTGCTCGACGAGCTCAACCCGCCGAAGGACCTGCCGGTCCACCGGATGGTCTTCCACGAGATCACCCCGGCAGCGATCCAGGCAGCGGTCGAGAACCCGCGCGAGATCGACATGGACCTCGTCGAGGCCCAGGAGGCCCGCCGGATCCTGGACCGGCTCTACGGCTACGAGGTCTCCCCGGTGCTGTGGAAGAAGGTCATGTCCGGCCTCTCCGCCGGCCGGGTGCAGTCGGTCGCGACCCGCCTGGTCGTCGACCGCGAACGCGAGCGGATCGCGTTCCGGATGGCGTCGTACTGGGACCTCGAGGGGACCTTCGACGCCGGTGCCGAGCACGAGCAGCGGATGTTCCCGGGCAAGCTGCACAGCATCGACGGCACCCGGGTCGCCCGCGGCACCGACTTCGGCGACGACGGCGCGCTGAAGGACACCGCCAAGGTGGTGCACCTGAACCAGGCCCGCGCCGACGACCTGGTCGAGGCGCTCTACGACACCGCGTTCACGGTCCGGTCGGTCGAGTCCAAGCCGTACACCCGCAAGCCCTACGCACCGTTCCGTACGACGACCATGCAGCAGGAGGCCAGCCGCAAGCTCGGCTTCAGCGCCTCCTCCACGATGTCGGTGGCGCAGCGGTTGTACGAGAACGGCTACCTCACCTACATGCGTACCGACTCCACCACGCTGTCGGACACCGCCCTGAACGCCGCCCGGACCCAGGCCCGTGAGCTGTACGGCGCCGAGTACGTCCCGGATGCGCCGCGGGTCTACGCCTCCAAGGTCAAGAACGCCCAGGAGGCGCACGAGGCGATCCGCCCGGCCGGCGACCACTTCCGGACCCCGGCGCAGACCGGCCTGACCGGCGACCAGTTCCGGCTCTACGAGCTGATCTGGATGCGGACGATCGCCTCGCAGATGAAGGACGCGGTCGGCAACTCGCTGACCATCCGCCTCGGCGGGCCGTCGGCCGACGGCCAGGACGTGGTCTTCTCCTCGAGCGGTCGCACGATCACCTTCCACGGCTTCCTCAAGGCGTACGTCGAGGGCAACGACGACGCCGACGCCGCTCGCGACGACGCCGAGAGCAAGCTGCCGAACCTGACCGAGGGCGCTGCGATCAGCGCCGCCGCACTGAAGTCCAGCGGACACGAGACCAAGCCGCCGTCCCGCTACACCGAGGCCTCGCTGATCAGCGAGCTCGAGGGCCGTGAGATCGGCCGGCCCTCGACGTACGCGTCGATCATCGGGACGATCCTGAATCGCGGCTACGTCTACAAGAAGGGCACCGCGCTGGTCCCGGCGTGGCTGGCGTTCTCGGTGATCCGGTTGCTCGAGGACCACTTCGCGCGGCTCGTCTCCTACGAGTTCACCGCGCTGATGGAGGACACCCTCGACGAGATCGCCGGGGGTAGGAAGAACCTGAAGACCGAGCTCGGCGAGTTCTACTTCGGCAGCGACAACGTCGAGGGACTCAAGCGCCTGGTCACCGAGCTCGGCGAGATCGACGCCAAGGAGCTGGCGACCTTCCCGGTGCTCACCGTCGCCGGCGAGCCGAGCGGGATCGACCTCCGCGTCGGTCGCTACGGCCCGTACGTCGAGGTTGCTCCGAACGACGGTGACACCGGCCCTGATGGTGACGGCGTCCCGGCCCGGGCGAACGTGCCCGACGACCTGCCGCCCGACGAGCTCACCGAGGCGATGGCGCGCGAGCTGCTCGCGAACCCGGCCGGCCTGGAGACCGAGCTCGGCGCCGACCCGGACTCGGGCAACCTGATCGTCGCGAAGAACGGTCGTTACGGCGCCTACGTCACCGAGGTGCTGCCGGAGGACGCTCCGAAGAAGCAGAAGGCGCGGACCGGCTCGCTGTTCAAGACGATGACCCTGGAGACGGTCACCCTCGAGGACGCCCTGCGGTTGCTCTCGCTGCCGCGGGTGGTCGGTACCGACGCCGAGGGCGTCGAGATCACCGCGCAGAACGGTCGCTACGGCCCGTACCTGAAGAGAGGCACCGACTCGCGGTCGCTGACCACCGAGGAGCAGCTCTTCGACATCACGATCGACGAGGCGCTCACGATCTATGCGCAGCCGAAGCAGCGTGGCCGCGGTGCCGCGGTGCCGCCGCTCAAGGAGCTCGGCAACGACCCGGTCTCGGGTCAGCCGGTGGTCGTGAAGGCCGGCCGCTTCGGTGAGTACGTGACCGACGGCGAGTACAACGCCACCTTGCGCAAGGACGACTCCGTCGAGGAGCTGACCTTGGAGAGGGCCGCCGAGCTGCTCGCCGAACGCCGCGAGAAGGGCCCGGCCAAGAAGGCTGCCAAGAAAGGGGCCAAGAGGTCTCCGGCGAAGAAGTCACCGGCCAAGAAGGCGGCTGCCAAGAAGGCTTCCAAGAAGGCTGCTGCTAAGAAGGCTTGACCGCTGCGGGTCTGTTTCGGCTCGTATCTGTGGTTGCGTCTGCGGGCCCGTCTAGGGTGTGACCTGTGAGCTTGGGTGTGTACGCGGAGCGGGGTCTGTTCCTCTGCTTCGAGGGCGGTGAGGGCGCCGGCAAGTCGACCCAGGCTGCGCTGCTGCGGGACTGGCTCGCCGGTGAGGGGCACGAGGTGCTGCTGACCTTCGAGCCCGGCGACACCGCCGTGGGCCAGAAGATCCGCCAGATCGTGCTGAGCCCGGAGACCGGTCACCTGGCCGATGCGACCGAGGCGCTGCTGTACGCCGCGGACAAGGCCGAGCACCTCGACAAGGTCGTCCTACCGGCCCTCGCGCGCGGTGCGGTCGTGATCACCGACCGGTACGTCGACTCGACCCTGGCCTACCAGGGCGCCGGCCGTTCGATCCCGCCTGCTGAGCTGGAGCACGTCGCTCGTTGGGCCACCGGCGACCTGCGCCCGCACGTGACCGTGCTCCTGGACCTCGAACCTGCCGCAGGGCTGACCAGGGTCGACGAGCTCGCCGCCGAGCGCGACCGGATCGAGGGCGAGTCGCTGGAGTTCCACGAACGGGTCCGGGCCGCGTTCCTGGCGCTGGCAGCGCGCGATGCCGAGCACTACCTGGTCCTCGATGCCCGCGCCGAGGTCGGGACGATCGCTGCCTCGATCCGTCAGCGCGTGCAGGAGCTGCTGCCATGACCGTGTTCGACGACCTCGTCGGCCAGGCCGCCGTGGTGGAGACCCTGAAGCGTGCGGTCGCGGGCGACATGACGCACGCCTGGCTGTTCACCGGTCCTCCGGGCTCCGGCCGCTCGAACGCCGCGATCGCCTTCGCAGCCGCCCTCCAGTGCGAGGACGCCGGCTGCGGGGTCTGCCCGTCCTGCCACACGGTCACCGTCGGGTCGCATCCCGACGTACGCGTCACCCGGACCGAGAAGCTGTCGATCGGTGTCGACGAGGTCCGGCTGCTGGTCCGTTCGGCGGCGATGGCGCCGGTCGGTCGTCGCTGGCAGGTGATGGTGATCGAGGACGCGGACCGGTTGACCGAGCAGGCTGCCAACGCGCTGCTCAAGGCGATCGAGGAGCCGACGCCGCGCACGGTGTGGCTGCTCTGCGCACCGACGATCGAGGACGTGCTGCCGACGATCCGGTCACGGACCCGGCTGATCGTGCTGGCAACGCCGAGCAGTGCGGACGTCACCGACTTCCTGGTCCGCCACGACGAGGTGTCCCCCGAGATCGCCCTGCACGCGGCGCGCGCGAGCCAGGGCCACATCGGTCGCGCCCGGGCACTGGCCCGGGACGAGGACACCCGCCGGCGACGACGGCAGGTGGTCGAGTTCCCGGCACGGCTGACGAACCTCGGCGCCTGCATGAGGGCCGCTACGACGGTCCACGACCTCGCCAAGGAGGAGGCCGACGCGCTCACCGGCGTGCACGACGCCCGCGAGCGCGAGGAGCTCGACACCATGTACGGCGTGGTCGAGCGTGGTCGTCGGCCCCGTGAGTACGCGCCGGCGCTGCGCGACCTGGAGAAGTCCCAGAAGACCAGGGCCAAGCGCCGGCACCTCGACGTGGTCGATCGAGGCCTGATGGACCTGGTCTCGGTCTACCGCGACGTACTGACCCTGCAGCTGGGTGCGCGCTCCGAGGTGGTCAACGAGGAGATCCGGTCCGACGTCGAGGCGCTCGTCGAGCGGACCAGCGCGGAGGACAACCTGCGCCGCATCGATGCGGTGTTCGAGGCCCGGGAGCAGATGCTGGAGTTCAACGTGCCGGCGATGCTCGCGCTCGAGTCGCTGATGGTCGCACTTCGGGTCCAGGACTAGGCAGACACACCTAGGCTCTCCGCATGTCGCTGATGCCCCGCCTTGTCCCGTTGCGCCGCCGGTCATCGACGGTGGCCGTGGCCCTCATCGGTGTTGTCGCGCTCGCGATCACCATCGCCGGGTGCTCGACCACCGGGAGCGGCCCGGCGACGGGCCCGGTGGCCGGCCCGGGCTCGGGCAAGCCGACGGCAGCGATGCCGTCGACCGCCTCGGCGCTCGCCAGGTTCTACGACCAGAAGCTGTCCTGGAACGGCTGCAACCGGGACAGGTGCACCACGCTCACCGTGCCGCTGGACTACGCGCACCCGGACGGCGCGACCTTGAAGCTGGCCGTCCTCGACGTCCCGGCCCAGAAGCCGTCCGAGCGCCTCGGATCGCTGGTGGTCAATCCGGGCGGCCCGGGTGGGTCGGGGGTCCAGTTCGCTGCCGCCGGTTCGCTCCAGTTCGGGGATCCGCTGTCGAACCGCTACGACATCATCGGCTTCGACCCTCGCGGCGTCGGCAGCAGCGACCCGCTGAAGTGCGCGGACACCGCGCAGCTCGACGCGACCCTGGCGTTCGACCCGGATCCGGACACGGCCGCCGAGCGCGTCGAGGGGGACCGGCTGATCCACGGCCTCGGCGAGGGCTGCCTGAAGAACAGTGGCGACCTGGCCCGGCACATGTCGACCGTCGAGGTGGCGAAGGACATGGACATCCTGCGGGCAGCGCTGGGTGAGTCGAAGCTCGACTACCTCGGGTCGTCGTACGGCACCTTCATCGGGGCGACGTACGCCGGGCTGTTCCCCACCCACGTCGGCCGGTTCGTCCTGGACGGCGCGATCGACCCGGCCCTCTCGAACGCCCAGCTCTCGCTCGAGCAGGCACACGGCTTCGAGACCGCCCTCCGTGCCTACCTCGCCGACTGCGTCGCTCGGGGGTCGTGCGTTCTCGGCAGCACGGTCGACCAGGCCGAGACCCGGATCCAGCAGTTCTTCGCCCAGCTCGACCAGACTCCGATCCCGACCGGCAGCAGCCGGGTCCTGACCGAGGGCCTGGGCATGATCGGCATCTGGCTGCCGCTGTACGTGAAGACCCTCTGGCCCGACCTCACCTCGGCGTTGAAGAAGGCGATCGTCGACCACGACGGATCCGCGCTGCTGGCGCTGTCGGACGAGTACACCGACCGGGGTCCGTCGTCGTACACCGACAACTCGATCGAGGCCCTGGACGCGGTGAACTGCCTGGACCACGACGACTTCATCCCCAGCTCGCAGGTCCCCGCGCACTTCGCCCAGTTCGAGAAGGCCTCGGCCACGTTCGGGCGCGCGTTCGCGTTCAGCCTCTCCACCTGCTCGAAATGGCCGGTCCACAGCGGCGTGGTCAGCAAGGCGATCCGTGCTCCGGGCGCGCCGCCGATCGTCGTGGTCGGGACGACCCGTGACCCGGCCACCCCGCTGGTCTGGGCGCAGGCGCTGGCGCGCGAGCTCGATTCGGGCCGGCTGATCACCCGCGACGGTGACGGTCACACCGGGTTCCGGATGGGGAACGCGTGCGTCGACAACGCCGTCCAGAACTGGCTGCTCGACGGCACCGTGCCCCGTGCCGGCCTGCACTGCTGAGGGGCCTACGACCCGGTTTCACCCGCACCGTTCGTCAGCCCTATACTCGTCCGGCGTGCCCGGCTGTACGGCCGGGCACTGCGCCGCCTTAGCTCAGTCGGTAGAGCGTCTCACTCGTAATGAGAAGGTCGTCAGTTCGATTCTGACAGGCGGCTCCAGTGCGTTTCGCGAGCCTGGCCTCTCCGTTCGACGGGCCCGAGAGCCTGGCGGTACCGCAATCGGTCTAGACGGGTCGGGAGCGACAAGCCGACTGAGATCACACCGATTTGGGGGCTTTGGATCTGGTATCTCCCGATCGTCATTGCGACCGATGTGGCGTTTGGGGTACCGGTATTGGTGAGGGCCAGATTTCATCGGTATGTGACGTGCGCTCGGAACATTCGCGTCTTACCTTAATGGCAGCCCTTCCCTCCCTCGGATCAAAGGTAATGACCATGAAGAAGACCCTCCTCGCAGTCCTGACCCTTGGCCTGCTCGCCGTGGCCACCGTGGCCTTTGCCGGCTCCGCGTCCGCGTACGTCGGCCCCGTTGACCCGGTCAATATCATCGCGTCAATCCAGAACCTGATCTCGAGCGTCACCCCGCCGTCGGTCGCGGACCTGTCGGCGCTGTTCTTCCAGCTGTTCCACGCACTCGGACTCTTCTGACCGAGTAGATCGCGCAGCCTTCTCGGGTGGCTCGCTCGTCGCGGGTCCAGTACGACGGTGGCAGGCGGCGTGCTCCGAGCAGGCGTCGAGAGACGCCTGCTTCCGGGCCGTGGAGACGTCGCCTCCTGCGCTACGGCTTGCCGGCGCTGATCGTGGTTGGCCTGGCCGGCGGCTGGCTGACGTACGAGTTGCTGAGCGCCCGCGGCGACCTGCGGACAGCTCGCCATGACCTGTCCACCTTCCAGCACGACGCCGTCAACGGTGACTCGTCCGCAGCGGAGGGCGACCTCGCCAAGGCTCAGGACCGGGTTCATCGCGCCGATACGACCCTGCATCGACCGCAGTGGTCCGCGCTCGCGCACCTGCCCCTCCTGGGCAGGAATGTTGTCGCCCTGCGGACGATCTCCGCGTCGGTGGATCGGGTCGTCTCCGACGACCTTCCGCCCCTGCTCGAGGTGTCCCGGAAAGTCTCGATCAAGACCATCAAGCGCGGAAACGGCCAATTCGACTTCGAACCGCTACGCACGGCCCAGGCGCCGATCGACCGTGTCCAGGTTGCTGTCAGCCGTGAAGCAGCGACGATCGCCGCCGTCGACACGGGTGACCTCCTCGGTCCGATCGCTGGCCCGATCCGGACGGCTCAGAAGACCGCAGCGAAAGCTGACGCCGCGCTGAAGAGTCTCGCGGTCGCAGCCGGAATAGTTCCCGATCTTCTGCAGGGCCACCACAGCTACTTGACGGTCTTCCAGAACAACTCCGAGATACGCCCGACTGGAGGCCTTGCCGGTGCCTGGTCCGTCCTGAAGGTGGACAACGGCCGGATCAGTGTCGGCAAGCAAGGCGCAGGAGCCAAGGTCCAGTCGCCGACCGAAGTCGAGCCCTACGACGCAGCCGCCAGGCGAGCGTGGGGGAACACCTACACCCAGGATTTCCGAGACCCGAACCTCAATCCGGACTACCCCACAGCCGCTCGGATTCAGTCCGAGTTGCTTGCCTCCGTCGAGGGCGTCCACACGGACGGGGTTGTTGCTCTGGATCCCGTGACCCTGGCCTACATGCTTGCTGGGACCGGGCCGGTCAAGATCAACGACGGCGTGACGCTCGACAGCCACAACGCGGTGGACTTCCTGCTCAACGGCGTGTACATCAAGTACCGCGATCCCGCCGTCGAGGATGCATTCTTCGCACTCGCGACCCGCAAGATCTTCGACCGGCTCTCGACCGGGTCGTTCAACACCTCCAAGCTCGTCTCGGGACTTGCGCGCGCGGGCAAGGAGGACCGGATCAAGCTATGGGTCCCGGCTCATCGGCTCGAGAAGAAGATCGAGCCGACCGCGGTGGGTGGGGCGCTCCCGGTCGGGACCGATCCGCCGGCCGTCGGGATCTACCTCTCCGACGGCACCATGGCCAAGATGGACTACTACCTCAACGCGGGGCACCAGGTCGTGGCGACCAGCTGCAGCGCAGCAGGGGTGCAGACCTACGGTGTCAGCCTCTTCTTCGCCTCGACGGCGCCCAAGAACGCCGCCTCGACGCTGCCGTCCTACGTCCTCGGCCCGACGAACCCGGTGCCGGGCCGGACCGTCGTCAACATCTTCGCGATTGCTCCCCGGGGAGGAGGGACGCCCACGTTCACCGTTCTGGGCAAGGCCTTCCGTGCCAAGAAGCTGTCGATCGGTGGCAGGCCGGCCAGTGAACTGGCGATCCCCTTGCCAGCTGGAGGTGCCCTGCCGGTCCGAGTGACCATGACCTCAGCCCCCGGCCAGCGCGGCCCGACTGCGTTCGCGATGACGCCCACCGTCCGCTCCGGGGTGAACCGCGAGACGATCCCCTCGGCCTGTCAGTAGGTGATCCCGGCCGC
>JAOPXD010000189.1 GCA_025965315.1 Marmoricola sp.
AGCACGTAGCGGGCGAAGTCGACCTGGATGGTGTGCCGGGGTGCCGAGTAGTACTGGGCGGTGTGCTCGGCCTGATCGGCCTCCATGATCCGCACCTGCTCCTCGACCGGGGGAAGCACGTAGCTCCCGTCGAGGATCCGCGCGAGCAGCTTCGACTGCTGCTCGGCGAGGTTCACGATCGTCGGCGACGACTGCGCCAGGCCGAGGTAGAAGAGGTGGTCGACCCCGGGCTTGATCATCCGCTTGAACAACGGGTACCGGTGCTCGCTGTCGGGGTGCAGGTCAGCCTCGTCGTCGGCGAAGAACGGGAAGCTCATCTCGTAGCCGGTGGCGCAGACGACGACGTCCGCCTCGACCGAGGTGCCGTCGACCAGGTGCACGGTGTGCCCGTCGAAGCCCTTGATCGCGGCGAGCATGTGGATGTCGCCGGATCCGGCCTTGGTCAGGAAGTCGGCACTGACCGACGGATGCGCGGAGAGCGGCTCGTGATCGGGCTCGGGCAGCCCGTAGTTGCTCATGTTGCCGACCAGGTCGCGGATCATCTGGCGACCGGCAGCGAGGCCGACCTCGCGCGGGATGTCCGGCGGCGCCATCACCTTGTCTGCCGCGACACCGTTGCGGTACTTCGGCAGCACCCACACCCCGCGTCGCGCGGAGACGTACAGCGTCGACGCCATCCAGCGGCTGGACAGCTCGGAGGCGATGTCCATCGCCGAGTTGCCCATCCCCACCACGATCACCCGTTTGCCGCGCATGGCGACCGGCTCGAACGGGTTCAGGTACGCGTGGCTGTGGATCAGGTCGCCGGCGAAGGTCCCCTCGTACGAAGGGAACCGTGGCTTCCAGTGGTGCCCGTTCGCGACGACCAGGTCGGTGTAGCTGCGGGTCTCGCCGGTGCTGAGCAGCACGTCCCAACCCTCAGCGGTCCGGGTCGCCCGCTCGACCCCGGTGCCGAACTCGATCGCCTCGCGCAGGCCGAACTCGTCGACGTACGCGCGGAAGTAGTCGTGGATCAGGGTGTGGTGCGGGAAGTCCGGGTAGTCCGCCGGTGCCGGGAAATCCTCGAACTGCAGCCGCGCCGTCGAGGTGTCGATGTGCAGCGACTCGTAGACCGCGGAGCGACCGTTCGGGTTGCGGAAGTACCAGTTGCCGCCGACGTCGTCGGAGAGCTCGAACTGGTCGTAGGCGATCCCGAACTCGGCGAGCCGCTTGGCGGTGGTGATCCCCGAGCAGCCGGCCCCGATGATGCAGACCTTCACCCCGGACGTCGAGCCTGTCGAGACGCTCATCCCAGGCACTCGAAAGCGGTTCGCAGGTACCCGTCCGTGCGCGGCGAGGCGACCATGTGGTCCGCGAGCTTGTTCGGGGCGTAGGCGATCGTCGTACGGCGGTCCAGGTCGTTGACGACGATCGCGCCGCCGTAGCCGGTCCACCAGCACACCCGGCCCTCGGGGATCGCTGGGGCCATCGCCATCGGCAGCGCATAGCCCATCCCGAAACGCACCGGGACGCTGAGCAGCAGGTCGGTGCCTTCGGCCTGGACCTCGAAGATCCGAGCGATCGTCTCCGGGGAGAGCAGCCGGACGCCGTTGACCTCGCCGCCGTGCGAGATCAGTGCCTGGGCCAGTGCGATTCCGCGCGCGTTGCCGTGCCCGCCCGCGCCGCCGACAGCACCCTGGCGCCACTCGGCGGTGTTGCAGACCTCGACGGGTGCGAGCAGCGGATTGAGGATCGCCCGGATCAGGAAGTGCTCCGGCCCGAGTGCGCCGTAGTCGATGTTCGACGGCGGCGGGTTGATCAGGTCGGCGCAGAGGTCCAGCTCGTCGGTCGGTACGCCGAGCCGGAACCCGCCGCCGAGCGGCTTCATGATGTCGGTGTCCAGGATCTCTGCGACGGTGCGCCCGGTGGCGCCGCGGACGACACCGTCGATCAGGTGCCCGTGGCAGACCAGCTGGTACGCCGGCGCGGAGCCGGGTTCGTACCAGAGCTCGGAGTCCGCGAGGATCGCCTCGGACTTCTCCAGGTCGAGGATGTCGGCGACGGTGACCGGCGACGCCCAGCCGGGGATGCCGCTGGTGTGACCGAGGAGCTGACGGACCAGGACGCCGTCCTTGCCGTGCGCACCGAACGCGGGCCAGTACTCGGCGACCGGGGCGTCCAGGTCGATCAAGCCCTTCTCGACCTGGGTGAGCAGCACCAGGGCCGCCATCGTCTTGGTGACCGACCAGACCTGGGTGATCGTGTCCCGGGTCCACGGGACGCCCGGCCGCGCCTCGCCGCCCCAGAGGTCGACGACCAGCTCACCGTCCTGGACGACCGCGACACTGGCGCCGGCGTCCTCGCCACTGGCCAGGTTCGCCTCGAGCAGGTCCCTCAGGGGGCTGAACGCGTCTGCACAGGTTCCGTCGATCACCGGGTCACTGTAGAACTCAACCTCCGAAAGGTCGGGGACGTCGGCACGCCAAGTACTCCGCCGCAGTCATTGCGCAGCTGTGGGGGGAGTCCAGATCTTCAACGGGATGTGGCGCGCAGCGTGAGTGAAGTCGCGGTCCGTCGTCAGCAGGGTGAGGCCGTGGCCGATCGCCAGCTGCGCGATTAAGGAGTCGATGACTCCCAGCTGTAGGCCTGCACTTCTACAGGCACGACCCAGGCGGGCAGCGCCTAGGTAGTCCTCCCGCCTCGGCTCCACCAGGTTCATGGACCCGAACCGCTCCTCGAGAGCATCCTGGACGCGGGTGGGGAGAAAGCCTTGGAACAGCTCGAGCTGAACGATGCCAGGGGCCACCACATCCTCAGCACCGGCAAGTGCGGATGCGAGGTGCGCTACCTCAGGTGCGTTCGGTGGGCTGTCCCGCCGAAACGCCAGGGACCAGACGCTCGTGTCAACGAGGAGCGTCATCCGTCAACGAGGCCGAGCTTGCGGTCGCGAGACAGACGTTCCGACTTGTAGTCGTAATCCTCGTCCCAGTCGAGCGTGCCGAACAGGTCGAGCAGCTTGCGCTGCTCGCGGCGCGCAATGAACTCCTCGAGCGCGATCGTCACGGCCTCCTTCTTGGTGCGCACGCCGCTCACCTCGAGCGCGTGACTGAGCAGCTCGGGGTCGATCGCAAGGTTCGTAGCCATGTGTGTCTCCTTACACACGAGTTTACACACAGCGCGACGACGGAGGTAGGTCAGTGATCAGGGCCTGTGGGTGGGCGTTGAACGCACAACAGCCCGGACCTGGTGGTCCGGGCTGTTGTCTCTGCGACCCCGACGGGACTCGAACCCGCGGCCTCCGCCGTGACAGGGCGGCGCGCTAACCAACTGCGCTACGGGGCCTGGCTTGGTACTTCGCGGTGAATCGTTCTTTTTGCGAAGCCACGGAATGCTAACGCATGGGACCGGTGCACTCCCAATCGCACCCCTGTCGCGCTGGGTGGCTGGGTTCAGGCGACGGAGATGGCGCGCTGCTGGTAGTCCAACCACCGCTGGAAGGTGGCCGCGCGCTCGGGCTCGTCGTACAGCGACGCCGCGAGGCTGACCTGTTCGCTGACGGGCAGCGCGCGCAGGGCCTGCAGCGCCGCGTGGCGAACGCCGTCGTCGTGGATCCCGGGGCCTGCACCGGTGTCATAGGCGAACAGTCCGTCAAGGGCGACGCGCATCTGGGCCTGGTCCATGCTTCCGTTGTACCCGGCCGGACCGGGGTTCAAACACATTGAACGCGTGTGTCCGGGACGCAGAAAACCGGAGTGGAAGTACCCCCAACGGGATTCGAACCCGTGCTACCGCCGTGAAAGGGCGACGTCCTAGGCCACTAGACGATGGGGGCCTGCCGCTGCAGCGCGGCCGAGCAAGCATAGGGCGGCTGTCAGGGGCGGCAAAATCGGGAGCACGTCCGCGGGCTTCGTCCGGGCCCGTACGGACCTGCTCGAGGACCTGTTCGAGGACCTGCTCGAGGGGTCAAGCGGAGTCGGCGTGAAGCGCCGCGATGCGTGAAAGTGTCACCGAAAATGCGGCAATTCCTGGGATTGCCTTCTTTGGGCTAGACGGGTTCCGGAGGAGCGAAACCTTCCAGCGTCACGGCGGTTGTTTCTCGCAACAATTGGATACAAGGCAGCCGACAACTCGTTTGCCCTTGTTCGACGCGTTCTTCCGATCCACTGCGGCCTCGCTCCGGGTCACTGGGCGCGCGTCACCGACACCACCCTTGGAGATTGAATGAACCGCACAGCACCACATAAGAAGATCGGACTTCGCCGCCTGGCAACCTGCATGGCTGCACTCGGGGTGCTCGTGATGTCCAGCGGGATCGCACTGATGGTCTCAGCCTCCCCGGCGACCGCCGCGAACAAGGTTGGCATCTGTCACGCAACCAGCTCCGACAGCAACCCGTACGTCTTCATCAGCGTCGACGACGACTCGGTGAAGCTGCAGGGCCACCTGGCGCACAAGCTTCACCCGAACAAGACCTGGAAGAGTGCCGGCACGTTCCACGGCGTACCCCACGCCGCCGGCGATCCGAAGCCCGACCTGATCGGCTCGTTCACCGATGACCAGGGCGTGTTCCACCTGTACGACGGCAACATCACTGCCGCCAGCTGCGAAGGCGCGGTCGCGGTCACTGAGGCAACTGCCGACGTCGATTTCACGGAGCCGTCCTGCGCGAACCGCAACCAACCGTCCTTCGACACCACCGGCTCGCACGTGTCGTTCGCGATCACCAGCGGTAGCAACACTCCTGCCACCACCATCGTGGTGACCGCGACGGCCGACCCGGGCGTCACGTTCGCGGATGGAACCACCACCGAGGTCTTCACGCACACGTACGGGCCGGCGGTAGACCTGAACGCTGCACCCTGCGCCACGGCTGACGCGACTGCTGCGGTGGTCTTCATCGACCCGACGTGTGCCAACCTGAACGATGCGTCCTTCACCACGACGGGCGCGAACGTGACCTTCGCGATCACCAGTGGCAGCGAGGCGCCGGGTGCGGACATCCAGGTGACGGCCACGGCGGCCCTGGGTCACACCTTCGGTGACCTGGCGACGAAGAAGGTGTTCTCGCACCACTTCGGCGACGCGCTCAATCTCGCTGGCCCCCCGTGCGTCGTCGTCGGGCCTCCGGCCCCGAACGCTGACAGCACCGCGTCCGTGCACTTCGTGGACCCGACCTGCGACAACCTCAACGACGCGTCCTTCACCACCTCGGGGGATCACGTGTCGTTCGCCGTCACGAGCGGTTCAGCCGCGCCGGGTGCCGACATCGAGGTCACGGCAACCGCCGACGCCGGGCACACCTTCGCGAACCTGACCACGTCGCGGATCTTCAGCCATCACTTCGGTGACGCGGTGAACCTCAACGGTGCGGCCTGCTCGGCCGTGACACCGCCGAGCAGCGAGCCGCCCGTCGTGAGCGTCCCGTCGATCACACCGGTCACGCCGACCGTCGTCGAAGCTGGTCTGGTCGGTCCGCTGACTCCGGACCTGCGCGGGGAGCAGGGCCTCGTGCTCCTGGTTGCCGGGATGGTCCTGATGGTCCTGTCGGGTGCTCTGAGCCTGGTTCGGACGACTCGCCGGGTGCGTAGCTGATCAGCGTCAGAGCCTTGCTCGCCAGCCGGCGTAGGTCGGCTGGCGCGCTCGGCCTCGGACTTCTGCTGGGCGTGACCTGGTGGATCCGGAAGCGACGCTCCGGGGCCAGGGGGGAAGTGCGGACGAAAGTCCGTGCCGTCGTCCCTGACCTCGGAGCCGACCTTCCAGGTCCCGCGGAGCTTGAGCCGGCCGCCGCGGACCGGGACGTGGAACGTTCTCGGCCCAGCTCACGTCGCCGGAGGGTGGTCGCGGTCGGCTCGGTCGGTGTACTACTCGCTGCGTGCGCCGCGGTTCCCTGGGTGCTGCCGCAGGTGCCGGGCCTGTTCGCGCGTGCCGTCCCGGAGCACACCGCCAGTCGCGTGATCGATGATCCTCCGGTCAGTCCGGTCGCCAGCGAGCCGCAGGTCGCGCTGACGACCCACGCAGCCCGGAAGCAAGCGCGTCTGGCGGCGGCAGGCAAACCTCTCGAGCTGTGGGTGCCGCGGCTCGGCGTGCGCTCGCCCGTGGTGCCCATCAGCGGTCAGTCCGGCGAGCTGGTCCCCCCGAACGACCCCCAGATCCTCGGATGGTGGCGAGAGGGCCGCGAGGCGGGCGCTGCACAGGGTTCGGTGGTGGTCACCGGCCACACCGTGAGCACCGGCGGAGGTGCGTTCGACCATCTGGGTGAACTCGTTGCGAGGGACCGGATCCGGGTGCGGACAGCGGCCGGATGGATCACCTACGTCGTCGAACAGGTCAATGACGTGTCGGTGGCGAAGGTGGCCCGGACCGCGGCGGCGATCTTTCGGCAGACCGGCGACCCTCGGTTGGTCCTGATCACCTGCAGCGACTTCGACGGACGCGTCTACCGCTCCAGCTCGGTGGTCTACGCGATCCCGGTCGCGGATCGTCCGGCGGCGCGCGCAACCGGATGAGCGGGTGCTAGTTCCCGGTCGACTTGGCCGGGTGCGCTGGGTGTGTGGGATGCGCTGGGTG
>JAOPXD010000216.1 GCA_025965315.1 Marmoricola sp.
CAACGGCACCACCACGGTGCACGTCCAGCTCGTCGCTGACGAGGTCCGGACGACCCCGGACCGGGTCCGCGTCCGCCAGTCCGACACCGCCAGCGCGGGCTACGACAGCGGCGCGTTCGGATCTGCCGGATCGGTGGTGGCCGGCAAGGCGGTGCACCTTGCTGCCGAGCGGCTGCGGGCCTCCCTGGTGGAGCTCGCCGGCGGGGCCGGCGCCCTCGGTCCCTTCGGTGTCACGCTCCCTGATGGCGTGCTGGTTCCGTTCGCGGAGCTGGTCACGGTCCCGCTGTCCGCGGACGGCTCCCACGACGGGACGCCGCGGTCGATCGCTTTCAACGTGCACGGGTTCCGGGTGGCGGTGGATCCGGCGACCGGCGAGGTCCGGATCCTGCAGTCGGTCCAGGCGGTGGACGCCGGCGTCGTGATCAACCCCGAGCAGCTGCGCGGCCAGGTCGAGGGCGGTACCGCCCAGGGCATCGGGTCCGCGCTCTACGAGGAGATGGTGCTGCGCGACGGCGAGGTGCTGACCCGCACCTTCCGCAACTACCGGGTCCCGCAGATGGCCGACATCCCCACCACCGAGGTCCTGTACGCCGCCACCGTCGACGGCCTGGGCCCCCGCGGCGCGAAGTCGATGAGCGAGGCGCCGTACAACCCGGTCGCCCCGGCGCTGGCCAACGCCGTCCGGGACGCCATCGGCGTACGGCCCTACGAGCTCCCGATGAGCCGCGACCGGATCTGGCGGCTGATCAACGGTGCCTGATCAACGGGTGGAGGGGGCCGGACAAACCGCTGAGCGGCGCCCCGCTCGCGCCGTTGGCGACGGCGATCACCTCCGCCAGGATCGCGATCGCAGTCTGGTCCGGGGACGACGCACCGATGTCCAGACCGATCGGCGAGCGCAGCCTGGCCAGCTCCGGCTCCGGGACTCCGTGGGCGCGCAGGGCCGCGATCCGCTGGTCGTGCGTACGGCGTGAGCCCATCGCCCCGACGAACCCTGCGGGGGAGGCCAGTGCCCGCGACAGGGCGGGCAGGTCGACCTTCGGGTCGTGGGAGAGCACGCAGACCGCGTCGGTCGAGCTCCACCCGCGGGCGTCCAGCCACCGTTCGGGCCAGTCGCAGACGACGGCGTACGCGTCCGGGAACCGCTCCTTGGTCGCGAACACGGGCCGCGGGTCGCAGACGGTGACCCGGTACCCGACGGCCGACCCGAGCCGGCACAGCGCGACCGCGAACTCGACGGCACCGATGATCAGCAGCTCGGTCCCGACCTCGATGCTCAGCGTCACCAGCGGTGCGTCCAGGCACCCCGTTGCCGAGGCGGCTCCGGTCGCGTCCAGGGAGAGCCGGGCGGACTGACCCGCGGCTGCCCGACGCAGCTGGTGGATCGCCGCATCGTCGAGGAGCGCGAGTGACGAGACCAGCACCGTGATCGTGCCGCCGCACATCAGTCCGGGCTCGAAGACCTCGTCGCCGATGCCGAAGGTGAGCACCCGGGCCGCCCCGCCGGCCAGGACCTCGGCGCACGCGGCGTGGAGCTCGGCCTCGACGCAGCCGCCCGAGACGCTACCGACGACCTCACCGGAATCCGACAGCGCCATCGCCGCTCCGACGGTGCGCGGGGCGCTGCCGTCGACAGCGACCAGGGTCGCGACCGCGACCGCGTGGCCGTGGTCGATCCAGGCGCAGAGGGTGACGGCGAGCTCGAGCATGACCTCAGGGTACGAATCGTCTGTTTCATCGTGGGGTCATCGGTGAAACGATCCGGAAACACCTTCCGGAGACGATGGGGCCATGACGAGCGAGATCGATGCGAGCACCCAGGCCGAGATCGACCGTGCCTGGCTGGGCCGGGCCATCGAGCTGGCGGTCGCCAACGTCTCCGACGGCGGTGGCCCGTTCGGCGCGGTCGTCGTCCGGGGCGGCATCGAGGTGTCGACCGGGCAGAACCGGGTCACCCGCGACCTCGACCCGACCGCGCACGCCGAGGTCGAGGCGATCCGGGCCGCGTGCAGCGCGATCGGTTCCTTCTCGCTCGCCGGGATGACGATGTACGCCTCCTGCGAACCCTGCCCGCTGTGCGTGTCCGCGTCGTTGTGGGCCCGGATCGACCGGGTGGTCTATGCCGCTGACCGCGAGGACGCTGCGCGCGGCGGGTTCGACGACCGGGACTTCTACGAGCTGTTCGCGCGGGAGCGGTCGACCTGGCCCACCCGGATCGAGGAGATTCGCCCGAATGATGCCGCCGCTCCGTTCGAGGCATGGCTGGCGAACTCGGCGCGGATCGACTACTGATGTCCCAGAGCATGTCCCAGACGATGTCCCCGGGAACTTTTAACATCCGCGTAATCAGGGCGGGAAGGCCATGAAATCCGGCGCTCCTACTGTCGGCCTCACGTAACCGCTGTTTCATCGATGCGCAGTCGGCCCTGGCTGGCGCGCCGAACACAACTGGAGTACATATGTCGATCTCTTTCCGTCGGGGCTCGCGGCGCGGCGCACGCATCGCAGCCGTGGCCGCCCTGGCCGCAGCCGGGCTCCTGCTCGCTGCGTGTGGTTCCTCGGGCTCGGGAGGCTCAGGTGGCACCGGTAGCAAGTCCAGCGGGTTCGGCTCGATCGCCGTCCAGCTCTCCTGGATCAAGAACTCCGAGTTCGCCGGTGAGTTCGAGGCCGACTCGAAGGGCTACTACAAGGACGCCGGGTTCAGCTCGGTGAACCTTCTCACCGGACCGGTCGCCCAGGAGGAGATCGTCGCGACCGGTAAGGCCCAGTTCGGGATGAGCAACGCCGTCTCCACGGCTGCGTCGATCGTGAACTCGAAGTTCCCGCTCAAGATCATCGGGACGACGTACCAGAAGAACCCGTTCACCATCCTGTCGCTGTCCGACAAGGGCAACATCAAGACGCCGCAGGACCTGATCGGCAAGACCATCGGTGTCCAGGACTCGAACCTGAGCCTGTTCAAGGCCCTTCTCGCTGCCAACGGCATCAAGGAGAGCCAGGTCAAGATCGTCCCGAACGGCTTCGACATCTCCCCGCTCGAGGACAAGAAGATCGACGGCCTGGTCGCCTACGTGACCAACGAAGCGATCCTGGTCAAGGACCACGGCTTCAGCACCGTCAACCTGCCGTTCGCTGACAACGGTCTGCCGTTCGTGGCCGAGAGCATCATGACCACCGACGACATGATCAAGAACCACGAGGACGAGGTCGAGGCGTTCCTGCAGGCCGAGATCAAGGGCTGGAAGGCCGCGTGCGCCGACGTCAACGGGGGCGCCAAGCTGGCCGTCGACGTCTACGGCAAGGACATCGACCCGAAGCTGGAGCTCGACAAGGAGATCCAGCAGGCCAAGGAGCAGTGCTCCAGCCTGGTGGGCTCGCCGGACACCACGGCGAACGGTCTGTTCACGATCAGCCCTGCGCTGATCGCGGACAACATCAAGTCGCTCAAGACGGCGGGCATCGACATCACCGCCGACCAGCTGTTCGACATGGCTCCGCTGACCGCTCTCTACGCCGCGCACCCCGAGCTCAAGTGAGGGTCTGACACTCTCGTGACAGCTGAACCAACCAGCAGTCCGACCGACGGTGGGCGCCCCTCGACGGGGGTGCCCACCGCCGGCACCGGTCTCCACATCCAGGACCTCTCCAAGACCTTCTCGGTGGGTCGCAAGGAGGTCGTCGCGCTCTCCGAGGCGACCCTGCACACCGACAAGGGCAGCTTTCTCTCGCTGCTCGGGCCGTCGGGGTGCGGCAAGTCCACGATCCTGCGGATCCTGGCCGGGCTGGAGACGGCCACCAGTGGTCGTGCCACCGTCGACGGCAAGTCTCCCGCCGAGCTCCGTGCGGACCACGAGCTCGGGATCGCCTTCCAGGACGCGGCCCTGCTCCCGTGGCGGTCGGTCGAGTCCAACATCCGGCTGCCCTTCCAGGTCTCCGGTCAGAAGGCTGATGACGCCCTGGTCAAGGAGCTGATCAAGCTCGTCGGGCTGGTCGGCTTCGAGAAGGCCAAGCCCGCCCAGCTCTCCGGCGGGATGCGGCAGCGGGTCTCGATCGCCCGGTCGCTGGTCGTGAAGCCGTCGGTGCTGCTGCTCGACGAGCCCTTCGGTGCGCTCGACGACATGACCCGCCAGCGCCTCAACCTCGAGCTGCTGCGGATCTGGACCGAGAAACCGGCCACCACCCTGATGGTCACCCACGGCATCGCCGAGGCGATCTTCCTCTCCGACAAGGTCGCGGTGATGAGCGCGCGACCGGGTCGGGTCAAGGAGGTCATCCAGGTCGACCTGCCCCGCCCCCGTACGCCGGAGATGATGCGGACCCCCGAGTTTCACGCGCTCCACGACCACGCCTCCGAGCTGCTGTTCGGTGACGGCGGCCTGGCGGTCGACTGATGCTGAAGCGGGAGAAGCTGCAGGCGATCTCGATCGGGGCCCTGGGCCTCGGCGGGATGATCGCGGTCTGGTGGATCGCTGCTGCCACCGTGCTGGCGCGCTACCAGATCCCGACGCCGCCGCAGATCGTGAAGGTCTTCCACCAGCACGGCTGGCACTACTACCAGCGGATCTTCGAGATCACCCTGAAGGAGTCCGCACGCGGGTACGTCGTCGGCGTCGCGCTGGCGCTCGCGACGGCGGTGCTGGTGCTGCTGCTGCCGTTCCTCGAGCCGATCGTGATGCAGTTCGCGGTGATCACCTACTGCCTGCCGATCGTCGTGCTGGCCCCGATCCTGATCACGATCCACAACATCCCGTCCGTCGGTGGGCTCTCGCCCACGGCGATCGACCTCGCTGCGGTCTCGGTGTTCTTCACCACCGTGGTCGGCGCCGTCCTCGGTTTCCGGACCGTCGACAAGTCCACGCTCGATGTGGTCCAGGTCTACGGCGGCAGCCGCTTCCAGCAGTTCCTGCGCGTGCGGGTGGTCTCGGCCCTTCCGGCCATCTTCACCACCCTGCAGATCGCGGCGCCGGCGGCGTTCCTCGGAGCGCTGCTCGGCGAGTACTTCGACCGGCACCTGGAGATCGGTGTCGGACCGTCGCTGATCCTCAGCCAGGACAACCGGGAGACCGCGCTGGCCTGGTCGCTCGGGCTGAGCTGCGCGATCGTCTCCGGCTTCGTGTACGTCGTGCTCGGCCTGATCGGGCGGGCGATCACCCCCTGGTCGACGGGACGTGCCCGGTGAAGACCGTCGCCATGATCGGGCGTCCGCTGCTCAACCTCGTGTTCGTGCTCGCGGCGACCATCGGCGCCTGGTACCTGCTGGTCACCCAGACCGGGATCAACCAGCTCACCACCCGTCTTCCCCAGGACGTGGTGAAGTACCTGTTCAGCGGGCCCGATGCCGGTGCGAACCGCTCGACGGTGTTCTCCGCCCTGGGGATCACGGTGCGCGACGCCGGGATCGGCTTCGTCGCAGGCCTGACCGCCGCGACCCTGCTCGCCACCGCGATGGTGCTGTTCAAGGGTGTCGAGGCTGCCAGCATGCCGATGGTGATGATCCTGCGCACCGTCCCCCTGGTCGCGCTCGCGCCGGTGATCACGCTGCTGTTCGGGAACGGGTTCTGGTGCGTCGCGGTGATGAGCGGGATCGTGGTGCTGTTCCCGGCGCTGATCAACATCTCGTTCGGCCTGCGCTCGGTGACACCGCAGATGCGGGATGTCGTCACCGTGTACGGGGGGACGCCCTGGGACGTGATGCGGCGGGTCGCCTACCCGACGGCGCTCCCGTCGATCTTCGCGGCGATCCGGATCTCGGTGCCCGGTGCGGTGACCGGTGCCCTGATCGCCGAGTACTTCACCAGCTCCAACAGCGTCGGCAAGGAGGTCAACGAGTCGTTGGCGCTCTACCAGTTCGACCTGCTGTGGTCGCTGATCGCCGTGATCACGATCACCTCGGTCCTCGGGTACATGCTCGCCCAGCTCGCCGAGACCTACGTCCTGAGCCGCTACGGCAACACCCCGGACCGTGCCTGAGCCGACGGTCGGACTCGTGCTCGCGGCCGGCGCCGGGAGCCGCTTCGGGATGCCGAAGGCCCTGGCCCGTACGCCGGCCGG
>JAOPXD010000021.1 GCA_025965315.1 Marmoricola sp.
CCGGCGATGTCGCGCAGCGAGCCGTTGGGGTTGCCGCCGACGTAGCTGAACACGACACGACCCTCACCCTGGAGCCGGTCGAGGGTGTCGTCGTCCGCGACGAATCCACCCTCGCCGTTCTTGAGCGGGATGACGATCTCCTGGCCCACGGACAGGTCGGTCGTCCACGCCGTCGACGCGTTCTCGACCCGGAGGGTCTGGTCGCGGCAGATGAAGGTGCGGTGGTCGTTGCGGATCAGCGCACCGGGCAGCAGGTGCGACTCGCACAGGATCTGGAAACCGTTGCAGATGCCGAGCACGGGCATGCCGCCCTGGGCCGCGCCGATGACCTCGGTCATGATCGGTGCGAAGCGCGCGATGGCGCCGCAGCGCAGGTAGTCGCCGTACGAGAAGCCGCCCGGCAGGATGACGGCGTCGACGCCCCGCAGGTCGTGGTCGGCGTGCCAGAGGGCGACGGCCTCCCCGCCCGCGAGGCGGACGGCGCGCTGCGCGTCGGTGTCGTCGAGCGACCCCGGGAAGGTGACGACGCCGATCTTCACGCGGTGGCCCCGTCGACGCGGACCGCGTAGTCCTCGATGACCGGGTTCGACAGCAGGGTCTCGGCGAGCTGGTGGATCTCGGCGAGGGTCGCCTCGTCGGCGGCCTCGACCTCGAGCTCGAAACGCTTGCCCTGGCGCACGTCCGTCACGGCGTTGAAGCCGAGGCGGGGCAAGGCGCCGTGGACGGCCTTGCCCTGCGGGTCGAGGATCTCCGGCTTGGGCATGACGTCGACGACTATGCGAGGCATGCCCCGATCCTACTGGAGGCCTAGGAGAGCTCTCGCTTGAGGATCTTGCCGGTCGACGTCATGGGCAGCTCGTCGAGGAACTGGACGATGCGCGGGTACTTGTAGGCCGCCAGCTGCTCCTTGGCCCAGGCCGCCAGATCGGCCTCGGAGACGTCGTCGTGATCCTTGTTCTTGACGACGACCGCCTTGATCTCCTCGCCGTGCTGGTCGTTCGGGACGCCGATGACCGCGACCAGCGAAACCGCCGGGTGGGTCATGAGCACCTCCTCGATCTCGCGCGGGTAGACGTTGTAGCCGCCGCGGATGATCATGTCCTTCGAGCGGTCGACGATGAAGTAGAAGCCGTCCTCGTCCTTCTTCGCCAGGTCGCCCGAACGGAACCAGCCGTCCTTGATCGCCTCGGCCGTCGCCTCGGGCCGGTCGTAGTAACCCTTCATGACGTTGTGGCCCTTGATCGCGATCTCGCCCACCGCGTCGGGACCGGGCTCGACGTCCGACCAGTCGTCGTTGATGAGCTTCATCTCCACGCCCGGGATCGGCAGGCCGATCGAGCCGACGCGCGGGTCCTGCCCGTACGCCGAGAAGGACGCCACGGGCGAGGTCTCCGACAGGCCGTAGCCCTCGAGGATCGTGACGCCGAAGCGGTCCTTGAACTGCTTGTGGATCTCACCGGGCAGGGCCGCGCCTCCTGCGGCGGCGACGCGCAGGTTGGCGGCCAGCGTCTCGACGTCGACGCTGTCGTCGAGCGCCGCGAGCATGCCCCAGTACATCGTCGGGACACCGGCGAAGAAGGTGACCTTCTCTCGCAGCATCAGGTCGAGGGCCGCCTTGGGCTCGAACCGCGGCAGCATGACGACGGTGCCGCCGAAGGCGAACGCGCCGTTCTGGATGACGGTCTGGCCGAAGGAGTGGAACAGCGGCAGGACGGACAGGTACGTGTCGGGCTTCGACTCGTCCGCGCCGAACAGGTCCGCGCCGGACAGCGCGTTGTCGCGCATGTTGCGGTGCCGCAGCTCGGCTCCCTTGGGCTGGCCCGTCGTGCCGGACGTGTACAGGATCACCGCGGTGTCGTCGTCGTCGCGCTCGACGGTCTCGAAGGTCGGCGGCTGCTTGGCCACCAGCGGGGCGTAGTACTCCGGCGGGGAGATCGGCTCGGGCCACTTCGCGTCCATCCGGACGAGGAAGAACTCGGTGCACGTGTCGGTGGCCTCGAACCCCTGCCAGGCGTTGTCGCCGATCGGCAGGTCGGGCGTGCCCTCGAAGGCGAAGTACGCCTTCGCATCGGAGTCGGCCAGGTGGTAGGCGACCTCGCGCGGCTTGAGCAGCACGTTCAGGGGCACGACGGTTCCGCCGGCCTTGAGGATGCCGTAGTAGATGATCGTGAAGTACGGCAGGTTCGGCGACGACAGGGCGACCTTGTCACCGGGCTCGATGCCGCGCTCGACCAGGAGGTTGGCGACCTGGTTGGCTGCTCCGTTGACCTGTGCGTAGGTCAGGCGGGTGTCGCCGAACACGATCGCGGTGCGATCGGCGTACTTCTCGGCGGAATTCTCCAACAGAGCGGCAAGGTTGGCCACGATTGCTCCTCAGGTGCGACGACGGTGTCACGCCACACTACTGGCAGGTAACGGTCCGCGCCGAGGGGCCGATCAGAAGGTCTCGCCGGTCAGCCGCTCGTAGGCCTGGACGTAGCGGGCGCGCGTCTTCTCCACGATCTCGGCAGGCAGCGCCGGCGGTTGCGTGTTGCCGGCGCGGTCCCATCCGCTCTCGTCCGAGGTCAGCCAGTTGCGGACGAACTGCTTGTCGTACGACGCCTGGGAGCGGCCGGGCTGCCACGCGTCGGCCGGCCAGAAGCGGGAGGAGTCGGGGGTCAGCACCTCGTCGGCCAGCACGATCGTGCCGTCGGGCCGGGCACCGAACTCGAGCTTGGTGTCGGCCAGGATGATGCCGCGCTCGCGCGCGATCTGCTCGGCGCGGGCGTAGATCGTCAGCGTCAGGTCGCGCAGCGCCGTCGCGGTCTCCACCCCCACGGTGCCGGTGATGTGCTCGAACGAGACGTTCTCGTCGTGCTCGCCGAGATCGGCCTTGGTCGCCGGGGTGAAGATCGGCTCCGGCAGACGGGAGCCGTCGACCAGACCCGCAGGCAGCGGGACGCCGCACACCTCCCCCGTGGTCTCGTAGTCGGTCAGGCCCGAACCGGTGAGATAGCCGCGGGCCACGCACTCGACCGGGAACATGTCGAGCTTCTCGACGACGAGCGCTCGTCCGCGGACGCGCTCGGGCACCGTCGTCGACACGACGTGGTAGGGGATCAGGTCGGCCAGCTGGTCGAACCACCACAGGGACATCCGCGTGAGGATCTCGCCCTTGTCGGGGATGCCGGGCGTCAGGATGAAGTCGAACGCCGAGACGCGGTCGGACGCGACCATCAGCAGGTGCTGGTCCCCTTCGCCCGTCGCGGGGTCGATCTCATAGAGGTCGCGGACCTTGCCGGAGTGCAGGTGGGTGGCTCCGGGGATGTCGAGTGGCACGCGCCCAGCCTAGAGCAGCGCCACCGCGGCGACCGCCCCGATCACCAGGACGATCCCGCCGGTGGCGATCAGGAGCGTCACCAGCCGCGCCGCCTCCCGTTCGGTGAGGTCGAGGCGTGCGCGGGTCGGGTCCGCAGGGTCGAGCAGCACCGCCACCTCGTCCCCCACCGAGAACGGCGTCGCCGGCGGCCCCTCGATCCGCAGCCGCCGGCCGTCGGGAGTGCGGTACTCGATGCGCGGCGGGCGGGCGGATCCGTCGCCCGTGTCGATGACCGTGCCGGCGACGCGGCGCCAGCCGCCGGGCAGCCCGCCCAGGGCACGACGGCGCTTGAGCCCCCACCCGGCGAGCCAGGCACCCACGACGATCAGGATGATCGGCAGGAGGCTCAGGCCCACGGGATCGCCCGGCGCCTAGAGGATCGAGCCGGGCGAGTACGCCGCGGCGGTGGGATGGGCGGCCAGCACCTGCTCGATGCGCGCCACGACGGCGTGCACCTGACTGACGGCCGCGCCGGTGAAGTCGATCGGCGAGGCGACCAGGCTCGCGAGATCCTGCTCCGACAGGCCCAGGCGCTCGTCGGCCGCGAGGCGGGCGAACAGGTCGTTCTCGGCGGCACCCTTCTCACGCATCTCGAGCGCGACGGCGACCGCGTGCTGCTTGACGGCGTCGTAGGCCGTCTCACGGCCGCGGCCCTGGCGCACGGCGGCCATCAGCACCTTGGTCGTCGACAGGAACGGCAGGTAGCGGTCGAGCTCGCGCTGGATGACGGCCGGGAACGTGCCGAACTCGTCGAGCACGGTCAGGAAGGTCTCGAACAGTCCGTCGGCCGCGTAGAACGCGTCCGGCAGCGCGACACGGCGCACGACCGAGCACGAGACGTCGCCCTCGTTCCACTGGTCGCCGGCCAGCTCGCCGATCATCGAGACGTAGCCGCGCAGGATCACGGCGAGGCCGTTGACCCGCTCGCACGAGCGGGTGTTCATCTTGTGCGGCATGGCGCTCGAGCCGACCTGGCCCGGCTTGAATCCCTCGGTGACGATCTCGTTGCCGGCCATGAGCCGGATCGTCGTCGCGAGGTTGGACGGTGCCGCGGCGAGCTGCACGAGCGCCGTGACGACGTCGTAGTCCAGCGAGCGCGGATAGACCTGGCCCACGCTCGTCAGCACCTTCTCGAAGCCCAGGTGGCGGGCGACCCGCTGCTCGAGCTCGGCCAGGCGGGTCTCGTCGCCGCCGAGCAGGTCCAGCTGGTCCTGGCTCGTGCCGACCGGGCCCTTGATGCCGCGCAGCGGGTAGCGCGCGATGAGGTCGTCGAGCCGGTCGATCGCGACCATCAGCTCGTCGGCGACGGTCGCGAACCGCTTGCCGAGGGTCGTGGCCTGCGCCGCGACGTTGTGGCTGCGGCCGGCCATGACGAGCTCGGCGTGCTCGGTGGCGAGCCGGCCGAGGCGGGCCAGGGTCGCGACCGCCCGGTCGCGCATGAGCTCCAGCGACGCCTTGAGCTGCAGCTGCTCGACGTTCTCGGTGAGGTCGCGCGAGGTCATCCCCTTGTGGATGTGCTCGTGGCCGGCGAGGGCGGAAAACTCCTCGATCCGGGCCTTCACGTCGTGCCGGGTGATCCGCTCCCGGGCCGCGATCGAGGCAAGGTCCACGCCCTGCTCACCTCTGGCCACGACCTTCTCGTAGGCCTCCACGACACCGTCCGGTACGGCGATCCCGAGGTCCTTCTGCGCCTTCAGGACGGCGATCCAGAGCTGTCGCTCCAGGACGATCTTGTGCTCCGGCGACCAGATCGCCGCGAGGTCGGCCCCGGCGTACCGGGTTGCGAGGACGTTGGGTACGACGGTCATTCTTCCCCCGCTGGTTGAGCCTGCCCTGCGGCCTTCGCCGCGATGTCGGTACGGAACTGGGCGCCGTCGAAGCTGATCGCGGCCACCCCGGCGTAGGCCGTGGCCCGGGCCGCGGTCAGATCGGAGCCGACCGCGGTGACGGCGAGCACCCGACCCCCGGCAGTGACCAGCTCGCCGTCGACGAGGGCGGTGCCGGCGTGGATCACGTCGCACCCCGCAGCGCCGACCCCGGTGATCACGTCGCCGCTGCGCGACGTCCCCGGGTAGCCCGCGCTCGCCATCACGACCGCCACGGCCGCGCCGGACTTCCAGCGGGGCGGTTCGGTCTCGTGCAGGAGCCCGTCGGCCGCGGCCTTGAGCAGGACACCGAGGGGCGAGTCGAGCAGCGCCATCAGCGGTTGCGTTTCCGGGTCACCGAAACGGGCGTTGAACTCGATCACCTTCATCCCGCGGCTGGTCAGTGCCAAGCCGGCGTACAGGAGGCCGGAGAAGATCGTGCCGCGTCGGGCGAGCTCGTCGACCGTGGGTTGCAGCACCCGTTCCAGGACGTCCTCGACCAGGCCGTCGGGCGCCCACGGCAGTGGCGTGTAGGCGCCCATCCCGCCGGTGTTCGGGCCCTCGTCGGCGTCGAAGATCCGCTTGAAATCCTGGGCCGGCTGGAGCGGGTAGACGGTCGTGCCGTCGGTGATCGCGAACAGCGAGACCTCGGGGCCGTCGAGGTACTCCTCGATCACGACCCGGTCGCAGAGCAGCGCGTGCGCGAGAGCCTCGGCGCGGTCCTCGGTGACGACCACGCCCTTGCCGGCGGCGAGCCCGTCGTCCTTGACGACGTACGGCGCCCCGAACGCGTCCAGGGCCGCCTCGATCTGCTCGGGGGTGTCGCAGACGTGCGCCAGCGCGGTCGGTACCTCGGCGGAGGCCATCACGTCCTTGGCGAACGCCTTGGAACCCTCGAGCTGGGCCGCCTCCGCGGACGGACCGAAGCAGGAGATCCCGCGCTCGCGGACGGCGTCCGCGACACCGGCGACCAGCGGCGCCTCGGGCCCGACGACGACGAGCTCCGCGCCCAGCCGCTCGGCGAGATCCGCGACCGCGACCGGGTCCATCGGGTCGACGTCGTGCAGGGTCGCGATCGCAGCGATGCCGGGGTTGCCCGGCGCAGCGTGCACCTCGGTGACCGACGGATCACGGGAGAGCGCGAGTGCGAGCGCGTGCTCGCGGCCACCGGTGCCGATCACGAGGGTCTTCACTGAACTCATCCTAGTGGCCGGGCTGGTCCTCACGCCTCCGCAGGTCGACCGGCTGACCGTCCTTCGGGAACGGCAGCGAGTAGTAGTTGAGCGGGACCTCGTAGTCGGCGTCGACCGACCAGGTGAACCGTCGGAGCAGGTGGTGCAGGATCAGCTTCACCTCGGCACCGGCGAAGAACATCCCCAGGCACTTGTGCACGCCGCCGCCGAAGGGCTCCCAGGCGTGCCGGTGCACCTTGTCCTCGCGGCGGTCCTCGGCGAACCGGTCCGGGTCGAAGCTCTCCGGGTCCGGCCAGAGGTCGGCCTGGTGGTGCTGCAGGTGCACCATCACCGCGGTCAGCCGACCGGCCGGGATCGCGTGCCCGAGCACCTCGGTGTCCTTGACCGTACGACGGGCCAGGACCGGGACGGGCGGCAGCAGTCGCAGGCACTCCTTCATCACCAGGGCGAACCCGACCAGGCCGTCCAGCTCGTCCAGCGTCGGCGCTGCCGAGAGCCCTGAGGCCTCCGCGCGCAGCCGTTCCTGCCACTCCGGGTGCTGGCCCAGGTACTGCATCGCGGTCGAGACCGTGATCGTCGAGGTGTCGTGGGCGGCCATCAGCAGGAAGATCATGTGGTTGACGACGTCGGCATCGCTGAAGCCCTCGCCGTCCTCGGTCAGGTGGCAGAGCACCGAGAACAGGTCGTCACCCTCGGCGGCGCGCTTGGCAGGGAGCTGCCGACCGAGGAACTCTTCGAGCAGCTGCCGCCCCTGGATCCCCCGCCGCCAGCGCGTGCCCGGCAGCGGGGCCCGGACGAACGAGGTGGCCGCCTGGACGCAGTCGATGAACGCCCGGTTGACCCGGTCGAGCTCGTCCGCCGAGGTCAGCTCGGCACCGCCCATGAAGATCTGGGTCGCCAGGTTCAGGGTGAGGTCCTTCAGCGCCGGGTACGCCTTGAACCCGTCCCCCGCCTCCCAGCTGCCGATCCCGGTCTCGATCGCCGGGCCCAGCGCGGCGGCGTACCCGGTCAACCGGTCACGGGTGAAGGCTTCCTGCATCAGCCGTCGGTGCCGGTGGTGCTCGTCGAAGTCGAGCAGCATCAGCCCGCGGTCGAAGAACGGTCCGACCAGCTCGTCCCAGCCCGGCTTGTTCGCGAACGCCTTGTCGGGGTTGCGCAGGGCCTCGCCGCAGGCGTCGGGTCCGAGCAGGATGGTCCAGCGCTTCCCGATGAAATTCAGGTCCGAGACCGGCCCGAACCGCTCGTAGTGGTCGGCCATGAACGCCAGCGGGTCCTTGATGTACGCGAGCGTCCCGCCGATCACCGGGATCCGTCGGCGCAGCGGCACCGGCCGCGGCACCGGTCGTGCGGTCGTGCCGGCTGACATCCGAGCCCCTGTCTGAGTGGCGTGCTGGTCCGTGCGACGTTAGCGCCAGACCGTACGGCGATGACAGACTTTCGCCATGGCTGACGAGCGCGAGATCCTGACCTGGCAGAACTTCGGCGAAGCCGTGGACGCGCTGGCGCACCAGGTGGTCGACAGCGGCTACGAGCCCGACATCGTGCTGTCGATCGCGCGCGGCGGTCTCGCCCTCGGGATGGGGCTCGGCTACGCGCTGGACGTGAAGAACCTCTCGGCGGTCAACGTCGAGTTCTACACCGGCGTCGATACCCGCCTCGACGTCCCGATCATGCTGCCGCCGACCCCCGACGTCGTCGACCTCACCGGGCTGCGGGTGCTGATCGCCGACGACGTCGCCGATACCGGCCTGACCATGAAGTACGTCCAGGAGTTCTGCGCCGACCACGTCGCCGAGGTGCGGACCGCGGTCGTCTACTACAAGCCGCAGTCGGTGGTCCGCCCCGACTTCATCTGGAAGACCACCGACCGCTGGGTCGACTTCCCCTGGTCCGCCGCGGGCCCGCTGGTCAACCGCAACGGCGGCAAGGCGCACTGACGGTCAGCGCCAGCTCTCGACCTGAAGGCCCTTCACGCGGCGGAACTCGCGGACGTTTCCGGTCGCCAGGATCAGGCCTTCAGCACGAGCCTGAGCCGCGATCAGCACGTCGTAGGGACCGATTGGTGTGCCTCGTTCAGCCAGTTCAGCACGGACCGCGCCGGCGACCCTTCCTGCGCGTTGGTCGATCTCAAGCACGACCACCGTGTCCAGGAAGGCCTCGACGTCGTCGAGCGCCTTGTCCGGGCTTCCAGAACGTAGCGCTCCATAGGTGAGTTCGGCGATGCTGACCGACGAAACCGCAGCGCCAGCTCCACAAGACCGGAATCGTTGATCGACGTGGGGAGTGCGTGCTCGGATCACCGCAACAGCGACATCGGTGTCGAGCAGATGCGTCAGTCCAGCCACGAGCGTTCCTGCATCGGCGGCTGATCCCGCTCGAGCATGAAGTCGTCAGGGGCCGGAACCCTGTTGGCCAGGTAGTACTCGATGCGACCGCCCTTGGGCACGATCACCCTGGCGTTGCCCGACACGATGATCTCCACCTCGGAGACGTCATCAGGAAACGCGACATCCTTCGGCAGCCGGACGGCTTGCGTCGTGTTGTTCATGAACAACTTGGTCGTAGCTACGTTCATGGAGCAAGTATATACCTCAGGTATATGGCACTCACGTTGCGCGCCGACGGACCGAGGCCGAGTACGCCGCCGGCCGGTACAGCAGGATCGGGTCCTTCGAGAGCTCGATGCCGTCGACGGTCCTGGTCGGGTCGAAGACCACGACCTCGCCGTTCTGCTCGCGGTCCGGGTCCGGACCGGTGATGCTCAGCGTTCCGGCGTCGAACCAGGGGCCTGCCCACAGCGCCATCGGGTCGTCGGGGTCGTCGCCTGCGGTCGCCTGCTGGACCTCGAGGGTGAACCCGACCGGACCCTTCGCGAGCCGCGCCAGGATCTCGTCGTGCAGCCGGTCCGGGCCGGAGAACTCACCGGCCGCCCTCTCCGATCGCCCCCCGGTGGGCACCAGCCGGTAGCGGACCCAGGTCGCGGTGCCGTCGGCTGCGAGCCAGCGGTAGGCGTGCACCGGGTAGTAGGTCACCTCGCCGTACGAGTACGGCGGCACGGTTGCCTTGCTCCTGATCGTCGCCAGCAGCGCCGGGAACGCGTCCGGGTGCCTGGCCAGGAAGAGTGGCATCAGGTAAGGCTTCTGGACGGCCTTCGCCATCGCCAGGAAGGCCTCGGGGGTGCGCACCGGGAACCGCGGCGCGGTCTGGCCGAGCAGGTCGGTCGCGGTGCCGTCGGCAAGGCGGAACGAGACCGCCATCCCGCGGACGTCCGGGGCCTTGTCGGAGACTCCGGGGTTGCCGCCACCGTTGGACCAGCGCACCCGGACCGGAACCACGTCCCCGGCCAGGTGCCCGGCACGGCACAGCGCGGTCGCCGCCGGCGTCGCGGTGAAGGTGCCTGCGTAGAACGCGCCCTTCGCGTGCAGCGCCCGGTACCCGGCGTGCTTGCCGAAGATCTCGTTGACCTGGTCGATCGCCTGCTCGGGTTCCACCATGGAACCGACCCTAGAGCGTTCAGCGCGGCGTGACGATGACCGTTTCCTCGCGGCCCGGCCCGACCCCGACGGCCCAGAACGGCGCCCCGGAGATCTCCTCGAGCGCCCGGACGTAGATCTGCGCGTTCTTCGGCAGGTCCTCGAAGCTGCGGCACGCCGAGATGTCGGTGCCCCAGCCGTCGAAGTACTCGTAGATCGGGGTGGCGTGGTGGTACTCGGTCTGGGTCATCGGCATCTCGTCGTGGCGGACGCCGTCGATCTCGTAGGCGACGCACACCGGGATCCGCTCCCAGGTGTCGAGCACGTCGAGCTTGGTCAGGAAGAACTCGGTCAGGCCGTTGACCCGCGCGGAGTACCGGGCGACCACGGCGTCGTACCAGCCGCAGCGCCGGGTGCGGCCGGTGGAGACACCGATCTCGCCTCCGATCCGCTGCAGGTTGATGCCGTCCTCGTCGAAGAGCTCGGTCGGGAACGGGCCCGACCCGACCCGGGTCGAGTAGGCCTTGATCACGCCGATGACCCGGTCGATGCGGGTCGGTCCGACACCGGACCCGGTGCAGACGCCACCGGCGATCGGGCTGCTGCTGGTCACGAACGGGTAGGTGCCGTGGTCGACGTCGAGCATGGTCGCCTGGGCGCCCTCGAAGAGCACCGTCCTGCCCTCGTCCAGCGCCTTGTTCAGCAGCAGGCTGGTGTCGGCCACCATCGGGCGGAGCCGGTCGGTGTAGGCGAGCAGCTCCTCGACGACGGCGTCGACATCGATCGCGCGCCGGTTGTAGACCTTGGCGAGCACCTGGTTGCGGACGTCGAGGGCAGCCTCGACCTTCTGCCGCAGGATGCCCTCGTCGAAGAGATCGGCGATCCGGATCCCGATCCGGTTCACCTTGTCCGCGTACGCCGGTCCGATGCCGCGCCCCGTCGTACCGATCTGGTTCTTGCCCAGGAAGCGCTCGGTGACCTTGTCGACGGCCACGTGGTACGACGCGATCACGTGGGCGTTCGAGCTGACCACGAGCTGAGCGACGTCGACGCCGCGCTCGATCAGCCCGTCGAGCTCGCGGAACAGTGCTTCGGGCGAGACCACGACACCGTTGGCGATGACCGAGGTCGCGCCCGGCGTCAGGATGCCGCTGGGCAGCAGGTGGGTCGCGTACTTCTCGCCGTTGACCACGATGGTGTGGCCGGCGTTGTGTCCTCCGCTGGTGCGGACGACGAAGTCGATCGGCTGACTGGTCGCGAGGAGGTCGGTCGCCTTCCCCTTGCCCTCGTCGCCCCACTGGGCTCCGAGGACCACGATCGCGGGCATGGGCGCCCCTCTCCGTCTCGTGTTCGTGGCATCTCTCGCGGGCGGCAACGCAGAAGAGCCCGTCGTGCAACAGCACGGGGCTCTTGCGGCGCCACGTTACCAGAATTCGCCCCTGGGTCCCCGTTCGGCCGAGATCTCCCGGACCGCTCGATCGCACGGTGATGCAGGTGCGCATACGGTGTCGTGGTGGACCCGATTCTCGTCATCACCGAGGCGGCCGACCCGGGAACCGGGTACGCCGAGGGCCTCGCGGCCGCACTCGAGGTACTCCGGGACCGGGTCTCCGTCGAGGTCTGCGAGACCGCCGGAGCAGGTGATCTGGACGGGATCCTGCACCGCGCCGGTAGCCGCAGGATCGTCACCGCAGGCAACGACGCCAGCCTGCACACCGTGATCGCGACGCTGCACCGGCGCAACGACCTGCTGGGCAAGGTCCTGGGGCTGGTGCCCCTCGGATCCGGCCACGAGGTCGCCCTCGCGGCCGGCCTCCCCCTCGACCCCGCGGAGGCGGCGGGAGTACTGATCGAGGGCGTTCCGCGACCGATGGACCTGATCGTCGACGAGCTCGGGGAGATCGTGGTCCAGTCGGTCCGGCTGACCGCTGCCGACGGCAGCGAGCCTGCCCCTGGCCGCACGGATCTGGTCGCCCTGGTCACGGCCCCGCTCCGTGCTGCCCTCGCACGGCTCGATCCGCCCAGCGCACGGCTGCGCATCGAGCTCGACGGGGTCGTCGTCGCCGACGTGGACCAGCGGCTGACCGGCATCGCGCTCGGTCACGGTGCCGGCGCCGGCACCCTCGAGATCATCCTGACCCCCGCGCCGGACCCGCGGGACCGGCTCGCACTGGTGCTCCCGCCGCTGCGACGGCCGGTGGCGGTGCCGCTGGCCGGGACCCGGGTCACCGTGGCGGGGGAAGACTTCTGGATCCGGGCGGACAACGAGGTCAGCGGGCCCGAGCGACGGCGTACCTGGCACGTCGAACCGGGTGTTTTCGGGCTGATCGCGCGCTGACAGGTCTGGACCGCGGAAAGCAATCGTGCGTTTGCCTTCCCTGGCTGGGAGCACCGACCTACGCTGCCCGGATGACCTCCCACTCCCGTTCCCTCGCCAAAGTCCTTGCTGCGGTCGCTGCGTCGACCGCCCTGCTCGTCGCCCCGGCGATGGCCGCCGCACCGTCCGCGCAGCACGTCGCAGCGGCCCACAACTTCACCGTGAAGAAGGGCCACACGGTGACGATCAAGCTGGACACCGCGACCGATGGCGGCTTCGGCTGGGTGATCACCCAGGGCAAGCACAGCGCCAAGTTCACGGTCGTGAGCAAGAAGGTCGTCGCCCCGAAGCAGCACGGCAACCCGCCGATCGTCGGCGGTGACTCCACCACGGTCTACAAGCTCAGGATGACCGAGACGGGCAACGCGACCTTCAAGGCGGTCGAGCGTCGGAGCTTCGACAAGAAGGCCGTCATCGACCGCTTCACGCTGCACCTGCACATCACCAAGCCCTGACCAGAGCCTGATCGGTCCCACCGACGCACGAAAGGTCCGGTCGCCTCCACGGAGGCGGCCGGACCTTTCGTCTCGGAGATCAGGACATCAGCGCGTCGTACGCCTCCGGGCTCGAGTCGCGCAGGAACTCACCGCAGCGCACTTCCTCGGCGCTCTCCCCGATCGCGCCGGCGGCCTTGGTCAACGCGGCGAGAGCGCGCAGGAACCCGCGGTTGGGAACGTGGTCCCACGGCACGGGTCCGTGGCCCTTCCAGCCGTTGCGGCGCAGCTGGTCCAGGCTGCGGTGGTAGCCGACCCGCGCGAACGCGTACCCGGCCACGTCGTCGGATCCCTCGGCGAGCGTCTGCTCGGCCAGTACCGCCCAGGCGAGCGGTGATTCGGGGTGCGCCTTCACGACCGTCCTCGGGTCGTCGCCCGCGGCCAGGGATGCGGCCGCCGGGTCCTCGGGAAGCCGTGTCGGAGGCGGTCCGGACATCAAGTCGTTGAAAGTCATGGAGTAATTGTCCCAGCATCGGTGTTAAGTAATCTCGTGACCCAGACATCTGCCACTCCGGCCACCCGATCAGCTGACGAGATCAAGCCCTGGCCAGCGCTCTTCTCGCTGGTCCTGGGGTTCTTCATGATCCTGGTCGACCTCACGATCGTGACCGTCGCGACCCCGACGATCATCGAGAAGCTGCACGCGAGCGTCAACGAGACGCTGTGGGTCTCCAGCGCCTACATGCTCGCGTACGCCGTACCTGTCCTGATCATGGGCCGGTTGGGGGACCGCTACGGGTCCAAGAAGCTCTACCTGATCGGGCTCGTGGTGTTCACGCTGGCGTCGCTGTGGTGCGGCCTCTCCGGCGGGATCGCGATGCTGATCATCGCCCGCGTGGTCCAGGGGTTCGGTGCCTCGATGATCACGCCGCAGACGATGGCGATCATCACCCGGATCTTCCCCGCCGCCGAGCGCGGTAAGGCGATGGCGGTCTGGGGGGCGACAGCAGGTGTCGCGATGGTGGTCGGCCCGATCCTCGGCGGCGTGCTGACCACCGGCCTCGGCTGGGAGTGGATCTTCTTCGTCAACATCCCCGTCGGCATCGTCGGGTTCGTCCTCGCGGTCCGGAACGTGCCGTCGCTCTCCACCAACCACCACAAGTTCGACTGGCTCGGAGTCGTTCTTTCGGGTGTGGGCCTGTTCCTGCTCGCGTTCGGGATCCAGCAGGGCCATCAGGAGGACTGGGCCGGCTGGATCATCGCGATGATCGTCGGCGGCGTGGTGATGCTGGTGGCGTTCGTCTACTGGCAGTCCAAGAACAAGCAGGAGCCGCTGGTTCCGCTCAGCGTGTTCCGCGACCGGAATTTCTCGGTCTCCACCGTGGCGATCACGGTGATGGGCTTCGTCGGCGTCTCGATGGGGTACCCGCTGATGCTCTGGGCCCAAGCGGTGCTCGGCTACAGCGCGACCAGGGCAGCGCTGCTGCTGTTCCCGATGGCCGTGATGTCGATCATCCTGGCCAAGTTCGTCGGCGGGCTGACCGACCGGGTGCACCCGCGGTACATCGTGACCACCGGCTTCGTGCTCAGCATCATCGGGATGTTCTCGCTGGCGACCCAGATCAAGGCCGACACGTCGATCCCGATGGTGGCGCTCTTCCAGGTGATCCTCGGCTGCGGCAACGCCTTCATCTGGGCGCCGACAGCGGCGACCGCCAACCGCAACCTGCCGCTCACCCTCGCCGGGGCCGGGGCCGGGGTCTACAACGCGACCCGCCAGGTCGGGTCCGTGGTCGGCTCAGCGGCCATCGCGGTGATGATGAGCAGCCGGCTGGCGCACTTCATCCCGGGTGCGGCCGCGAACGGTGACGCCGGCGCCCGTCGGGTCCCGGTCGAGCTGCGGGCGCCCTTCGCGCACGCCATGCAGCAGGCGTTCCTGCTCCCGGCCGCCGTCTACGTGATCGGTCTGGTCGCGGTGCTGTTCTACGAGCGTCCGAAGCACTCCGGGTACGGCGGGGCTGCCGCACCGGCGGTGGCGCCCGAGGCCGCGTCCGTCGACGCCTAGCTCAGCTGATCGTCTGGCCGGTGCTGCGCAAGTCCCCGCACGCCTGGGCGACGCGCGCGGCCATCCCGGCCTCGCCGGCCTTGCCCCAGGCGCGCGGGTCGTAGACCTTCTTGTCGCCGACCTCGCCGTCGACCTTCAGGACGCCGGCGTAGTTGCTCAGCATGTGGCCGGCGACCGGACGGGTGAAGGCGTACTGGGTGTCGGTGTCGACGTTCATCTTCACGACGCCGTAGTCGACGGCTGCACCGATGTCCTCGGCGCTCGAGCCGGAGCCGCCGTGGAAGACCAGGTCGAACGGCTTGGAGCCCGGGGCCAGGCCGAGCTTGGCGACGACGGCCTCCTGGGCGGCCTTGAGGATCTCGGGGCGGAGCTTCACGTTGCCGGGCTTGTAGACGCCGTGCACGTTGCCGAAGGTGAGCGCGGTCAGGTAGCGGCCGTTCTCACCGGTACCGAGGGCCTCGACCGTGGCCAGGGCGTCCTCCGGGGTGGTGTACAGCTTCTCGTCGATCTCGCCGACGACGCCGTCCTCCTCGCCACCGACGACACCGATCTCGACCTCGAGGATGATGTGGGCCGCAGCGCACCGGGCGAGCAGCTCCTCGGCGATCAGCAGGTTCTCCGCCATCGGAACCGCCGAGCCGTCCCACATGTGCGACTGGAACAGCGGCGCCTCGCCGCGGGCGACCCGCTCGGCGGAGATCGCGACCAGCGGCCGGACGAAGCCGTCCAGCTTGTCCTTGGGGCAGTGGTCGGTGTGCAGCGCGATGTTGACCGGGTAGCTCTTGGCAACCTCGGCCGCGTACGCCGCGAAGGCCACCGAGCCGGTGACCATGTTCTTGATCGTCGGGCCGGAGAGGTACTCGGCACCGCCGGTCGAGATCTGGATGATGCCGTCGCTGCCGGCATCGGCGAAGCCCTGCAGCGCGGCGTTCAGCGTCTGCGACGAGGACACGTTGATGGCAGGGAAGGCGAACGACTTCGACTTGGCCGCATCCAGCATCTCGGCGTACTTCTCAGGGGTGGCGATGGGCATGCGGCAGGCTCCTCGGGTCTGGCTCCTCCGAAACGGTCCAGATGTCCCCAACCCTAGACGAGCGCAGGACTACGGTCGGACCATGCTCGCTCTCTCGCCCCAGGCCAGGGCCATCGCGCTCATCACGCTTGCGTTCCTGCTGGTGATCGGCGGTCTCGACCGCCTGGGAGCTGCCGTCGTTGCCGTGTTCGGCACCGACCTCACCACGCGCACGCATACGCAGTTGATCCTCCTGGTCATGATCCTGATCGGCATCGCGATCCTGCTCCTTGCCCGGGCTACGAGCTCGGCCACCGACGGATGGGCTCAGGCTGCCGCCCAGGCTGCCCAGGTGCTGGCGGTGGTCGGTCTCGCTACGACGACGATCAGCCTGATCGCCTCGGTCCTCCACAACAGCCCCTCGGGGTACTACCCGTACTTCGCCGGCTGATCAGCCCCGCCAGGCCGAGCCGTCACCCAGGTCGGCGTACGTCCGGATCCAGGAGTGCATCGCGATCGCCGCGGCTGCCGAGGCATTGATCGAGCGGGTGGAGCCGAACTGGGCGATCGAGAACGTTCCGTCGCACGCCTCACGCGCGGACTCCGAGAGGCCTGGTCCCTCCTGGCCGAAGAGGAAGCAGACCCGGCGGGGCAGCTCCATCGTCTCCAGGTGCTCCGAGCCGGGAAGGTTGTCGATCCCGAGCAGCCGGACCGGACCGCCGTCGCGATCGGCCAGGTAGCTCGCCAGCTCGGCAGCAGTCTCGTGGTGGCGAACGTGCTGGTAACGATCGGTCACCATCGCACCCCGCCGGTTCCAGCGCCGGTTGCCGACGATGTGCACCTCGGCGGCGAGGAACGCGTTCGCCGACCGGACGATCGTGCCGATGTTGAAGTCGTGCTGCCAGTTCTCGATCGCGACGTGGAAGTCGTGCCTGCGGCTGTCCAGGTCCGCGACGATCGCCGCCATCGACCAGTACCGGTACCGGTCCACCACGTTGCGCCGGTCCCCCTCGGCCAGCAGCGCCTCGTCGTACTCGGATCCGGTGGGCCAGGGCCCTTCCCACGGGCCGACGCCGACCTCAGCCGGCCCGTTCGGCATCGGGTCGTACGGCGCGCGTTCGTCGGTCACCCCGCGAGCCTAGGGCTGGTACGCCGCCGTGCGAGTCTGTGCAAAACCGATGAACAACCGATGAGGTTCTGCAAACGTCAGGTTCTTGTCAGGTTCTGGCAGATACGCTCACCCAGTGACGGCAATGGCCCCCCTGCTCCTCGGCATGAAGTGGATGGATCCCCACTGGCTGCTGACGCACTTCCACTCGGAGTTCATCTGGCTGAGCCTGCTCATCATCTTCGTCGAGTGCGGCCTGTTCTTCCCGTTCCTCCCCGGTGACACCCTGCTCATCTCGGTGGGCCTGTTCATCGCGAGCGGCGACCTGAACATCAACCTCGCCGTGGCGCTGATCATCTTCAGCGCGGCCGCCCTGCTCGGCAACCTCGTCGGCTACGAGATCGGCCGGTTGATCGGGCCACCGATAGCGCAACGGGACGGACGGATCCTGAAGAAGAAGTACTTCGACCAGACCCGGGACTTCTTCGACCTGCACGGCAACAAGGCGATGGTCATCGGCCGGTTCGTGCCGTTCGTGCGTACCTACATCACCGTCGTCGCCGGCATCAGCCTGATGGACCGACGCCGGTTCCTGACCTGGAGCGCGATCGGCGCTGTCGCGTGGGTCATCGTGATCACCATGGCCGGGTACTTCCTCGGCCGCTCGGTACCGGCGCTGGTGGACAACATCGACGTGCTGATCCTGGGGATCCTGGTGCTGACGGCGATCCCGGTCGGCTGGGAGTGGTACCGGCACCGGCACACCAACGGCGGGCCCACCCCGCCGGCACCCCTCGAGAGTGCCTCAGATGTCGAGGTCTGAGATCCCTACCGCGTAGCGGTACTCCAGGCCTTCGGCCTCGACGGCTTCGCGCGCACCGGTGTTCCGGTCGACCACGACGGCGACCCCGACGATCTCGGCTCCCGCCTCACGGAGTGCCTTCACGGCCTCGAGGACCGAACCGCCGGTGGTCGAGGTGTCCTCCACCGCCAGCACCCGGCGACCTTCGACCGAGGGACCCTCGATCAGCTTCTGCAGGCCGTGCACCTTGGCGGCCTTGCGGATCACGAACGAGTCGAGCTTCCGGCCCGCAGCCGCTGCCTGGTGCATCATCGCGACCGCGATCGGGTCAGCGCCCAGGGTGAGGCCGCCGACGGCGTCGAACTCCCAGTCAGCGGTGAGCTCAAGCATCGTGCGCCCGATCGCCGGCGCCGCTTCCGCGTCCAGAGTGACCCGGCGCATGTCGACGTAGTAGTCGGCCTCGCGGCCCGACGACAGCGTCACCTTGCCGCGCACGATCGCCTTGCCGTTGACCTGGTCCAGGAGTACGTCACGATCAGCCATGACCGCAGGTTACCCAGTGACCGCCGACCAGCGTTCTACGGGTCGACCGGGTGCAGCTTGGTCTTCTTGACGTCCTTGACCAGGTGCCCGAAGGCGATCATCCGGTTGTCGGTGTGGAACAGCTCCGAGCAGGTGGTCAGGGTGATCAGCTTCTTGGAGTCCGGGTCCGGGTTGACCGCGGGCGAGTTCGAGCTCGGGTTGTGCGGAACCGCGTCCAGGACCCAGAGACCGGTGAAAGAGATGATCAGGTCGTTCGGGTTGGTGTCCAGGACGTAGGTGTAGGTGTCGGTCCTGGTCTCGACGATCACCTCGTTGCCGGGGCGCAGGTCGGGCATGTGCCGCAACGGCTCACCATGGGTGATCCGGTGGCCGGCGACCGCGAAGTTGCCCTTCTCACCCGCGGCAGCGGTGTTCGAGTAGTGCGCGAAGGCGCCCTTGTTCAGGTTGTCCTCGGTCGCCCCCTCGAGGACCGGGATCACGTACTTCTTGCCGAACTTGGGGATCCGGATCAGCGCGATGATCGATCCCTTCGGGCAGAACTTCGAGCAGCCGGCCTCGCTGGCCCATTCCTTCTGCACCTCGTGGGTGAGCGCGCGCTGGTTCTTGTGGGCGATGATGTTGGTGCCCCACAGCTCCCACGCGACGTAGGCCAGCAGGCCCAGGCCGGCGAGCAGGACACCCAGGCCCACCCAGAAGCTGATCCGACGCCCGGTGCTCGGCCGGTCGCTGCGCACAGGGGTCGGCTGATCGTCGTCACTCACGCGGACATTGTGAACCACTACTGTCTGTGCCATGGCCGAATACGCACACCGGCTGGACGGAATCGGTTCGACGATCTTTGCCGAGATGTCTGCCCTCGCAGTCAAAACGGGGTCGGTGAACCTCGGCCAGGGCTTCCCGGACGAGGACGGACCGGACGCGGTGATCGAGGCGGCCGTGGCGGCGCTGCGGGCCGGACGCAACCAGTACCCACCGGGGCACGGCACTCCCGAGCTGATCGACGCGGTCGTCGCCCACCAGCAGCGGCACTACGGGATCAGCCTGGAGCGCAGTCAGGTGGTGGCAACGACCGGAGCGACCGAGGCCATCGCCGGGGCGCTGCTCGGGCTGGTGAACCCCGGCGACGAGGTCGTCGTCCTCGAGCCCTACTACGACTCGTACGTCGCGATGATCCAGATGGCCGGGGCCGTACGACGTCCGGTCACCCTGCGTGCGCCCGACTTCCGGCTCGACCTGGACGAGCTCGCGGTCGCGATCACGCCGCGCACCCGGCTGATCCTGCTGAACACCCCGCACAACCCGACCGGGACGGTGCTGACCCGGACCGAGCTCGACGGCGTCGCCGCACTCGCGCAGGAACGGGATCTGCTGGTGGTCACCGACGAGGTCTACGAGCACCTCACCTTCGGCGCCCCGCACGTGCCGCTCGCCTCGCTGCCCGGGATGGCCGAACGCACCCTGACCATCTCCAGCGCCGGGAAGTCGTTCTCGGTCACCGGCTGGAAGATCGGCTGGGCGAGCGGACCCGCGTGGATGGTCGCCGCTGTCGAGGGGGCGAAGAACTGGCTGAGCTACGCCTCAGGTGCACCGCTGCAACCCGCGGTCGCCGTGGCGCTGAACGAGCACGACGGCTTCCACCGTCAGCTGGCGGTCGGGCTGGCCGCCAAGATGGACCTGCTCTGCGACGGGCTCGAGGCGCTCGGGATGACGGCGTACCGGCCGGACGGCACCTACTTCGCGACGACCGACGTGTCGTCGTACGGGTATGCCGACGGGCGCGCCTTCTGCCTGGCGCTGCCCGAGGTGGCCGGGGTGGTCGCGATCCCGTCGCAGGTCTTCTACGACGACCTCGACGAGGGCCGGCACCTGGTCCGGTGGGCGTTCTGCAAGAAGGAGCAGGTCATCCGCGACGGACTCGACCGGCTCGGCGCCGTCGACCTGCACGCGCGCTGATCCCGGCCACCGGCGTCAGACCGGAGGCGGCATCCGTCGCTCGGCCGTACGGCGGGCGAACCAGGCCCGGGTCGGGCCGCTGCACAGCTTGCCGAGGCAGAAGGCCATCGCCGCGAGGTGGCCCAACGAGTACGGCAGGGCCAGCAACGAGGCGAGCGAGGCGACGACGGTCGAGATCGCCAGCAGCACCCACGCCCAGGTCGCGCCGCGCATCGCCAGCACGGCGAGCCCGGCCGCGCCGATGCACCACAGCACGAAGACCACCCCGGCGACCAGCGCGCCCGCGACCACCATGTGCTCGGAGTACGACGGGTTCCAGTTGGGACTCTGGCGCGCGATCTTCATGAAACCGTCGGTGTTGAGGGCCAGGTAGCCGATCGTGACCAGGAACCCGACGGCGGTCAGGGCGCTGAAGATCCAGACCAGGATGCAGGCGATCCGGAGCTGGGTGGGGACCGGCTCGGTCGCACGCGGCACCGGTGGCGGGTAGTACGGCGACGGTGGTCCGTACCCGTACGGCGAGGCAGGCGGCGGCGGTGCCGGCGGCGATCCGGGCAGGTCCGGCGGCATCACGGGAGGCGGCATCATCGGAGGCGGCATCGGCGGCGGTGCCGGGAGCTGTTGGTGCCGCTGGAGAGGCGTCGGTCGTTCGGGGAGCGGGACCGGCGCCAGACCGGCGAACCAGTTCCGTCCGGGCTGCATCCACAGCGTGAGCGTGCCGACGCCGATCATCGTGCCGAGGAAGGTCTGCGAGAACGGCGAGGTCACCACGATCGGGACCGCGAGCACGCTCAGGACGATCCGGGCGGTGCGGTCGCGCTGGAGCACGAACACGCCCAGAACAGCGGCCGCGGCCGCGGCGACCACCCCGATGTAGAGGCCGGCGCGGATGACATCGGTCGCCTGAGCCGCGCTCAGCCCGAGGCTCTTGGCCCACCCGGTCGAAACCGCCTCGTGGATCGCGTCGCGCTTGTCGACCGAGCCCAGACCTCCGAGAGCGTCGAAGACGGCGACCACCATGAAGGCCGAGGCACCAGCGACCAAGCCCCCGGCAACGGTGACCTGGAGCGGGCGCGGACCCTCGACGGACTGACTCATACGTCCCATTCAACCAAGGGCTCCGCAGCCGGGCACCGTCGCCCGTCACCGCACGTCAGGCCTGCGATGATCCGGGCATGGACGGTCCCGACGATTTCTGCGAGCCGGTGCTCGTGGAGACGAACGGCATCCGACTGGGCGTGCGCACCCTCGGCCGTGGGCCGGCGGTGCTGCTGCTGCACGGGTTCCCCGGTACGTCGTTCAGCTGGCGGCACCAGCTCCCCGCCCTGGCCGCGGCCGGCTACACCGCGATCGCGGTCGACACCCGCGGCTACGGGCTCTCCGACCGCCCCGAGGACCTTGCGTACCCGAGTACGACGGTCGAAGCAGACCTCCTCGGTGTCCTGGATGCCGTCGGCGTAGACCGGGCTCATGTGGTCGGCCAGGACTTCGGGTCGATGTACGCCTGGAACCTGGCGCAGCGCCATCCCGGCCGGGTGCTCAGCGTGCTCGGCACCGTGCCCTTCGGTGGCGACCCGGCACCGGTCGCCCCGACCGAGACCTTCGCCGCTGTCGCCCGACGACACTTCCTGCACCTGCACTACTTCCAGGAGCCGGGTCTCGCCGAGCACGACCTCGGCGGAGCGAACCTGGCCGAGTTGCTGCGCCGACTGCTCCGGGCACTCTCGGCCGAGGGCGACCTGCTCTCCGTCTTCGGGCACCCGTCTGCCGGTACCTCCTACCTGGACGCCTTGCCGCCGGCCCCGCCGTTGCCCTGGTCCTGGCTCGACGAGAGCGAGTTCGCCACGTTCGTCTCCGCGTACGCCGCGGGTGGGCCCGGACGCGAGCTCGCCGGCGGGCTGGCGTCGTACCGGGCCGCGGACCTCGACTGGCAGAGCGCGCGGCAGTGGAGCGGTACGACGATCGACCAGCCGACGCTGCTGGTGATGGGCGAGCACGATCCGGTGCGCTCGTTCGCACCGCCGGACCTCGAGGCGCAGCGGACCTGGCTGACCGGCCTGCAGGACGTGGTCCTCGTCCCGCAAGCCGGTCATCACGTCCAGCAGGAGCAACCGGCCGCGTTCAACGCGGTGCTGCTGGACTGGCTGGCCAGGGTCAGTCGGTGACCCGCAGCGCGAGCCCTGCCTGGTCGCCGCCAGGCTCGGCATCGACGACCACGTGCTGCCCGTCGAGCACGGCCCCACCGATCAGCATCCTGGCCAGCGGGTCGCCGATCGCGGTCTGCACCAGGCGCCTCAGCGGCCTCGCCCCGTACGCCGGGTCGTAGCCGTTCTCGGTCAGCCAGGTCCGGGCGGAGTCGGTGACCGTGACGGTGATCCGGCGTGGCGCCAGCCGCTGGTCGAACGCGGCCAGCTGGAGATCGACGATGTGCGCGAGCTCGTCCTTGCCGAGCGCGGAGAACATCACGATCTCGTCGAGCCGGTTCAGGAACTCGGGCTTGAACGCCTGCCGGACGACGCTCATCACCGAGTCGTGGCGGGCGAGCTCGTCCAGCGTCGGGTCGACCAGGTACTGCGACCCCAGGTTGCTGGTCAGGATCAGCAGCACGTTCCGGAAGTCCACGGTGCGGCCCTGACCGTCGGTCAGCCGACCGTCGTCGAGCACCTGGAGCAGGATGTCGAACACCTCCGGGTGCGCCTTCTCGACCTCGTCGAGCAGCACCACCGAGTACGGGCGCCGGCGCACGGCCTCGGTCAGCTGGCCACCCTCGTCGTACCCGACGTAGCCCGGAGGAGCACCCACCAGCCGGGACACCGAGTGCTTCTCGGAGTACTCGCTCATGTCGATCCGGACGATCGCGCGCTCGTCGTCGAAGAGGAAGTCCGCGAGCGACTTGGCCAGCTCGGTCTTGCCGACACCGGTCGGCCCGAGGAACAGGAAGCTCCCCGTCGGCCGGTCCGGGTCGGAGATGCCGGCCCGGGAGCGCCGTACCGCGTCCGCGACCGCTGCTACCGCAACCTGCTGACCGACGAGACGGCGACCGATGATCTCCTCCATCCGGAGCAGCTTCGCGGTCTCGCCCTCGAGCAGCCGTCCGGTGGGGATGCCGGTCCAGGCCTCGACGACCTCGGCGATCTCGGACGGACCGACCTTCTCGTTGACCATCGGGTCGTCGATCGCCTCGGCCCCGTCGGCTTCGGCGATCTGCTTCTCCAGCAGCGGGATCTGCCCGTAGAGCACCTCGGAGGCGCGGGCGAGGTCCCCCTCGCGCTGGAGGCGTTCGGCCTCGACCTTGAGTGCGTCGAGCTGCTTGCGGATCGCGCCGGTGCCCTCGAGAGCGGCCTTCTCCCGCTCCCAGCGCACGTCCAGCCCGCGGAGCTCCTCCTCCTTGTCGGCGAGATCGACCTTGAGCTTCTCGAGCCGGTCGACCGAGCCGGCGTCGGTCTCGCGCTCCAGCGCGAGCCGCTCCATCTTCATCCGGTCGACCGCCCGCCGGAGCTGGTCGATCTCGACGGGTGAGGACTCGATCTCCATCCGCAGCCGGGACGCTGCCTCGTCGATCAGGTCGATCGCCTTGTCGGGCAGCTGGCGTCCGGTGATGTACCGGTCCGAGAGCATCGCCGCGGCGACGAGCGCTGCATCGGTGATCTCGACGCCGTGGTGCGCCTGGTACTTCTGCTGCAGCCCGCGCAGGATCGCGACGGTGTCCTCGACGCTCGGTTCGCCGACGAAGACCTGCTGGAAGCGGCGCTCCAGCGCGGGGTCCTTCTCGATCCGCTCCCGGTACTCGTCCAGCGTGGTCGCACCGATCAGGCTCAGCTCACCGCGGGCCAGCATCGGCTTGAGCATGTTGCCGGCGTCCATCGCGGAGTCGCCGCTCGCGCCCGCGCCGACGACCGTGTGCAGCTCGTCGATGAAGGTGATCACCTGGCCCTCGGCAGACTTGATGTCCTCGAGCACCGCCTTGAGCCGTTCCTCGAACTCACCGCGGTACTTGGCGCCGGCGACCATCGCGGCCAGGTCCAGGCTGAGCAGCCGTCGGCCCTTCAGCGAGTCCGGGACGTCGCCGTCGACGATGCGCTGGGCCAGGCCCTCGACGACCGCGGTCTTGCCCACGCCGGGTTCACCGATCAGCACCGGGTTGTTCTTGGTACGCCGGGACAGCACCTGGACCACGCGCCGGATCTCGGCGTCGCGGCCGATCACCGGGTCGAGCTTGCCCTCCTGGGCGAGCGCGGTCAGGTCGACGGCGTACTTCTCCAGCGCCTCGTACGACGCCTCCGCGTCCGGGCTGGTGACCCGGCGGTTGCCGCGCACCGTCGTGATCGCTGCGCGAAGTCCGTCGGCGGTGACGCCGACGTTGGACAGCGCGGTCTGCACGGGACCCTCGACCTGCGCCAGCGCGAGCAGCAGGTGCTCGGTCGCGACGTACTCGTCCTTCATGTCGATGGCGATCTCGAGCGCCTTGGCGAACACCCGCGTCAGCGCGGCCGACGGCGACGGTGTCGCTACCGTCTCGCCCGAAGCGCTGGGCAGCCGCACCGTGAGCTCGTCGATCGCCGAGCTCAGCGCGGCCGGGTCGGCGCCGGACCTCTCCAGCAGCGTCGGGGTGATGCCGCCGTCCTGGCGCAGCAGCGCGAACGCCAGGTGCGCCGGTTCGAGCTGGGCGTTGCCCGCCGCCACCGCAGCGGTCTGCGCAGCGTTGATCGCCTCGACGCTGCGCGAGGTGAACTTCGATCCGTCCATGAACTCCCCCTTGTGGGCGTGTGTCTCCATCGTGTCGGACTTCAAGCACGTCCGTCACTGGTGACAACACTCCCAGAGTTGAGTCCATTCCACTCAACTCTCTCCGCGGATCGGGAGTTCTGGCCGCGCGAATCAGGCCTGTTGGTGGCGCGGGATCGCGAGTGCCAGACCCAACGCGAGCGCCGAGGCGCCCAACGAGATCAGGAACGCGACCGTGAAGGCGTGGTCGGAGGGGTAGACGCCGGAACCGAGGCGGATGGTGGCGCTGGCGAGGACGGTCGCGACCACCGCGGAGGACAGCGAGGTGCCGACCGATCGCATCAGGGCGTTGAGCCCGTTGGCGGCTGCGGTCTCGGTGACCGGGACCGCTCCCATGATCAGGGCGGGCATGGCGGCGTACGCGATCCCGATGCCGATGCCGAGCAGCGCGGTGGCGAAGCAGACCTGCCACCACTCGTCGCGCAGCAGCAGCATCGAGACGTAGCTGACCCCGAGGATGCCGACCCCGACGGCGAGGCTGATCCGGGCGCCGCGAGCTGCCGACAGCCGGGCGCCGACCCCGGAGAACAGGTACATCATCAGCCCGCTCGGCATGCACACCAGGCCGGCCTTGATCAGGCTCAGCCCCTCGCCGTACCCGGTGGCGTGCGGTGCGACCAGCAGCTGGATCGGCATCAGCGACATCCCGTACATGGCGAAGCCCGTAGCCACCGACGCGACGTTGGTGAACAGCACCTGGGGTCGGGCCGACGTCCTCAGGTCGACCAGGGGCGCCGGGCTGCGCAGCTCCCAGTAGCCCCAGACCGCGAAGACGGCGAGCGAGCCGGCGATGAGGGCGAGGATGCGAGGGTCGGTCCATCCCCAACCGCCGCCTTCGGTGACGGCCAGCAGCAGCAGGACGAGTGCGGTGCCGAGCCCGAGGGCCCCGAATCCGTCGAAGCGGGCGGGGGTCCGCACCGGCGACTCCGGGATCACCGCCAGCACTGCGGCGATGCAGAGCGCGCCGAGAGCTGCCGCGATCCAGAAGAGCACGTGCCAGTTCGCCTTCTCGACGATGACCGCAGCGACCGGGAGGCCGATGGCTCCGCCGACACCGAGGGTCGCGCTCATCCTGGCGACCGCCGGACCGACCTTCTCGGCCGGCAACTCGTCGCGCATGATGCTGATGCCCAGCGCGATCGCCCCCATGGACAGGCCCTGGAGCGCACGGCCGGCGACGACCGGGACCAGGCTGCTGGTCAGGGCGCAGAGCAGCGAACCGACCACCAGGGCGCTCAGGCTCAGGATCAGCATCAGCCGCTTGCCGACCATGTCGCCGAGCCGCCCGGAGATCGGCATCGACACCGCAGCGGTCAGCAGGGTGGCGGTGACGGCCCAGGACGCGTTCGACGACGTGGTGCTCAGCAACGTGGGCAGACGCGGGATCAACGGCACGATCATCGTCTGGGTCAGCGCGACGACGATGCCGCAGAAGCACCCGATCGCGACCACAGCCGTCGGGTGCGGCACCTTGCGGGCCGCGGTCGGCGGGAGCTGGGGGAGCGTGTCCGTCATGTGTGTAGGCTACACACGATGTGTACGATGCACATCTGCACGACCCGAATGAGAGGAGCGCCACATGCCCGCGACGATCCGTACGACGGACACGGTCGCGCTCCTCGAGCAGGAGCTGACCCTGCTCGCGCGGCACCAGCTCAGCTCGGCGGCGCACGCCCCCGACCTGGAGCTCGACCGCTCGGGCTACCAGCTGCTGAGCCGGCTCGAGCTCAGCGCGCTGACCCTCAAGCAGCTCGCCGAGGCTTTTCGGCTCGACATCTCGACGGTCAACCGGCAGATCGCGGCCCTGCGCCGCAAGGGCCTGGTCCAACGCCTGGCCGACCCCGACGGGGGTCTCGCCCAGGTGCTTCGGCCGACCTCCCGCGGACTGGCGCTGCTGCGCCGCGACCGGACCGTTCGCCATGCCCAGGTCGCGCAGGTCCTCGACGCCTGGGCTCCCGACGAGATCGACCGGCTCCAGCAGCTCCTCGCGCGCTTCAACGCCTCGATCGAGGCCCTCGAAGGAAGCCCGTGGCCGCGTCCGTGAGCCGGAGATGACCTGGGGCCCCACTGACATCCCCGATCTGAGCGAGAAGGTCGCCCTGGTCACCGGCGCCAACAGCGGCATCGGGCTCGCGACCTCGCTCCAGCTCGCGAGGTCCGGTGCGCAGGTCGTCCTCGCCTGCCGGTCGGTCGAACGGGCCGAGGCCGCGATCTCTTCCCTTCGTGCCGCCGTACCGGACGGACGGTTCGCGATCCTGGCTGCCGACCTGGGAGACCTCGGGACGCTGCGGCTAGCCGGCGCCGAGTTCGGTTCCTTGCACGAACGCCTCGACATCCTGGTCAACAACGCCGGTATCGCCCTCGCTCCGGAAGGTCGCACCGCCGATGGTTTCGAGTCGCACCTCGGCGCGAACTTCCTCGGGCACGTAGCGCTCACCGCACAGCTCCTGCCGTACGTGCTCGCAGCTCCGGCGGGGCGGGTCGTGCACGTCGGCAGCGTCCAGCACGTCGTGGGGCGGATCGACCTCGGCGACCTGAACTTCGAGCGCCGCCGGTACCGGGGCTGGAAGGCCTACGGGCAGAGCAAGCTCGCGACGATGCTCTTCATGCGCGAGCTCGACCGCCGGCTCCGGCTGGCCGGAGCGAACGCGATCAGCGTCGGCGCCCATCCGGGCGTGGCCGGCACCAACATCCACGAGAGCTACCGGATCGCCGAGGTCCGCGCGCTCCGCCCGGCGATCGACCTCGTCGTGCACCGCGTCCTGCAGGATCCCGACCACGCAGCCCGGCCGTCGCTGATGGCTGCGACCGCACCGGGCATCGAGGGTGGCAGCTACTACGGCCCGAGCCGGGTGCTCTCCGGCCCACCAGTACGGGCACGGCTCGCCAAGCGCGCCCGGGACCGGGACCTTGCCACGAGGCTCTGGACCGTTGCTGAGGACCTGACAGGCGCATCCTTCGCCGTGTGACCCGGTCCTCGCAGCGGCTGACCGCTACTCCTCGGGAGTCTCGTGCTCCGGAAGGTCCGTGGTCTCCTCGGGGTCGACCAGGCAGGTCTTGCAGAAGTCCATCCCGAACGGGGTCAGGTGGATGGACCGGCGTACGACCTTGGCGAAGCGCACCGAGTGCATCGCTGCCAGGACGTCCGGCTGCGCCTCGACGACCTGGTACTCCAGCGGGTCCTCGAGCTGCTCGCGGGAGAACCAGATCAGGCCGAGCCGGTTGAGGTTGTTCAGGTACGCCGGCACCTCGTCGAGGTAGCGGACGCCCGCGCGCGGACCGATCATCGTCAGACCGGCCGAGAGCAGCGACGAGCTGACCATCCCGACCGGACCACCGGTGCGGATGTCGACCGAGGGCTGCGGACCGCCGCGCAGGAGCAGCAGCAGGATCCGGGCCTCGTCGGGGGCGACCTCGTCGAGGATCCGTCCGTACGCCGGGTGTGCGGTCTCGTCGCTCCAGACGTCCCGCGAGCGACGCAGCAGGTCCTCGCCGCGCTCGCGCAGGGTCTGCTCCTGCTGCCGCGGGACGTGTTCGTCGGGGGTCATCACCGAGGTGAGCGTGACGCTGGCCTCGAAGAGCGCGGCCGGGATCGGGACACCGCTGGAGATCGCCGAGGCGACCGTCGAGATCGCCCGGGTGGCATCCGCGAGATCGGTGGCGACGCCACGGACGAGCTCGCCGGCGGCCCGGGGGTCGGTCATCGCACGCGCGAGGTTGCGGGCCGACCGGGCGCTGGAGCCAGCCACCCAGGTGGCCGAGCGCAGCCACGCCTTGCCGGCGATCCGGGCGACTCCCGGGAGCGCTTCGGCAGCACCTTCCCAGACGGCCGGCGTCCGGTCGTGCTGAGAAGAGAACTTGTCGCGCTCGCTCATTTTCCGCCCGCTCCGAAGATCAGCAGGTGGATGACCCCACCCGCGAAGCCCATGATCGCGCCGTGGGCGTAGAGCATCCACTCGTCTTCCTTGATCGCCGACCGCATCATGTCCACGAAGTCGCGCGGCGGCAGCTCCTTGGTCCGTGCGGCGACCAGGGTCCGGATCTTGTCCGCCTGGCGCTTGCTGAACTCGGGGTCGCGGAACGGGGTGATCGTCCGGTCGACCGCCTCGTTCGCGACGGCGTCACGGATGTTGTCGAACTTCTTGCTGCCGATCGCGATCCGGACGGCACCGCGGACCGGGCCGGCGGCCTGGTCGATCGCCGGCAGCATCGCGGTCGCGAGCATCTGCCGGGTGCGGTCCCCCCGGGGGCCGTCGAGCAGGAAGTCACCGATCCGTTCCAGGGTGATCACGTCGTCGGCGATGATCTGCGCGTAGACCTCGGCGGCTTCGTCCTGACGACGAAGGAACAGTCCCTGGACCTTGATCCCGAGGATCCGTCTCGGCTCCGGGGGCTCGAAGATCAGCCACATCCCGAGCGCGTTGGTGGTCCAGCCGACCAGGATCCCCATCAGCGGCAGCGCCCACCAGAGCCCGAACCAGTGGTCGATGACCGCCACCGGGATGCCGAGCACGAACCCGAAGATGAAGCCGAAGGCGACCATCAGGTTGAGCTCGCGCTGACCGAAGTCGCGGAAGATCCGGACCACCAGCGCCGGGTTCTGCTCGAAGTGGTCGATCACCATGATCTTCGGGTCGAGCAGCTGGTCGATGTGGACCCCGATCTCCTCGGTGATCCCGTGCACCACGGTCGGCATCTGGGCCTGCACCCGGGAGATGATCGCCCGGCGTGCCGGGGTCGGCAGGTCCCGCCAGAGGTTCGGGTGCTCGCGCGCCATGATGTCCTCGATCATCTTGGGCATGTCCGGCTCGAAGACCTTCACGATGTGCTCGGCGATCTTGTCCGGCTCGAGCTGCTGGTAGAAGTCGCCGGGCGTGCCGAGCTTCGAGATCGCCTTGTCCACCGCGATGCTGCCCATCTTGGCGGCGCGGGCCGGGACGATGCCCTGCCAGCCGATCCCGCCCTGCAGGAAGCCGGGAACCTCCTGCAGCTTGCGCGGCAGGATCCGGGAGATCTGCTTCAGACCCGGCACCGTGATCCCGTGGAAGCGGACCGGCGAGAACAGCATGATCAGACCGGTCCAGTTGATCAGCCAGCCGACCACCCCGGTGAAGATCGGGATGGTCGCGATGTGCAGCCACTGGTGCGCGTCGACGTGCTGGAAGAACCAGTCGGTTTCCAACACCACTGACGTGCCCACCTTCTCCGCGTGTGGCTCAACGAGCCGGTGCTGACACTAACGTCCTCGCCACCGATCGGTCACTGGCCGACTCAGCCGAAGGGGTGGATGGCACCGCTCGGTGGACGGATCGCGGGCAGGTTCGGGCGCCGTTCCGCGAGAGCCGCGGCAGTCTGGTCCAACGCCGCCTGGAGCTCACGGGCCCGGACCAGCAGCTCGGCGTTGCGCGAGCGCAGCGCCGCGACCTGGTGCTCGAGCTCGATGATCCGGCGGACCCCTTCGAGTCCGATCCCGGCGGCAGTCAGCTCGGCGACGACGCGGAGTGCCTCCAGGTCGTTCAACGAGTACCGGCGACCGCCCCCGCCGGTGCGCCCGGGCGAGACCAGCCCGGCGCGGTCGTACTGGCGCAGGGTCTGCGGGTGCAGGCCGGTCAGCTCAGCGGCGACGCTGATCACGTAGACCGGCGTACCGGGTCCGGGGATGCGCGGTGTCGATCGGGGCATCACGAATCCCGTCCCTGGGTCCTTGCGAACAGGGCCGCGCGCGGGTCGGTGCCGGCCGTGGCGTCACGGTACGCCGTCACGGCGGCGCGCGCCGCGTCGTCCAGCTCCGTGGGGACCTGGACCTCGACGGTGACCAGCAGGTCGCCGGTGCCGCTCTTCGTCTCGACCCCGCGACCGCGGACCCGCAGCACCCGGCCGGTCGGCGTACCGGGGGCGATCTTGAGGGTGACCGGTCCGCCGTGCAACGTCGGCACGGTGATCTGGGCGCCGAGCGCGGCCTCGTCGAAGGTGACCGGGACGACGAGGGTCAGGTGGTCGCCCTTGCGCCCGAACAGCGGGTGCGCGGCCACCCGGACGGTGACGTACAGGTCGCCTGCCGGGCCACCGTTCTCACCGGCTCCGCCCTTGCCCTTGAGCAGGATCCGCTGACCGTCCTTGACGCCCGCCGGGATCCGGGCCTGCAGGGTCCTGGTCGTCGTGCTGCGTCCGGAACCGAAGCAGGTCTGGCAGGCCTCGTCGTAGATCATCTGCCGACCACGGCACTGCGGGCAGGTCTCGTTCATCGAGAACGCCCCGCCCATGGTGCTGACGACCATGCCGGCGCCGTCGCACATCGGGCAGACGTGCGGGCGGGTGCCCGGCTTGCCGCCGGAGCCCTGACAGGTCGGGCACTGCCCGTCCGAGGACAGCCGCAACGAGATCGTGGCGCCGTCGACGGCGTCGTCGAAGCCGATGCTGGCGGTGGTCTCCTGATCAGGACCGCGCACGGCCTGACGCGCCCGGGGCCGGGACGCCGCCTGGCCGCCGTTGAACATCCCGCCGAAGAGGTCGGACAGGTCGAACCCGGCCTGGGACCCGCCCGCGGGGAACCCGCCACCGAAACCGGCAGCCGGGCGACTGCCGGAGAACATCGAGCGGAACTCGTCGTACTCGCGGCGCTTGTCGGCGTCGCCGACGACGTCGTACGCCTCGGCCACCTGCTTGAAGCGGTCCTCGGCGACCTGGTTGCCGGGGTTGGAGTCCGGGTGGTTCTCGCGAGCCAGCTTCCGGTACGCCTTCTTGATCGCAGGCGCTTCAGCACCCTTGTCGACACCGAGGACCTTGTAGAAGTCCTTGTCGGCCCAGTCAGCGTTGCTCACGTCTCACCCCCCTCTCCTCGTCGTTTCCTCGTGCTTGTCCTCAGGCTTCGTCGGTGCTGTCACCCTCGGGGTCGACCACCAGGACCTGGGCCACCCGGACGACCCGGTCGCCGATCCGGTACCCGGTCTTCGCGATGTGCTTCGCCGTCGCCACGGTGACCTCGGGGTCGGTGCCCACGTGCGAGAGCGCCTCGTGCAGCTGCGGGTCGAACGCATCACCCGGTACGCCGTACCGGGTCAGGCCGAGGGAGGCGACGGTCCGCTCCAGCTGTTCGGCGACGCCCTTGAACCCGCCCTCGAGCTCGCCGGCCTCGCGGGCACGGTCGATGTTGTCGAGCACGTCGAGCATCGGCAGGAGCACCGTGAACACGGCGTTCTCCCGGATCAGGTCCCGGTCGCGATCGACCCGGCGCTTGTAGTTGAGGAACTCCGCCTGCAACCGCTGCAGGTCCGAGGTCCGTTCGGCCGCCTCCTGCTGTGCCGCCGTCAGCGGGTCGACCTCGACGACGTCCTGGGGCTCCAGATCCCGGGGCTCCAGGGGACCGCCCTCCTCGAGGAGGTTCTCGATCCCCGAGATGTCGTCGGGCACCACGAACCCGGGCTCGCCCGAGTGGGGAGCCGACTCGGTCGGCTCCCCCTCGAACGGCTGGTCGGTCACTTGGCGCCAGCCTCGTCAGATCCGGCCTCGCCGGCGGGCTCGTCGACGATCTCGGCGTCGACGACGTCGTCGTCCGCCTCGGCCGCCGCGTCAGCAGCCCCCTCGGTCGATGCCGATTCAGCATCGCTGGCCGCGTACAGGGCGGCACCCATCTTCTGGCTGGACTCACCGAGCTTGGAGATCGCCGCGGTCAGCGCGTCCGCCTCGGTGCTCTCGTCGGCAAGCGCGGCCTTGAGGGCGTCGAGGTCGGTCTGGACCTCGGTCTTGACGTCCTCGGGCAGCTTGTCGGCGTTCTCCGAGATGAACTTCTCGGTGCTGTAGACGAGGCTGTCGCCCTGGTTGCGGACCTCGACGGCCTCGCGACGCTTGGCGTCCTCCTCGGCGTACTGCTCGGCGTCCGAGACCATCCGGGCGATGTCGTCCTTCGACAGCGCGGAGCCGCCGGAGATCGTCATCGACTGCTCCATGCCGGTGCCCTGGTCCTTGGCCGTGACGTGCACGATGCCGTTGGCGTCGATGTCGAAGGTGACCTCTACCTTCGGGATGCCCCGCGGAGCCGGCGGCAGGCCGGTCAGCTCGAAGTTGCCGAGCGCCTGGTTCTGCGCCCACATCTGGCGCTCGCCCTGGGCGACCTTGATCTCCACCGACGGCTGGTTGTCGTCCGCGGTGGTGAAGATCTCCGAACGCTTGGTCGGGATCGTGGTGTTGCGCTCGATCAGGGTGGTCATCACACCGCCCTTGGTCTCGATGCCGAGGGACAGCGGGGTGACGTCGAGGAGCAGCACGTCCTTGACCTCGCCCTTGAGGACACCGGCCTGGAGCGCGGCGCCGACGGCGACGACCTCGTCCGGGTTCACGCCCTTGTTCGGCTCCTTGCCGCCGAGCAGCTCCTTGACGACGTCGGTCACGGCCGGCATCCGGGTGGAGCCGCCGACGAGCACGACGTGGTCGATCTTGGAGACGTCGACGCCACCGTCCTTGAGCACCTGCTGGAACGGCTTCTTGGTGCGCTCGAGGAGGTCGTGGGTGAGCTTCTGGAACTCGGCCCGGGTGAGCTTGTCCTCGAAGTGCAGCGGTCCGGACTCACCGTGGGTGATGTACGGCAGGTGGATCGTGGTCTCGGCCGAGCTGGACAGCTCGATCTTGGCCTTCTCCGCCGCTTCCTGGAGTCGCTGCAGGGCGATCTTGTCCTGGCTCAGGTCGACGCCGTTGTTGTCCTTGAACTTCTTGACCATCCACTCGACGACCTTCTGGTCCCAGTCGTCACCACCGAGGTGGTTGTCACCGCTGGTGGCCTTCACCTCGACGACACCCTCGCCGATCTCGAGCAGGGACACGTCGAACGTGCCGCCACCGAGGTCGAAGACGAGGATGGTCTGGTCGGCGTCGCCCTTGTCGAGGCCGTAGGCCAGCGCAGCGGCCGTCGGCTCGTTGACGATCCGGCTCACGTTCAGACCGGCGATCTCGCCGGCCTCCTTGGTGGCCTGCCGCTGGGAGTCGGAGAAGTACGCCGGGACCGTGATCACCGCGTCGGTGACCGGCTCGCCCAGGTACGCCTCGGCGTCGCGCTTCAGCTTCTGGAGCACGAAGGCGCTGATCTGCTGAGGGGTGAAGTCCTTGTCGTCGATCTTCACCTTCCAGTCGGTGCCCATGTGGCGCTTGACCGACCGGATGGTGCGGTCGACGTTCGTGACCGCCTGACGCTTCGCGACCTCGCCGACGAGAACCTCGCCGGACTTGGCGAAGGCGACGACGGACGGTGTCGTACGCGCACCTTCGGCGTTAGCGATGACGGTGGGTTCTCCACCTTCGAGGACCGATACGACCGAGTTCGTCGTACCGAGGTCGATGCCGACCGCACGTGCCATGTTCGTTACCTCCGTGTGAGGCCCGGTTGCCCGGGCCGATGTGTTCCTTCAAAGTCTCGGGTTGCGAATCCATGCTGCCTCGCGGTGCCGAGTCTGGCAAATAACTTGAGTCGTTGCAACTCAACTGTTGTTGCTCATCTCAACTCAGGTCGAGGCGCGGATGTTCCCGTTCGGGAATAGTTCTCGCGGCTTTCTTGTCGGGACTGGTATGACTGTTCCCGCACTCACGCTCCACGACGGCACGTCCATCCCCCAGTTCGGCTTCGGTGTCTTCCAGGTGCCACCGCCCGAGACGGCGAAGATCGTCACCGACGCGTTCGAGGCCGGCTACCGGCACATCGACACCGCCCAGATGTACGGCAACGAGCGCGGCGTCGGCGAGGCGCTCGCCTCGTCCGGGCTGGCCCGCGACGACGTGTACCTCACCACCAAGCTCAACAACGGGTTCCACCGGCCGGACGACGCCCGCGCGGAGATGGAGAAGTCCCTCGAGCGTCTCGGTACCGACCACGTGGACCTGTTCCTGATCCACTGGCCGCTGCCCACGAAGTACGACGGCGACTACGTCTCGACCTGGGAGACCCTGATCGAGCTGCAGGCCGCCGGCCACGCGACCTCGATCGGCGTCTCCAATTTCCAGGTCGACCACCTCGCCAGGCTCGCTGCCGAGACCTCCGTCGTACCGGCGGTGAACCAGATCGAGGTGCACCCCTACTTCGGCAACGAGGCGGTCCGCGCGGCCGACGCAGCCGCCGGGATCCTTACCGAGGCCTGGTCCCCGATCGCCCAGGGCGCCGTGCTGGACGACCCGGTGATCACCGGGATCGCCGACCGGATCGGCCGTACGCCGTCGCAGGTCACGCTGCGCTGGCACATCGAGCGCGGTGACATCGTCTTCCCCAAGACGGTGTCGATCGAGCGGATGCGCGAGAACGCCGCGATCTTCGACTTCGAGCTCTCCGACGCCGACCGGGACGCGATCACCGCACTCGACCGCGGCGAGGACGGGCGCCGCGGGCCGAACCCGAGCACGTTCGACTGGATGCCGGAGTAACGGGGCAAGTGCCTACTTGCCGACGGTGACCGTGACGGCGTTCGACGCCGTACCGGTGGACGGGTCGTAGACCCGGAACTTGTTCGGTCCGGAGTGCGTGGTCTGCACGTAGGTCGCGAAGGTGCCGACCTCGAGCTGGGTCTGGACGCCGAAGTCGACCCAGGAACCACCCTCGAAACGCTGGACCGCCAGCGAGATCGCGTCGTGGCCGGGCCAGGTACCGGTGAGGTTGATCCGGTCCATCGAGCTGACCACGACCGGCGAGGCGCTGAGGAACATCGCCGTCGACCCGGGCGTCTGGGTCGGTTCGACCGGCTCGGTGCTGTCGTCGGGCAACGGGCTGTCGCTGTCGTCGGGCTGCGGGATCGCGGTCGACGGGAGTGGTGACGACGGGGTGTTGATCGGCTGGACCGGGACGGAGCTCGAGGAGTCCGTCGTACCGAGGTCCAGGGACTTGACCACGAACCAGGTCGCCAGACCGATCACCAGGAAGATGCCGAGCGCGATGCCGACGAACTTCAGGACGACAGCAAGGATCTGCTGCTGTCCCGGGCCCTGTCGGTGGTCAGGTTCGCGGTCGGTCACAGCGCCAAGGATAGGGCTCCGGACCAGCCCCAGAAAGACGCAACCTCAACGAGGTTCGAGGACCACCACCGGGATCACCCGATCGGTCCACGACTGGTAGCTGTCGTAGTCCGGGTAGAGCGCGACGAGCTTGGGCCACAGCAGGCCGCGTTCGGCCGCGTCGGGGACCCGGGCGCGCATCTCGCGGCGTACCCGACCCACCTGGACGACGACTCCGGGGAGGCGACGACGTTGCCGAACCACATCGGGTTCTCCGGCCGTCCTGCCTGCGACGCGACCACGACGATGTTCTCGCCGTCGACCAGGTAGACCAACGGCGTGGTCCGCGGCAGGCCGGTCCTGCGTCCGGTGTGCTCGACCAGGCAGATCGGGACCGGATTGCGCCAGCCGGCGCCGATCCGCCAGTGCGACCCGACCCTTCCCCCGGTACGCCGGAACAGCCAGACGTTCGCCGCGGCCATCACCTTCATGAATCTCACGGCACCGGGGTCGTCGATCCCCTTCGGCTTCTTGTCCACGGCTACATCCCGAGGGCTTCGAACCCTCGTCGCCAGAGCACGGTCTCGTGCAGCTTGCGCGAGCGCCAGCCTGCCTCGGTCCGGGTGAAGGTGTGCCGGTAGATCCCGGTCACCTCGACGGGGAACTTCGAGTCCGGCCCGAAGTCGAACGTCATCGGGTTGTGGAAGTAGGCGTTGGCCTGGATCTCACCGTCGGGAAGGGTCTCGTAGTCGATCTGGCCGATCATGTGCACCCGGCTCGGCGCCACCGCGAGGTTCTCGATCAACCACGGCTTGATCTCCGCGAAGGTGGCCTCGATGCCGCCGGACTCGACGTAGTTGATCGCGGCGTCGGGGGTGAACACCCGGTCGAGACGGTCCCACTCAGCCAGGTCGATCCCGAAGGTGTAGTTGGTGATGGCGTCACGGATCTCCGTGCGATCGGAGATTTCCTGCAGCTCCACGGGTGCCTCCTGGCGATAGATGCCTTCAGAAAAAACAGGGGTCCTGCTGCGGAATCACTCTAGCCATGAAACTGGAACACGTTCTAGTCTTGCGGGATGCGATTCTCCTTTGCCGAAGGCATGACCAAGACCGAGTACTGGGCCCCGATGGCCCAGGCCTGCGAAGCAGCCGGCTACACCTCGATGACGATTGCCGACTCCCTGATCTACCCGAAGGAGTCCGACTCGAAGTACCCCTACACCGACACTGGTGACCGGGAGTTCCTCGAGGGCAAGGAGTTCATCGAGACGATGATTCTCTGCGCGCACATCTTCGCCGTCACCGAGACCCTGCGACTGACGCCGTTCGTGCTGAAGATGCCGATCCGGCCTCCGGTGCTCACCGCGAAGCAGGCCTCGTCGCTGGCGTTCCTGTCCAACAACCGGCTCGGCCTCGGCGTCGGCATCTCACCGTGGCCCGAGGACTTCGTCGCCCTGGGTGTTCCGTGGGAGCGCCGCGGCAAGCGGCTCGACGAGTGCATCGACATCCTGCGCGGCCTGACCAGCGGCGAGTTCTTCGAGTACCACGGCGAGTTCTACGACATCGAAGCACTCAAGCAGTGCCCGGCGCCGACCGAGCCGATCCCCGTCCTGGTCGGCGGCCACGCTGACGCCGCGCTGCGTCGTGCCGTCGTCAAGGGCGACGGCTGGATGCACGCTGGTGGAGACGGCGAGGAGCTCGACCGACTGCTCACCCGCCTGAACGAGATCCGCAAGGAGGAGGGCGACACCCGCGAGAACTTCGAGGTGCACGTGATCTCCTACGACGCCTACACCGTCGACGGCATCAAGCGCCTCGAGGACAAGGGCGTCACCGACGCCATCGTCGGCTTCCGGGTGCCGTACATCATGGGACCGGACACCGAGCCGTTGGCGACCAAGGTCGACAACATCAACCGGTACGCCGAGGACATCATCAGCAAGGTGAGCCTGTGAGCGCTGACGCCACCGCAGCCTTCACCGCGGCGGTCGCCGAGGCCGAGGCGATGATCAGGAACCCCCCGTTCCCGATCAACGACCAGGACCTCGCCGAGGGGTTGGACTACCTCGCCGGCAGCATCCGGTCCTCGCTGCAGATGGCCTTCGACTACGACCTGACCCACCCGGTGCTGATCAACCCGACCCACCAGTACGCGCGCCAGGGGCTCGACAACCCGGACGCGATCTACTTCAACGCCTACCTCGACGAGGGTGCGACGTACGAGGTCTCCGGGGTCCGCGGTACCGCGGCTGACCTCTCGTTCCAGATCATGGACGGCAACTACTCCGCCGACGGCGCCCCCAGCACGGTCGCCGCGTTCGACGACCGTGAGCTCGACGTCAGCGCCGACGGTTCGTTCTCCTGGACCTTCGGCCCCGAGCTGGGGCTCAAGAAGGGCGCGACCCTGATCGTCCGCGAGGTCTTCAGCGACTGGAGCACCGAGACCCGCGGCACGATCAGGCTCCAGCGTCTCGACACCGCCGGCGTGCCCCGCGGCCCCTTCGAGGTGGACAGGATCACCAAGAAGTACGGCGTCGCCGCCAAGATGCTCACCGGCAAGATCAAGACCTGGTTCTCGTTCCCGGAGTGGTTCACCTACAAGGAGCCGGTCAACACCCTGACCGTCCCGAAGTCGACGCCGGGCGGGCTGGCCAGCCAGTTCTCCTCGCTCGGCCACTACGACCTGACCGACGACCAGGCCCTGGTCGTCACCGTCCCGGTCGCCGACTGCGCCTACCAGGCGATCCAGATCGGCTCCCGCTGGTACGTGTCGACCGACTACGAGCACTACCAGACCTCGCTGACCGCGGCCCAGTCGCAGGCCGATCCGGACGGCAAGTTCCGCTACGTGATCAGCCAGCGCAACCCCGGCATCGCGAACTGGCTGGACCTGACCAACCACCCGCAGGGCGTGATGATGCTGCGCTGGCAGCGGCTGGAGCACGACCTGACCGCGGACGACGGCCCCCAGGTCGAGCTGGTCGCGTTCGCCGACGTACCGAACCACCTGCCTCACTACGCGACCAACCAGGTCACGCCCGAGCAGTACTCCACCCGAATCGCCGACCGCCAGGTCGGCATTGCCCGAAGGATGATCTCTTGAGCACCGAGCTCGGCTACGCAGAAGCGCACGACACCTCGATCGAGGACCGCTACCAGCCCGCCCAGGTGCTGGCCGGGAAGGTCATCGTCATCTCCGGCATCGGCCCGGGCCTCGGCCTGTCGCTCGCCGTCGAAGCCGCCAAGATGGGCGCCGACCTGGTGATCGCCAGCCGGACCGCGTCCCGCCTCGCCGAGGTCGCCGCGATCGTCGAGGGCCTCGGCCGCAAGGTCGTCCAGGTCGTCACGGACGTGACCGACGAGGACTCCCGGGTCAACCTCCGCGACAAGGCCGTCGAGGCCTTCGGCCGCATCGACTGCGTGATCAACAACGCGTTCGCGATCCCGCCGATGGACCCGATCACCCAGATCAAGATCTCTGCCCTGGCGAAGGTCAACGAGACGAACGTGTTCGCGCCGCTGCGGCTCTCGGCGCTGTTCGCCGACGCGCTGTCTGAGTCCAAGGGCTCGGTGATCATGCTCAACTCCTGCGTCTCGTTCTCCAGCCAGCCCGAGTACGCCGGTTACAAGCTGTCCAAGGGCACCCTCGAGCACCTCGCCTCCTCGCTGGCCACCGAGCTCGGCCCGCGCGGCATCCGGGTGAACAGCGTCGCGCCGTCGTACATCTACGAGGACGTGAACCGCGGCTACTTCGACTTCCTCGGAGCGGTCGAGAACAAGACCCACGACGAGGTGTACGCCGAGAAGGCCGCCCCGACCGACCTGAAGCGGCTCGCGTCGTCCGAAGAGGTCGCCCGTGCCACCCTGTTCCTGGCCAGCGATCTGGCCTCCGCCGTCACCGGTCAGATGCTGACCGTCGACTGCGGCGAATTCCACGACTGAACCTCGACTGCGCTCGATCACCGGAGAAGACATGTCTGACAACGTGATGACACGCGAGCGCCCGGACGTCGGTAGCTACGAGGACATCGTGGAGGCCGCCGTCCGGACCACGGGCATGTCCGACTTCGGAGGAACGCTCCACGAGGAGGGCCTCCGGGTCCTCACCGATGACCTGGCGTCGCCGGAGGCCGGCCTGACCCCGCGCGGCAACTACTTCCACCGCTCCGAGGTGAAGAGCGCGCTGGTCGGCGTCCTGCTGACCCAGGCGCAGTTCACCGCCCACCCCGAGCACGCCGACGTGAAGATCGAGCGGCCCATCTTCCTGATGGGCCTGCCGCGGACCGGGACGACGATCCTGCACCGGCTGCTGCACGCGGATCCGGTCTCCCAGGGCCTGGAGATGTGGCTGACCCAGTACCCGCAGCCGCGCCCGCCGCGGGAGACCTGGGAGTCGGACCCGATCTTCAACGCGATGCAGCAGGCGTTCACCGCGCACCACACCGAGTCGCCGGAGTTCATGGGGATCCACTACATGGATGCGACCACGGTCGAGGAGTGCTGGCGGCTGCTGCGCCAGACCGGCAAGTCGAACTCGTACGAGTCGCTGGCGAACCTGCCGCGCTACTCGCAGTGGTTGGCCGGCCAGGACTGGACCGATGCGTACGCCCGGCACAAGCAGAACCTCCAGCTGCTCGGTCTCAACGACACCGAGAAGCGCTGGGTGCTCAAGAACCCCTCGCACATGAGCGGGCTCGACGCGCTGATGACGGTGTACCCGGACGCGCTGATCGTCTACACCCACCGCGAACCGATCACCTGCATCGCGTCCTCGTGCTCGCTGTCGGCCGAGACCACGGTCGGACAGTCCGACACCTACGTCGGCGGCGTCATCGGGCACACCCAGCTCGACCTGTGGTCGCGGGCCTTCCACACGTTCCACGACGCCCGCGGCAAGTACGACCAGGACCAGTTCATCGACATCGCGTTCGGCGACCTGGTCAAGGACCAGGTCGGCACCGCCCGGCGGGTCTACGAGAAGTTCGGGCTCGACTGGACGCCGGCGACCGAGGCGGCCGTCACCGAGATCGACCGCGAGGCCAAGGAGGGCAAGGCTGCGCCGAAGCACTCCTACGAGCTCAAGGACTACGGGCTGAGCGAGAAGCAGGTCCTGGACGCCTTCGACCGCTGACCCGGGTACCCACCGACCACCCACCGACTCCACCGAGATGACGTCGCTCGTACGGGCGCTCGACCAGACTCCGGGCACGGGCCGCGTGTACGCGTGCGCCTCGGGGGCTGGAAGCACGCGAACGTCGAGAGGTCCGACCATGTTCATGCGCCGCGCGGGGCACACCATTCTGATCGTCGCGATGACTACGACCCTGACCGCCTTCGTCCAGGGGGTGCCGCAGTCGGCGCACGCCGACCCCGACCCGACCGTCCTGGTCGACGCGCCTCCGGTCCCCGGCAGCTCGAGCAGCATCAACTTCCAGGTCAGCTCGATCGCCGGCGTGCCGACGGTCATCAACCCGGGCGGCACCGTCCCGGTGAAGTCGCTCTGCGTCACCGTGCCCGCCTCCGACGGCTCGGTCGACTGCGTCGGCTCCTCGGACAAGGTGGTCAACGAGGCCGACGTGGCCCCGGTCGACATCAAGGGCTACGCCAGCAAGCCGCAGGGCCTGCCCGGCGGATCGATGAGCTGGATCCTCGACGAGGCTTCCTCCGCCGTGGCGATCCTGCACGGCGTCAAGAACGACGACCTGGTCACCACCTTCGCACGACCGGAGATCCGGAGCTACGTCAGCGCGCGCCTGCTGAGCATCTTGAACAAGAAGCTCTACGGGAAACCCCTGACCGACGAGGAGCAGAGCGCCTACGACGCCCTCGAAGCGATCTACAAGCAGCGCCAGGTCGAGCAGGCCACCTGGGCCCTCGACGAGTACAACGACTGGTCGGCGGACCCGTGCGCCTACGTGCCGCCCGCGCCGCCGGTCAACAGCGGCCTGCCGGCGGTCCCGAACGACGTGCGCACGTCCAGCAAGTGCAGCAAGATCGCTGCGCTGACCCAGCAGTACAAGTTCACCAACGACACCCCGCCGGCCGAGGTCTTCGATGCCTGGGCCGCGTACCGGCACCCGACGCCGTCGCTGGTGCACTCGAACGATCCTGAGTTCCGACAGATGGCCTCTGCCACCATCGCAGCGATCGTGGCATCCGTCGGGGCGACGTTGGCGCTCGGAGCGGTGCTCGCCTATGCCGTCACGACGGTCACCAGCGCGGTCGCGCTCGCCACCAACTTCGCTGCAGCCCTGAGCGCGGTCTCCGGGACCGCTGTCGCTGCGAACTCGGCCTTCGGGACCGTTCTCCCCGCCATCGGCGTCTTCGCGTCCGCGGTCGCCGGTGCGGTGACCGCCGTCCTGGCGGGCGTCGCCATCGGCGCCATCGGCGTCTACAAGCTCGTCGAGGACATGAAGCCCGGTCAGCAGCTCAACGAGCGGGTCACTGACGCGGCGAAGCAGACCGACGCTCTCGGGATCACCAGCCGGATGGCCGACTACGCGGGACTGGACATGGACACGCTCCAGGAACCGGCCGGCGAGACCCCTGCCGCGATCCACGACCCGAGCTTCTACTCCCAGCTGGTCGCGGAGTCGAACGAGTGGCAGATCTTCACCGACGACGGAAACCTGATCCCGGACCCGACCACGATGACCGCGTCCCAGGAAGCCCAGATGGTGCCGACCGCCAGTGACTACAAGTTCCTGGACAACGGCACCCCGGTGACGAACGACTACGTGCAGCTCATGCTTCCCGACGGGGCCGTCGGCCGGAACGGAACGCCGATCGCCGGCTACCGGATCCGGATCAGTCGCGGCTGGCTGATGGTCGCTGAGGTCACGACCTCCGGCAGCAAGCTCGTGGTCGGCAACTACGTGCCCCAGCTGAGCGTCAAGTACATCGACCCGTCAGGCAACCAGGCCCAGATGTCGTTGCTCAACCACGCCACGCCGGGATCGGACCCGAGGATCGACTTCGCGCTGAACACCTTGCAGAGCGACGGCACGATGAAGTCGACCATCTCGCCTTCCTGGTCGTTCAAGCAGAACGTCAGCCAGAACCAGACGGTCACCCTGCAGACCACCCAGCCTGCGCTGCCGACGATCAACGTGGTCCGCACCGCGTTCGGCGACATGGGCGCGGACCACCTCATGACCCTGGCTGCGAACGCCTCGACGGACACACCGACCCAGGGCACGACGACGACCTGGACGCTGCAGCGCCTGAACGACGACGGCACCGTTGCCGAGACGATCACGACCCCGGACGACTCCCCCGCGTTCCAGCGACGCTTCGACGAGCCGGGCCGGTACCGCGCCCTGGTCACGGTCGCCGGGACCCGTACGCCACCAGGCGGGGTCCCGACCCCGTTCACCGCATCCGGCCGTGTCGAGTTCACCATCAACCAACCCGACCCCGAGGTGCTGCAGGCGCAGGTCCTCGACCACCCCGAGCTCCAGGGTGCGCGGTTGCTGGACCTGAACCTGTCCCAGAACACCAAGTCGGACACCTTCAAGGTCGACGTCGACTGGGCCAACGACGGGACCGACGCCCCCGTGACCAAGCACTACACCGTCCAGTGCGTCGACACCGGTAACGACACCTGCAACACCGGCACCCTGGTGACACCCGCCGATGCCCCCACCAACCCGCAGTGGTCGGAGTCGCCGACGTTCACGCCACCGGTCGGTCAGAACTACCTGCCGTTCGTGAACGTGACCATCACCAACAGCTACGGACAGGTGATCAAGCGGGTCTTCCCGATCACGCCGAACGGCACCGCCCGGCCGACCTACGACAACGACCACCCCTCGGCCACCGTCGTGGCTGGCACCGACAACACGGTCGACGTCGTACAGATCCACCCGGCCACCGCGCTGGCCGACCAGACCCTCACGATCCAGCCGTACATCGGTCAGATCATCGACCAGCTCCCGTCGGGCCTGCGACCCGACATCGAGAAGAAGCCCGACGGCACCTGGTGGCTGCAGATCAAGGGCAACCCGTCGGCCGACTCGATCGGGTCGAGCACCTTCTACTTCCCCTTCGAGCAGAACGCCGACTCCAACGGGTTCGGCCCACCGCCGGCGCTGGTCAACCTCGAGGTCAAGGCCGCCCAGGCTCCCGGCTACCGCGCGATCCTGCGCGGGGTGCCGGCCGCGTTCGCCGACCGGTTCTACCGCAACACCTACCCGAACTACGACGTCCAGGTCGCCCAGGTCCTCGACAGCGGCCAAACCGCCTTCGCGCCGTACACCGGCACCGTGATGTGCAAGCTGGTCGCCGGCCCGGCGACGCTGTTCGACAAGCCGTGCGCCCAGGACAAGCCGTTCCCCTGGCCGACCCAGAAGGTCAGCGACACCTTCCAGGCCACCGTCTACCTCCAGTCCAGCACCCAGGAGGTCTCCGCCGACGGCCCGTACGAGGTGACCTCGATCAGTACCCGGTTCCTCGACCCCCAGGTCAGCACCACCGCACCCTCCTCGCCGGCGGCGCTGACCCAGAAGTTCACGCTCAAGCTGATGGACCCGACACAGATCCTCAACCCCTTCGTCGGGTACACGGTCACCTGCTCCCAGGACGGCAGGGCCTACGCACCGTGCTTCGCCGACGGGACCCAGACCCTGTACCGGACCCCGGGCTCGCACACGCTCGACGTGAAGGTCGTCAAGGCCGCTCCCGCCGCAGCCACCACGACCGTGAAATTCCTCTGGTCGGTAGCGACCCCTGCCCGGACACTCGGGCTCAGCGTCCCCACGACCGGGAAGAAGCTCGGCACCAACATCACCATCTCCGGCTCACAACTACTCCCCGGAGAGTCCTACACCGTCACCATCGGCGGGATCAAAGTAGCCACCGGAAAGGCCACCAACGCCGGCACCTTCAGCCGTTCGGTCAAGATCCCGAAGCGGCTCAAGGTCATGAAGCACGCGGTGCGGCTGACCGGGGCGAACACCCACCGGTCTGCGGTGCGTTCGCTCCGCGTCACGTAGGCGGTCGGTCTGCCTCGCGCCGCGTGCGCGCGAGGTAGACCGACCCCCGCGGGGAGAGCTCGTAGCCCACCGGGTGGCTGATCGTCAGGCCCATCCCCTTGAGCTTCCGGACGTCGATCTTGAACGGCGCCGTCTCGCGGCCCTCGAGCTCGGCGAGGTCGGGGGCACGACGCAGCGGGTGGTCGCGGATCAGCCCGAGGGTGCGCAGCGTCCAGGGACCGAAGCTGCTGGCCCTGTCGAGACGTTCGAGCTTCGTGTCGATCGCCGCGACGTCGGCGGGGGTGAGTTCGGCCTGCCCGCGCAGCGCGACCCGCGGATCCTCACCGGCGTACTCGAGCCCGATCCGGTACGTCGTCCAGTCGTCGTCGCCGGCCAGGCGCCGACGTACCGACTCCGGGTCCGGGTGGCCGGCACGGATCGCGTCCACCTTGGTGATCTTCTCCGGCATGACGGTGCGGACCGAGACGACCCGGATCACGCCGGCGACAGTCTTGAATTCCGAGCCCGGCTTCACGGCCTGCTTCTGCCAGCGCCGGAACGCCACGGACAGAGATCCGTCGGCGACACCGTGGGCGATCTTCGGGGGAAGCAGCACGACACCATGGTGCCCCGAGCCCCCGACTCGGCAGGCCGGAACTCCCAACTCAGCGGTGGTGGCGGCGGCGGTACAGGGCGTAGCCGATACCCGCTGCAGCGAGACCGCCCGCGACAAGTCCCGGGGTGGCGCGCAGCTTGCGGTACTCGTCCGAGATCGTCGGCCACAGCGTCTGGTCGAGCAGCATCCCGGCGTGCTCCGGGGTGGCCTGCAGATCGGTGACCGGCACGGGTTCCCCGAAGGCGA
>JAOPXD010000026.1 GCA_025965315.1 Marmoricola sp.
CTCGTCGCGCACGGGCTGCAGGCGATCGGCAGTCTCTGACCGCCGACGGGATCAGTGGTCGGCCGGCAGCCGTTCGAGATCCAGCTGGTGGCCGATCGCCTGCTCCACGGTGTCGTACAGCCCGAAGACGGTGTCGATCTCGGTGAGGCGCAGCACCTTGCGGATGTTGGGGCGCGGCGCCACCAGGCGCAGCCAGCCGCCCCAGCCGTGGGCCCGCCGTTGGGCGCCGATGAGCGCACCGAGAGCCATCGAATCGAGGAACACCACGCCGGAGAGGTCGACCACGACCTTGCAGCGCTCGGCGGTGATCGACTCCGCGAAGACGGAACGCAGCAGGTCGGTGCCGCCGAGGTCGAACTCGCCGACCGGACAGACCACGAGGGCTTCGCCGTACTCGCTGCAGGTGACGTGCGGCAGATCAGACATCTGGTTCCTCCGTCCGGGATCGCTGCCGACAATCCTAGGGAGGTCGCTCGGTCTTCGCCAGACCGGCGTGCTTCGAGTTCGCCCCGCGCGGGTACTGCCCCACGCATGGCCCCCGATCCGACCCAGGAGCAAGCGGCCCTGGTGGACGCCATCGCCGACCAGGCTCGTGCCCGTGGGATGTCGATCGGGGTCGCGGAGTCGTTGACCGGGGGCCGGATCGCGAGCTGCCTGGCGGCGGGCGACGACGCCGGTACCTGGTTCCGCGGCGCGGTCGTCGCCTACGCACCGGGGGTCAAGTTCGACGTCCTCGGCGTGGACCGCGGCCCGGTCAACCGGGTGGAGTGCGCGCGCAGCATGGCGTCCGGCGCCGTTCGGGTGCTCGCCGCCGATCTCGCGGTCTCGGTCACCGGGGTCGGCGGCCCCGGGTCTGACGAGGGGGTACCGGCCGGGACGGTGTTCCTCGCGTGCGCTGACACCAGCGGATGGACGGTCGCGCGCGAACGCCGGTTCGGCGGCACACCGGCCGAGGTGATCGCCCAGGCCACGACTGCCTGCCTGCGCCTCCTGGCGGAATGCGCCACCCGGCCCCGTGGATGCGCTTGATCCGACCGCGAACGGGTAACACGGCGTACTCACACCAACCGAGGAGGCGCAGGGAATGAAGGCAGTGACCTGGCAGGGGACCCGAGACATCCGGGTCGAGGACGTTCCGGACCCGACGATCGTCGAACCCACCGACGCGATCATCAGGGTCACCACCACCGGCCTGTGCGGCTCCGATCTGCACCTCTACGAACCGCTGAGCCCGTTCATGACCCCGGGCGACATCGTCGGGCACGAGCCGATGGGCATCGTCGAGGAGGTCGGTACCGCCGTCACCGACCTGAAGGTCGGCGACCGGGTGGTGGTGCCGTTCAACATCAGCTGCGGAGACTGCTGGACCTGCACCCAAGGGCTCCACAGCCAGTGCGAGACCACTCAGAACCGCGATACCGGGACCGGTGCGAGCCTGCTCGGCTACAGCAAGCTCTACGGATCCGTGCCCGGCGGACAGGCCGAGTTCCTCCGGGTCCAGTTCGCCGACTTCCTGCCGGTGAAGGTTCCCGAGGGCCCGCCGGACGACCGGTTCGTCTACCTCTCCGACGTGCTGCCCACGGCGTGGCAGGCAGTGCGGTACGCCGACCTGCCCGAGGACGGTGTGCTGCTGGTGATGGGCGCCGGACCCATCGGCGACATGGCGGCCCGGATCGGGCTGCACGAGGGGCACCGGGTGATCGTGGCCGACCGGGTGCCCGAGCGCCTCGAACGCGTGCGGGCCCGGGGTGCCGAGACGATCGACATCGACGCGGTCGACGACATCGGTGAGGAGGTTCGCGCCCGGACCTCGGGGCGTGGCGCTGACTCGGTGATCGACGCCGTCGGGATGGAGGCGCACGGGAACCCGGTGGCGGAGAAGCTGATCAAGTCCGTCGGCATGCTGCCGGACGCGGCGGCGGAGAAGCTGATGACGACCGTCGGCTTCGACCGGCTCGCTGCGCTGCACACCGCCATCGACGCCGTACGCCGCGGCGGCACCGTGTCGCTCTCCGGCGTCTACGGCGGCGCGGCCGACCCGATGCCGATGATGCAGATGTTCGACAAGCAGCTCCAGCTGCGGATGGGCCAGGCCAACGTCCGCCGCTGGACCGACGACCTGCTCCCGCTCGTCACCGACGACAGCGATCCGCTGGGCACCGAGGACTTCGCGACCCACCGGCTGCCGCTGGCCGAGGCGCCGGACGCCTATGCGAAGTTCCGGGCCAAGGAGGACGGGATGATCAAGGTGGTCTTCACGCCCTGAGCAGGCGGCCGGTCACCCCGGGGCAGGAGCCCCGGGGTGACCGGGTGGCTCACCGGCCGGAGCCGGGCTTCGTCATCTTCGCCTGCTTCTTGCTGGTCACCTGGTCGGGCAGGTGGGTCGCGGTCGTTGCCTGGATCTTGTTGCTGAACGATCCGGCGACGACGTGCGGCTTCCCGGCCATCAGCGCCTCGAACCCGTCGCGGGCAACGGCGTCCGGGTCGTCCTTCTCGCCGGCTCCGATCGCGGTGTCCTGCATGTCCGCGCGCTCGAAGAACTCGGTGTCCGTCGGGCCGGGCATCAGCGACGTCACGCTGATGCCTTCCGGCTCGAGTTCGACCCGCAGGCCTTCGGCGAACGAGTGCACGAACGCCTTCGAGGCCGCGTACGTCGCGTGGTACGGACCCGGGGCGGTGGCTGCGATCGAGGCGGTGAACAGGATCCGGCCCCTGCCTGCGGCGACCATGTCGCGCGAGACGAGCTTGGCGAGGTGGACGGTGGAGCGCACGTTGAGGTCCACCAGGTTCAGGTCGGCATCCAGATCGGTCTGGTCGAAGCGACCGCCGACCCCCACGCCGGCATTGAGCGCAGCAGCATCGAGCGGGCGTCCCTCGGCCTGCGCAACCCGGTGCAGCTCCGTGACGCCCTCGGCCGTCGCGAGGTCGACCTGGATCGGACGGATCCGGCCGTCCTCGGTGACGAGCTCGGCGATCCCCGGGTCCTCGGCAGCCGCGATCACGTCGTACCCGTGCTCGACGAACTGCTGGACGAGGGACCTGCCGATCCCGCTCGACGCTCCGGTGACGAGTGCGAGCGGCGCTGCTGGGTGGTCGGTCACGGTTGTCATGGCTACCTCTCTGCTCCGCCGCGGTGCACGGCGGGTTCGTTGGTGTTTCCCCTCGGTGCTGCGGGTACCCGCCGCGCACACCTTCAAGCGCAGCACCCGCGCGTAGTTGTGCTGGATCCGGGTACCTACGGGCAACCAACCGCGAGGAGCACCGATGGCACTGGCCAACCTGCCCGTTCGACATCCGGACCGGTCCCTGCTGCTGGCCCGGGACGGGTACCTGTTCACCGCTGCGCTGGACGAGAACGAACGCCGCAGCCTGTCCGAGCGCGGCGCGGTGGAGACCAGCCTGCTGGGCCGGTCGACCCTGATCGTCGGCGGCGACGAAGGCGTCGAGCTCTTCTACGACGAGAGCAAGGTCGAACGCCACCAGGCGGTCCCGCCCCCGATCGCGCTGTCCCTGTTCGGGCCGGGTGCGGTCCACGCCCTCGACGACGACGCGCACCGGCACCGCAAGGCGCTGTTCCTGCACGCTCTGTCGGAGACCGAGCTCGCGCGGCTGCTGAAGATCGCCGAGCGACGCTGGCGCACCGAGCTCGACAGCTGGCACGCAGCCGGTAGCGGCGAGATGTACTCGTCAGCGATCGACGTCTTCGGCACCAGCATCATCGAGTGGGCCGGTATCCGGGAGCCCGCGTCGGAGATGCGCGAGCACGCGCGCTGGATGGCCGAGATCGTCGACGGGTTCGGCGTCGTCGGCCCGGCCTTCGTGCGAGCCGTCCTCGCCCGGCGTCGGTGTGACCGGTGGGCAGCACGGCTCATCCGCAGAGCTCGCGACACCGGGACCGACGACCCGACCAGCTGGGTCAACCAGGTCGCCGGCTTCGTCGACTCCGACGGCGAGCTGCTGCCGGAGCGGACTGCTGCTGTCGAGCTGCTGAACATCCTGCGTCCGACCGTGGCCGTGGCCTGGTTGGCGTCCTTCGCTGCGGTCGCACTGGTGGAGCAACCGGAATGGCGCGACCGGATCCGCGAGGACACGGCGGCCGGTAGCACCCGGGTGGCGCAGGCCTTCGCCCACGAAGTACGCCGCTACTACCCGTTCGTGCCGGTCCTGGCTGCCCGTGCCCGGCGCGACCTCGAGTTCGCGGGTCACACGCTGCGGCGGGGTCACCGGGTCCTGCTCGACGTCTACGGCACCAACCACGGCCCTGCGTGGGACCAGCCGTGGTCCTTCGACCCGGGCAGGTTCCTGGGGACGGACCCGTGCTCGATCACGCACTTCGTCCCGCAGGGTGGCGGCCCGGTCGAGACCGGGCACCGCTGTCCGGGCGAGGGCGTCTCCAACGGCCTGCTCGCCCTGACCGTGGGACTGCTCGCCGAGATCGACGGGCTCGACCTGCCGCACCAGGACCGGCACTTCTCGATGCGCCGGATGCCCACCCGGCCGGTGAGTGGCACCCGGCTCTCGGTCGGGTCGAGGTAGCAGCCGCCGACCGGTGCGTGAGATCTCCCCAACTGGGTACATACGTGGCAGTCAGGACGTCATGCAGTGTGCGGCCTCCAGCTTTTCTGGGAATTTGGAGACGAACGTGATCGCGTACTACCTGCTGTCCCACCGCCCCGACAGCATCGACCGGGCGCGCGCCGTGCTGGACGCGATGGGCCCCGGACCCGACGCCGTCGTCGTGAGCCCGCACCCGGCACCACTCGGCTGGGCGACGGCGTGGGAACGGCTCGAGACGCCAGAGGCAGCCGACTGGGCGGGTTGGCTCAGCGAGCACGAGCCGAGTGCGGTCGTGGTCGAGGGCACGTCGGAGCACGTGCGTGCCGCTACCGGGTCCGGTCGCCAGGTCGCGGTCGTCGCACTGCCCGGCGGCGGGACCGACGGAGAGCTCGGACCGGCGTACGGGGAGGCCGACCTGATCCTGGCGCCCTGGCCGGCAGGCGCAGCCGACGCCACCTGGCCCGCGGCCTGGCGCGAGCGGACGATCCACCTCGGCGCAGCCGGGTGGGCAGCCCCGAACGCGCTCCGGTCGCGGCCGGCTACCGGCGGTTCGGGGCGGTGGCCGCGCGGACCGTGGCGGTGCGTGAGCCTTTCTGCCACCGCCGCCGGTCCGGAACCCCGTGAACGGCGCAGCCTGGTGCTCGAGACGCCGGGGTGGCAGTGGTGGTTCGCCGGCGAGCGCGAGGTGCTGCACGAGGGGCCCGTCTGGGACTGGCTGCAGCGTGCCGACGTCGTGCTGTGCGCGCCGACACCGACCAACCTGACCGCGCTGGCGGCTGTTCGCGTCCCGGCAGTGCTGCTGCTCCCGACCAGGCCGACCGCCTCCGAGTCCTTCCTGGCCGACCTCGCCGCTCGTACGGCACCGGTGGTGCTCGCCCAGTCACCGGGCGTGACCGGGTTGCGGTTCCTGCTCTCCCGGGCCCGGCTGCTCGACGGGTCGGGCTGGGAGTCCTGGGACCCGACGAACGCACTCGAGGGACTCGGCGCCCTGCTCGCGGGAACCGGCGCCCGGGGTTCCGCCGGACGAACCAACCTGGCCCCCGCATGACGCCGGGTCCGGTGGAGACCTGGCCAGGGTCGGCGTACCCGCTCGGGGCGACGTTCGACGGCGCGGGGACCAACTTCGCGCTGTTCAGCGAGGTCGCCGAGCGGGTCGAGCTCTGCCTGGTCGATCTCGGCGAGGACGGCGTGCGCAGCGAGACCCGGGTCGATCTCGCCGAGGTCGACGGCTTCGTCTGGCACGCCTACCTGCCCGAGATCCAGCCCGGTCAGCTGTACGGCTACCGGGTGCACGGTCCGTGGGACCCGGATGCAGGGCTGCGCTGCAACCCGAACAAGTTCCTGTTGGACCCCTACGCCAAGGCGACGCTCGGGGCGGTGGAGTGGGGCCAGGCGCTCTTCGGCTACGACTTCGACGCACCCGGGGAGCGCAACGACGACGACTCCCTGGAGCAGATGATGCTCGGGGTCGTGGTCAACCCGTTCTTCGACTGGGAGGGCGACCGCCGGCCGCTGACGCCGTACGCCGAGTCGGTGATCTACGAGGCGCACGTCAAGGGCCTCACCGAGCTGCACCCCGACGTACCGGAGTCGCAACGCGGGACCTACGCCGGTCTGGCGCACCCGGCCGTGACCGAGCACCTGGTCCGGCTCGGGGTCACCGCGCTGGAGCTGATGCCGGTGCACCAGTTCGTGCACGACGACGCTCTCCTCGAGCGGGGCCTGCGCAACTACTGGGGCTACAACACCATCGGGTTCTTCGCTCCGCACGTCGGCTACGCCTCCGCAGGGCAGCGCGGCCAGCAGGTGCAGGAGTTCAAGTCGATGGTGAAGGCGATGCACACCGCGGGCATCGAGGTCATCCTCGACGTGGTCTACAACCACACCGCCGAGGGCAACCACCTGGGCCCGACGCTGAGCTTCCGGGGCATCGACAACCCGGCGTACTACCAGCTGGTCGCCGACGACCGGCAGTACTACATGGACTACACCGGCACCGGGAACTCCCTCAACGTCGGTCACCCGCACTCGCTGCAGCTGCTGATGGACTCGCTGCGCTACTGGGTCACCGAGATGCACGTCGATGGGTTCCGCTTCGACCTCGCCGCCACGCTGGCCCGGGAGTTCTACGACGTCGACCGCCTCTCGACGTTCTTCGAGGTCGTCCAGCAGGATCCGGTCGTCAGCCAGGTCAAGCTCATCGCCGAGCCCTGGGACGTCGGCCCCGGCGGGTACCAGGTCGGCAACTTCCCGGCGCTGTGGACCGAGTGGAACGGCAAGTACCGCGACACGGTCCGCGACTTCTGGCGCGGCGAGGACGCGACCATCGGGGAGTTCGCCAGCCGGATCACCGGCTCCGCCGACCTCTACCAGCACTCCGGGCGGCGTCCGGTGGCGAGCATCAACTTCGTCACGGCGCACGACGGGTTCACCCTCAACGACCTCGTCTCCTACAACGAGAAGCACAACGCGGCCAACGGCGAGGACAACAACGACGGCGAGAGCCACAACCGGAGCTGGAACTGCGGGGTCGAGGGCGAGACCGACGACGTCGCGGTGCTCGAGCTGCGGGCCCAGCAGCGGCGCAACTTCATCGCCACGATGATGCTCAGCCAGGGCGTGCCGATGCTGCTGCACGGCGACGAGCTGGGCCGGTCGCAGGGCGGCAACAACAACGGCTACTGCCAGGACTCCGAGCTGACCTGGATCGACTGGGAGAACGTCGACGAGGGCCTGCTGGAGTTCACCAAGCTGGTCACCAAGCTGCGCAACGACCACCCGACCTTCCGCCGCCGCCGGTTCTTCCACGGCCGCCCGGTGCGCCGCGAGGAGGGCGACCCGGTGCAGGACATCGCCTGGCTGACCCC
>JAOPXD010000011.1 GCA_025965315.1 Marmoricola sp.
CGTGATCGCCTCGACGTCCTGGGTCGTCATCCGCTCGCGGACCACGCGCTCCATCCGGGCCAGTCCGGTACGGAGCTGGTTCTGGATGAGCTCGCCGACGGTGCGCATCCGGCGGTTGCCGAAGTGATCGATGTCGTCGGGACGGACGACGATCGACTCGCCCTTGATGTCCTTGATGTCCTTGCCGGCACCGTTGACCAGGTTGTCCTTGCCGGCGTGCAGCTCGACGATGTAGCGGATCGCCGCGACGATGTCGTCGACCGTCAGCGTCTGCTGGTCGAAGGCCTCGTGGGTGCCGAGCTTCTTGTTGATCTTGTAGCGACCGACCTTGGCCAGGTCGTAGCGCTTCGGGTTGAAGTAGTAGTTCTGCAGCAGCGTCTGCGCAGCCTCACGCGTCGGCGGCTCGCCGGGACGCAGCTTGCGGTAGATGTCGAGCAGTGCTTCGTCCTGGGTGGTGGTGTGGTCCTTCTCCAGGGTGAGCATCATCGACTCGTACTCGCCGAACTCCTCGCGGATCTGCTCGTCGCTCCAGCCGAGCGCCTTGAGCAGCACGGTGACGTTCTGCTTGCGCTTGCGGTCGAGACGGACACCGACCATGTCGCGCTTGTCGATCTCGAACTCGAGCCAGGCGCCACGCGACGGGATCACCTTGGCGGTGAAGATGTCCTTGTCGGAGGTCTTGTCGGCGGTGCGCTCGAAGTAGACGCCCGGGGACCGGACGAGCTGCGAGACGACGACGCGCTCGGTGCCGTTGATGATGAACGTGCCCTTGCGGGTCATCATCGGGAAGTCACCCATGAAGACCGTCTGGCCCTTGATCTCGCCGGTGTCACCGTTGGTGAACTCGGCCGAGACGTAGAGCGGACGGGAGTAGGTGAAGTCCTTGTCCTTGCACTCCTCCTCGGTGTACTTCGGGTCCAGGAACACGGGGTTCTCGAACGCGAGGGACATCGTCTCGGAGAAGTCCTCGATCGGGGAGATCTCCTCGAAGATCTCGTGGAGTCCCGACTTGAGCGACAGCTCTCCGCCTGCGGCGTTCATCTCTGCAACGCGGTTGACCCACTTCTCGTCGCCGATCAGCCAGTCGAAGCTGTCGGTCTGGAGAGCAAGCAGCTGCGGAACCTCGAGAGGTTCGGAGATCTTGGCGAAGGAGATGCGGCGCGGACTCTGGTTGGTGCTGTTCTTGCTGCGCGAGGCGGCCAAGAGTGGGGGTCCTTCCAAGGCACATGTGTGGCGTCGTCAACCCACCACGAACCCGACCACCGGACAGGGGGAGCGCATTTGAGGGCAGACGCAAAGATGAACAGTACCCGATGGGCGCGCAGAAACGCAACAACCAAATCGTCGGGCCCTGAGCGCACCGTAGGTGCACTTCTGGGTCACGACGGCTGTCGATGGCGCCAAGCATGAACGCCGATGACCCCGAGGTCAAGCACCGCCGCTGGGAACCGGTTGACGGAGCGTGTCGCGCGGGCTCGGATCAGTAGCTCTGGATGTCGTTCACGAGCCACTCGTCGCCACTCTTCACCATGGTCGCGACGACGCGGTTCTGGAAGATCGCCGGCTGCCCGGTGCCCTTGACCGACGACTGGTTCACGAACACCAGCACCCGTACCTGGTTCTTGTCCTCGTCCACGATCCCGCTGGAGAGGACGTCCGCGGTGACGACCGCCTTGGTCTTGACCGCTCCGCCGGGGCTGCCGTTGGGACCGACGGTCAGCAGCGCGAACGTCTTCAGGTACTCCTTGCGGTACGACGGGGTCAGGAACTTCGCCGACCGGTCGCTGTCGGCCGCCATGTGCTGGTAGTCGTAGGACAGCACCGCGGTCAACGCACGCTCGGCGACCGCGGACGCGTCAGCAGCGCCGTTCGCCTCCTGGACCCGGTGGTGGACGTGCACCGCGAGGATCGCGGTGAGGACCAGCGACGCAACGGCCAGGACCGAGACCAGCGCGACCGGAAGCAGCAGGTGCCACGGCGTCCCGCCGACGGTGGCAGCAGGGTCGTAGGGCGGTGGCTCGTCGTAGGCCGGAGCACCACTCTCCGTGTGGGGCTCGGCAGGGTCAGGCCGTTCCTCGGACCTGGCCACGACCTCCGCCTCGAGCTCGTCGTCGGGCTCGATGACATCAGGTGTGACTACGGCGCTCCCGCCGAGCTCAGCGTCGTAGACAGCCCGCTTCGCCGGGTCCAGGAGGACGTCCGCGGCCTCGTTGAACAGTCGGAACTGCCCGGCGCCGGTACCGGGCTCGAACTTGTCGGTGGCGTCGCGCCAGGCCGCCTTGATCTCGGCGGGCGTCGCGGACCCCTCGACACCGAGGATCTCGTACCAGGTCGGACCTGCCATCTCAGCTCACCTGCGTGAAGTTGTCGACGAGCCACTTGGACCCGACCTTGCGGAGCGAGACCGTCCACCGGTAGTGGCTCAGGGTGGTCCCCTGGGGCGAGACGACGCTGCTGTCGTGCGCGATCAGCACCGTCGCGCTGTCGTCGTCCATGTCGGCCACCGCACTCGACAGGATCGTGCCGGTTCCCTTCTGCGTCGGCTCGATACCGAGCTTCTGGAACTGGGCGTACTGGGTCTTCAGGCTGGTCCTCAGCTTTGTGGTCACCAGCTTCGAGACTCCGTTGACGTACGCGGCCGGGTCCTTGCCGTTGACCGCGTCCATCTGCAGCGCGAACTGCTCCGCCGCAGCCTTGACGTGCGCCTGCTGGGACTGCGACGGCACCGGCGAACCACTGTTCGAGAACGAGAACGGCGCGTCGGTCAGATGGCTCTGGCGGTACAGCAGAACGCTGCTGGCGAGGACCCCCATGATCAGGATCACGACGGCGACGCCGCCGACGACGAGCGTGCCCGTACGCCGGCCCGTGCCGGATGGTGCCTGCGTCAAGAGATCACATCGCCGGCTGGAGCAGCAAAGATTTCCACGAGTCCTCCCCGTACAACTGGGCGGCGCCTCCGTCGTAGACGACGTTGCCGGCCTGGTCGCTCCAGGTCGTGCTGCGCTTGTCCATATCGTACGTGGCGATCGGTGAGCCGAAGGCAGCCCGGTACGCCGCACTGGCGCGGGGAGCGTTCTGGGCGCCGCGGGCGTTCGACTTCTTGGCCGGCTCGGTACAACCGGCGTTGACGTCCATCGGCTTGTCGGACAACGACAACGGGGACCGGCGGTCCTTGACCGGGTAGCCGGCGTGGCAGACCCCCGGTGTCTGGGTGAGGATGAAGCCGAAGCGGGCGTTGTAGCCGTCGGCGTTCTTCGCCACCACGCTGTAGGCACCCGCGACCAGGTACGGGTAGAGCACCAGCACCTGTCGGATCCCGGGGAGGTGCTTGACGATCACCTGGCCGGTGGTGACCAGGTTGTTGATCAGCCCGCCGAGGTCGACCTTGTTCTCCTCCAGGAAGCTGCGCAGCTCGTTGGCCGTCGCAGAGCCGTTGTCGATCAACGCACGCAGGTTGACGTCGTTGTTGGCCAGGGTGCTGGTGAACAGGTCCAGGTCCTTCGCGAACGACTTGATCGCGTCGCCCTTGTCGGCCTGGGTGCGCAGCACCGTGTTGCCGTCCTTGATCAACGCGGTGGTGACGTCGAAGTTCGCGTTCGCGGTCTTGATGAACGCGTTCGAGGTGTCGATGATCTGACCCAGGTCCTCACCGGTGCCCTTGAACGCCGAGCCGAGCTCGGAGACCACCGTGCGGAGCTGGTCCTGGGGTACCGAGGTCACCAACCGGTCCAGGTTGGTCAGGATCTCGGTGGTCGAGACCGGGATCGCGGTGTCGGCCGGAGCGATCACCGACCCGTCCTTCAGGTACGGGCCGTTGTCGACCGTCGGCTCCAGGTCGACGTACTGCTCACCGACCGCGGACTTGTTACCCACCAGCGCGATCGTGTCCGCGGGAATCTTCTTGTTGCCCTTGTCGATCGCCAGCTCCACATCCACCCCACCGGGGATCAGCCGCATGTCCGAGACCTGACCGATACCGACCCCGCGATAGGTCACCTCGGCACCGGTGAAGATGCCTCCGGACTGCACGAAGTGCGCGTGCACCGTGAACGACGTGTTGTAGAACAACCGCCCGAGCTTCGCGTACCGCGCGCCCACGTAGGACACCCCGATCAGCGTGATGAACACGAAGGCGAGCAGCTGCTTCTTGGTACGAGACGTGATCACTGGACTGCCACCCCCTGGAGGAGCAAGGTGCCCACGCCCGGGTCGTACCCGGTGCCGGTGAGCAGGAACGGGTCCTGCGGAGCCTTCGGGTCGTACGCCGCCCCGGTCGCGGTTCTCCCCAGTCCTCCGCCGAGCAGTCCGTTCAGGAGCGCGCCGAGCTGGGTGGTGCCGCCCTTCGAACCCTTGGTGCCGCCGGTGATCCCGCCCAGCACGTTGCCGAGGCCGCCGATGCCAGGAACCGGCAGGCCGCCGCCACTGTTGCCCTTGGTGCCGTTGCACAGTGCCTTGACCAGACCGCAGAGCTGCTGCAGCTGCGTGCCGGAGAGGAGGCCCTTGAGCGAGTCGCAGACCGTGCCGAGCGGCGATTTAGAACACTTGTCGAGCAGATCGGCCAAACTCACTCCGGGAGCCAGGCCCGGGATGTTCGGCAGGTTGAGCAGGTCCAAGGACAGGTTGATCGACAGGTTGGTGAAGTCGCCCATGTGCAGGTTCCGGGCGACCACCGGGTCGCGACCGACCGCAGCATCGACGAACGGGTAGGTCAGGATGACCTGCAGCGAATCGGGCAAGGACTTCCCGGCCTTCCCGAGGGCGGTGAGGACCGGTGCCAGGTGGTCGAGGGCGTCGATCGTGGACGCCTTCGAGGCCTGGATGACCCGCACCCCGACGGAGCTGAGACGGGCGAGCGCCTGGAGAGTCTTGACCAGGTCGGCTCGCTGGCCGTTGACCGACGAGATCGCCTGCGGCAACGAGGCCAGGGCTGACTTGATCGTGCCGTCCTGGCGGTGGAGCGCAATGGAGAGGTGGTTGACGTTGTCCAGCGCGTGCACGATCGAGCCCTTGTTGGTGTCGAGCTGACCCGCGAACTTCCGGACCTGGGTGATGATCGAGCGGACCTCGTCCTCGCGGCCGGAGAACGCCTGGTTCAGCTGGTCGGAGATCGTCTTCAGCTGTCCAACACCGCCACCGTTGAGGAGCAGGGCGAGCGCACCGAGAACCTCTTCGATCTCGGGGTTGCGACCGGAGTGGTCCAAGCCGATCACGTCGCCGTTGCCGAGGTGGCCGACCGGGTCGGTCGGTTTGCTCAGCGAGACGAACTTCTCACCGAGCAGGCTGGTCTGACGGATCTCGGCCTGGGTGTTGTCCGGGAGGTCGATGTTGTGCGGGAGCGCGATCGTGACGTCAGCGGTGTAGCCCTTGAGATCGATCTTGGTGACCTTGCCGACGGTGACGTCGTCCACCTTGACCGTCGACTGCGGCACCAGGTCCAGCACGTCGCGGAACATGATGTGCACCTTGATCGGGTTGCTACCGACGTTGGCCCCACCCGGGAGCGGGACGTCGTAGATCGAGCAGCTGCTCAGCGTGATCGCGCCGATGATGCCGGCGACGACGACGGCCGCGGCGCGTCGGGTGAAGGGGGCCCTCATCGGTTCACCTCCACCAGACCGGCGAGCGACTTGTCGATCGGCTGGATCGTCGTCGTGGGGCCGGACGTGTCGTTGGTCAGTGCCGCCGGCCGGCCGAGACCGAGCACGCCCAGGATGGAGGTCAGCGGCCCGCACGCATCAGGCAGCAGCGCGCAGAGCACCACGCTCGGTTTGGCAGTCAGCTGGTTGACTGTCTCCCCGACGTTCGCACGGGTGTCCAGGGTCCCAGCGTTCGGATCGTAGGCCAGCGCCAGATTGTTGAGCGCCTCCGGCGCATCCTTGAGGGATTCGTCGAGCTGGGCCCGGTTCTTCACGAAGGCCTTCGAGATCTGGTTCAGGCCCTTGATGTTCACCGAGAGCGCCTGCCGGTTGTCGGCCACGAAGCTGCGGACCTGGGTCAACGCCGTGGACAGGTTCTTCAGTACCGCAGCCAGATCACTGCGCTCGTCGGCCAGCAGCCCTGCGCCCGAAGCGAGCGAGTCGTTGAACTTACGCACCGTGGTGTCGTTCTTGGCGAGCGCGTTGGTGAAGTTCTCCACCTCCGAGAGCGTCCCGAACAATTGGTCCTTGTTGTCGGACAGCGTCTTGGTGAACTTGCTCAGGTTCTGCAGGGTCTGGTTGAACTGCACTCCCTCGCCACCGAAGTTCTTCGCGGTCGAGTCGAGCAACCGGGTCAGGGCGCCGGTCCCGGTCGAGTCCGGCTTGTTGGCACCATCAGGACCGAGCGCCTTGGTGAGGTCGTTGATCGATCCGAAGATCTCGTCGAGCTCCAGCGGGGTCGCGGTCCGGTCCAGGCCGAGGCTGGCGTTGTTCTGCATCACCGCGCCCTTCGTCCAGACCGGAGTGAGCTGCACGAACCGGTCTCCGACGATCGACGGCGAGATCACCACGGCCCTGGCGTCGGCAGGAACCTTGTACTTGCTGTCGTAGTGGAACTTCACGACGACCTTGGTGCCGTCCGCGGTGACGTCGTCGACCTTGCCGACGCTGACACCGAGGATCCGGACGTCCGACCCCTTGTACAGCGAGATCGCGCGCGGGAAGTCCGCCGTGACGTGCACGGTTCCGCCGCCCCGGAAGGCGAGGACCAGCGCGGCCGCGATCAGCGCCACCACGGCGACGACGGCGATGAGGGGGTTGGTGCGAAGAAGGCGATTCACGAGTTCTTCCCCAGTCCCGGCGTCGGTGGCAGGTTGGAGATCCAGGTGTCGAACCAGGGGCCCGTTCCGAGGGTGCTGGTGAAGACCCGGTAGAACGGCGCCAGCAACCGCAACGAGTTGTCCAGGTTGCTCTGGTTCTTGCGCAGCACTGCGACCACGCCCTCCAGGTTGGCCAGAGCGGGCTTGAGGTCACCCCGGCTCTGCTGCACCAGCAGGGTGAGCTGGGTGGAGAACTGGCTCGTCGAGACCAGCAGGCGGTGCACGGCCGCGCGGCGGGCGACGACCGCGCGAAGGAGCACGTCGCTGTTCTTCATCAGGGTGACGATGTCCTGGTCCCGGGTCGAGAGCACCCCCGAGACCTTGCGCAGGTTCGTCAGCAGGGAGTTGATCTGACCGTCGCGGGCGGCCACGTTCGCCGACAGCGCCGAGAGGCCGGTCAGGGTGCTCTTCAACGCAGCCGGTGTGTTCGCGGTGGCCGCCGAGAGATCGTTGAGCGAGGTCGAGAGCTGGTCGAGGTTGATCTTCTCGGCCCGGTCGGCGAGCCCGGAGAACGCCTGGACGACGTCGTACGCCGACCGGGTGCGCGAGACCGGGATCGTCGAGCCCTTCTTCAGCTGACCGGGACCGGCCGGCTCGAGCGCGAGGAACATGGCACCGAGCAGCGTCTTCACCTTGATCTGGGCACCGGTCTCGGTGCCGAAGTGCGAGCTGGTCCTGATCTTGAACGTCACCTCGACGTGACCGTCGTTCAGGGTGACCCCGGTGACCTTGCCGACGCGGACACCGGCGATCCGGACCTCGTCGTTGGCCTTGAGGCCGCTCGAGTCGCTGAACGACGCGTGGTACGTGTCGCCACCACCGATGATCGGCAGCGAGCCGGCCTTGAAGGCGATCAGGATGAACGCGATGATCACCAGGATGCTGATCGCGCCGATCGGGACAGGATTGCGCTCGCGGAATGGCGTACTCATGAGAGGTTGCACCTCCCGTTTCCGAGCGGGTTGACCTCGTAGGGGACGCTCAGCGTCCCGGTCGGAAGGACGACCTTCGCCTTGAACTCGCAGAGGTAGAAGTTGAAGAAGGAACCGTAGATCGCCGTACGTCCGATCTTGTTGAGCTTGATCGGCAGGATCTGCAGCGCCCGGTCGATCTCGTCACGTCCGTTGTTCAGGTTCGTCGCCACGGTCCGCAGACCCTTGATGCTCGCGACCAGACCCGGCCGCAGGCCGGTGGTGATGTCGGCCGTCTGCTGGGTCAGGTTCGAGACCGCGTCCAGCGAGTTCAGGATCGCGCTGCGGTCCTGCGTCAGGCCGCCCACGAACGTGTTCAGGTTGACGATGAGGCTGGAGAGCTGGCCGTCCCGGTCGCCGACCGTCTTCAGGACCGCGTTGAGGTTCGTGATCACGCTGCCGATCAGCTGGTCCCGGTCGGCCAAGGTGTTGGTCAGGGACCCGGTGCTCTGCAGCAGGCCCTGGATGTTGCCGCCCTCACCCTGGAAGACCTGGATGATCTCGTAGCTGAGCTTGTTGACGTCCGACGGACTCAGCGCCGCGAACAGCGGCTTGAAGCCGTTGAACAGCACCGTGAGGTCCAGCGCCGGTGCCGTCCGGCTCTCCGGGATGGTCGAGCCGGGCGGGAGCGTGGAGCTGTCCCCCACCCCCTGGGTCACCGAGACGTACCGCTGGCCGACGAGGTTCCGGTAGCGGATCGTCGCCGTCGAGCTGCGGGTCACGGGCGTCGCGTCGCGGACCGAGAACGTGACCTCGGCCTTGGTGCGGTCGACGATCTGGATCTTCTTGACACTACCGACCTTCACCCCGGCGACGCGGATGTCGTCACCCTTCACGAGCCCGGTCGCGTCGCTGAAGATCGCGTGGTAGCTCTGCGTCTTCTCGAAGTCGAGGTTGCCGATCAGGACGACCAGGACGCCGGTGGCGAGCGAGGTCACGATGATGAAGGTGATCAGCTTGAAGAGGTCACCACGGGTGCGCTTGTCCAACATCTTCACCGGACGCTCACCTCCGTACCGGCAGCGAGCGGACCGAAGAGCAGCGTGGTCAGGTCGGGCACCTGGCTGGCAGGAACACCCATCACCGGACCGGTGATCGCGTCGAAGAACGCCTGCTGGCTCGCGGTCCCGGCTGCGTTCGAGCTGGACCCGTCCACGTTCGGAGCGACTCGCTGGCCATCACCGCGGCCGAGGTTGTTCACGCCGTCGTTGAAGTTGGGAATGCTCTTGTACGGGATCGGCGGGTGCGGCAGCCCGGCACAGCTGGCCGCGTTGTCCGCGCCGTACACCTGGTGGTCCTTGGGGCCGTACCCGCGCGGCTGGCGCGGGAGCGTGATCAGGTCGATGTGGAACACGAAGCCACGGAAGGTGCTGGACAGCTCGTCGGCCTGCGAGGTCAGGCCGTTCAGCAGGCACGGGAACTCCGAGGAGTACTGGTCGAGCAGGTCGACCTGCGGAGCGCTCAGCTGGCCCAGGCGGACGATGTTCTGGCCGTTGGTGTCCAGGAACGACTTGGCAGTGTCCGAGAATGCTGCGGTGTCGGTGAAGAACGCGTGCAGCTTGGCCTGGCGCGAGACGAGCGTGTTGCCGGTCTTCACGGTGTTGCGCAGCGTCGCGGCGATCTGCGGAGTGACGGCCGCGTAGGTACCGCTGACCTTGTCGAGGAGCTTGATGTCGTTCACCAGCGCCGGCACCTGGGGGTTGATCCGCTTCAGGTAGGAGTTCAGCGTGTCGATGTTCTCGCCGATCTCCTGGCCGCGACCGTCGAGGGCGTCCGCGATCGCGTTCAACGTGTAGTTCAGCTCGGCCGGCTGGACCGTGCGCAGCAGCGGGTAGATGTCGTCCAGGACGCGCTCGACCTCGATCGGCAGCTTCGTCTGGGTGATCGTGTCGCCCTTCTGGAGCCTCGGCTCGGAGGCGGCCCCGGTGTCGGTCGACGGGATCTCGAGCTCGACGTACTTCTCACCGAAGAGCGTCTTGGGCAGGATCGATGCGGTCACGTCGGCCGGGATCGCATGGATCTTGTTCGGCTTGATGCCCAGCGTCAGCACCGCCCCGTTGGGACCGGAGACCGCCTTGAGCACCTCACCGACGATGACACCGCGCACCTTGACGTCGGCACGCGCCGGCAGCTGCAGGCCGATCGTGTCGGTATCGACCTTGACGTGGTCGAACGACAGGAACTTCTGCGTGAAGACGGCGTTCACGAGCCAGACACCGAGCACCAGCAGCCCGATGAACAGCAGCCCGAGCGCACGTATCCCCAAAACTCTCCGCATCCCTAACCCGCCAGCCTGACCGTGGTCGTCGAACCCCAGATGGCCATGCTCAGGAACAGGTCGATGACGTTGATCGCGACGATGGAGGTCCGTACGGCGCGACCCACCGCGACGCCCACGCCTGCGGGCCCACCACTGGCGTTGTACCCGTGGTAGCAGTGGATCAGGATGACTACGACGGCGAAGACCAGCACCTTGCCGAAGGACCAGAGCACGTCCTGAGGTGGCAGGAACTGGTTGAAGTAGTGGTCGTAGGTACCGGACGACTGACCGAAGAACTTGGTCACCACGAGCCGGGTCGCGAAGTACGACGACAGCAGGCCCATCACGTAGAGCGGAGTGATCGCCACCAGTCCGGCGATGATCCGGGTGGTCACCAGGAACGGCATCGACGGGATGGCCATCACCTCGAGGGCGTCGACCTCCTCGGAGATCCGCATGGCGCCGAGCTGGGCGGTGAAACCGCAGCCGACGGTCGCTGCGAGCGCGATCCCGGCGATCAGCGGCGAGATCTCACGCGTGTTGAAGTACGCCGAGACGAACCCGGAGAACGCGGCCGTGCCGATCTGGTTCAGGGACGCGTAGCCCTGGAGACCGACCTCGGTACCGGTGAAGAACGCCATCGCGGTGATCACGCCGACGGTGCCGCCGATGACAGCGAGCGCCCCGCTTCCCAGGGTGACCTCGGCGAGCAGCCGGAGGATCTCCTTGGGGTAGCGGGTGATCGACTTGGGGGTCGCCCTCAGGGCGCGCAGGTAGAACGCCAGCTGCTCGCCCATGTCGTCGAGAAGGCGCAAGGGGCGTAGGTAGACCTGCTTCACGTCTGCCACGTCGTCAACCCGTCTTTGGAGGAACGAGTTGGAAGTACAGGGCGCTCATCACGAAGTTCACGACGAAGAGCAGCATGAAGGTGATCACGACCGACTCGTTGACCGCGTCGCCGACGCCCTTCGGGCCGCCGCCGGCGTTCATGCCCTTGTACGACGCGACGATCGCCGCGATCAGGCCGAACACGATCGCTTTCGCCATGCCTTGGTACAGGTCGGGTAGCTGGGCGAGCGCGGTGAAGCTCGCTAGATACGCACCAGGGGTGCCGTCCTGGAGGACCACGTTGAAGAAGTAGCCACCGCAGACTCCGACGACGCTGACCAGCCCGTTGAGGAAGAAGGCCACCAGCATGCAGGCGAGCACGCGGGGTACGACGAGCCGCTGGATCGGGTCGATGCCGAGCACCATCATCGCGTCGAGCTCTTCGCGGATCTTCCGTGCGCCCAGGTCGGCGGCGATCGCCGAGCCACCAGCGCCGGCGATCAGCAGCGACGTCGCGATCGGTCCGGCTTCACGGACGACTGCCAGCACCGAGGCGGAGCCGGTGAACGACTGCGCGCCGAACTGCTTGATCAGGCCACCGACCTGAAGCGCGATGACCGCGCCGAACGGGATCGCGACCAGTGCGGTCGGCATGATCGTCACCGACGCGATGAACCAGGCCTGCTGCAGGAACTCGCGCGTCTGGAACGGTCGCTTGAAGAGCGACCGTCCGACGTCGAGCCCGAAGGCGAAGAGTTTGCCGGCTGTCCCGATGGGAGCCAGGAGCCGGTCCGCAGTTGCGGAAGACATCCCTCGTCAGGCCCCCGGTGCCATCGACATGTTCGGCGCGAACGATCCGGGAGGAGGCGTCACACCGTTGTCCCGGCACCAGGCGCCGGGCTCGCGCTGGGCGCGACGCGGGATGCCCGAGGACGGCTCCTGCTGCAGCGGGATCGGGGGCAGCGGCGGAAGGTCCTGACCCTTCTCGGCCTCGAGCTCGTCGGCGTCCTTCTCCTCGGACATGCCGATCGGGCCGACCCGCTGGGCGTTGAGGAACTGACGCACCACCGGCTCCTCCGAGCTCAGCAGCATCTCGCGCGGCCCGAACATGGCCAGGTGCTTGTGGTAGAGCAGGCCGATGTTGTCCGGGACCGTCCGGGCGGTGTTCACGTCGTGGGTCACGATCAGCATCGTGGCGTCGATCTGGGTGTTCAGGTCGATGATCAGCTGGTTGAGGAACGAGGTACGGACCGGGTCCAGACCCGAGTCCGGCTCGTCGAACAGCAGGATCTCGGGATCGAGCACCAGACCGCGGGCCAGGCCGGCGCGCTTGCGCATACCACCGGAGATCTCACCGGGGAGCTTGTCCTCGGCGCCGAGGAGACCGACGAGGTCCATCTTCTCCATCACGATGTTGCGGATCTCGGACTCGGACTTCTTGGTGTGCTCGCGCAGCGGGAAGGCGATGTTGTCGTAGAGGTTCATCGAACCGAACATCGCGCCGTCCTGGAACAGCACCCCGAAGAGCTTGCGGATCTCGTAGAGCTCCTTCTCCGGGCACGACGCGATGTCGACGCCCTGGATCAGAACCTTGCCCTCGTCAGGCTTCAGGAGGCCGATGAGCGTCTTGAGGAGCACCGACTTGCCGGTACCGGACGGGCCGAGCATCACGCTGATCTCACCGGCCGGGACCGTCAGGCTGACGTCCTTCCAGATCAACGCCTTGCCGAACGACTTCGTCAGGTGCTCGATCTTGATCTCGACGCCCATGAACAACTCCCTCTAGATCTGACGCACAGCGGCAGGTGTGATTCCCACGACACTCCCACCTCGCTGAACCCAACGAACAGCCAGTGGACAAGTTACGCGGACATTACTGCCGTTGTTACCGCCGCGTCACCATGTTGCGGCACCGTCTCACATTTTCGACACCGGCGGTCGGTACGACGTGCAGAGGAAGCACGAACGGCCGCTCCCCGGAGGGAACGGCCGCACGTGTTGGTGAGGAGCAGGTAACTACTGCGTCACTTGAGGGAGACGGAGGCGCCGGCGCCTTCGAGGGCTTCCTTCGCCTTGTCAGCGGTCTCCTTGTTGACACCCTCGAGGATCGCCTTGGGAGCGGCCTCGACCAAGTCCTTGGCTTCCTTGAGACCCAGGGAGGTCAGCGCGCGGACCTCCTTGATGACGTTGATCTTCTTCTCGCCAGCGGCGTCGAGGATCACGTCGAACGAGTCCTGCTCGGCGGCGTCGTCGCCAGCAGCAGCGCCACCGCCAGCGGCGGGAGCAGCGGCAACGGCGACCGGAGCAGCCGCGGTGACGCCGAAGGTCTCTTCGAACTGCTTCACGAACTCGCTGAGCTCCAGGAGGGTCATCTCCTTGAAAGCTTCGAGCAGCTCGTCGGTGTTGAGCTTCGCCATGGTGGCGTTCCTTCCGTTCGTGGCTGCGCCGGTTCGACGCATGCCAAAATTTTCTTGGTGGGTGGTTGCCGCGTTGCTTCTAGTCAGATGCAGGCTCGGCGGGTGCTTCGGTCACGTCGGCCTCGGCCGCAGGGGCCTCGGTCTCGGTGTCCGCAGCAGCCTCGGTCTCGGCGACGGGAGCCTCGACGGCCTCCGGTGCCTCGACAGGGGCGGACTCCGTGGCTTCGACCTCGACGGTCTCGGCTTCAGCAGCAGCAGGCACGCCTGCACCACCCCGGAGGACTGAGGGGTCCTGCTGCGCCTTGGCCTCCAGGGCGCCGGCGAGCCGGGCGACCTGGGCGAGCGGAGCGTTGAGCAGGTAGACGGCCTGGCTGAGCGAAGCGAGCATGGCGCCCGCGAGCTTGCCCAGAAGTACCTCACGCGACTCGAGGTCGGCGAGCTTGCCGATCTCCTTCGCATCCATCGAGGCACCGTCGATGAAACCGCCCTTGATCACGAGGGCGGGGTTTGCCTTGGCGAAGTCACGCAGACCCTTGGCCGCCTCGAC
>JAOPXD010000062.1 GCA_025965315.1 Marmoricola sp.
GGGCCACCGGGACCGACTTGCGCTTCGGAAGCAACGGTGCCGTCACCGTTGTCGTGCAGGCTGAGCCTGGTCCGGGACCTCGCCGCGGCTTCCTCGTTGGCGACCAGGGTGTTCTCGTGGGCGTCGATGACCGCGGGGTCGGGTTCGATCTCGGCCGGCGCACGTCGGGCGGCTCGCCGCAGCAGGCCGGGGGGCATCGTGCGGGCCTTGACCACGAGCGAACCGACGTTCGAGTCAAACACCAATCCACAGGCTCGTTCCAGGTCTTACTCGCGCTGGGTGGACCGCCGTACGACGAGGGTCGGCTCCAGCATCCGGGCCGGCTCGCGGACCGGCTTGAGCGACAGCACGCCGTGCAGCAGCTCGACGATCTCGATCGCCACCTGCTCGAGCGGTTGCCGGACCGACGTCAGGCCGGGCCAGGTGACCTGGGCGCCGAGGGAGTCGTCGAACCCGACCACCCCGACATCGATCCCGGGGCGGAGGCCACGTTCGGCCAGCGCGTGCAGCACCCCGATACCGAGGGTGTCGCTCGCGCACACGAAGCCGGTGACGCGATCCGGACCAGTGCCCTCGAGCAGCTCGTGGGCGGCCATCCGGGCCGCGTCGACGTTGTCGGCGATCCGTACGCCGGGCCCGTCCAGCCCGGCTGCCCGCATCGCGGCCTGCCAGCCCGACCGACGGTCCTCCCCGATCCGCGAGGAGGCCTCCCAGCCGAGCCAGGCGATCCCGCGGTGCGCGGCTGCGAGCAGGTGCTCGGTGGCCAGCTCGGCGCCGCGCGCTCCGGAGACGTCCACCCAGGGCTGTGCTGCGCCCGGCTCGTCCCAGGGCCGGCCGAACGTGACGAACGGGGCCCCGACCCGACGGAGCAGGTCCGCCTGTGCCGTACCGGCGTAGGTGTCGGTGATCACGAACGCGTCCACGGCTGTGGCGCGGAGGAGCTCGCGGTAGCCGTCGAGCGGGTCATCCGGGTCCCCGGCGAACAGCAGGATGTGGTGACCGGTCCGGGCCGTCGCCTCGACCAGGGAGTGCACGAAGCGGTCCATCAACGCGTTGCTGGTTCCCTCCTGGGCCTGCTCGAAGCGCAGGCCGATCAGGTGCGAGGAGCGGGTCCGCAGCTGGCGCGCGGCCCGGTTCGGGGTGTAGCCGAGCTCGTCGATGACCGCCTGGACCCGGGCCAGGGTGTCCTCGCGCAGGAGCTCCGGGTTGTTCAGCGCGTTCGACACCGTCTGCCGGGACACTCCGGCGCGCTCGGCCACGGTGGCCAGCGTGGGATGGGGCTCGCTGAGTCGTCGGTCCGGGCTCATCGCACCTCCTCGCGCCGGGTGGCCGGAAACGGCTGGATCGATCCAATCCTAAGCCGCCGGACCTCCCGATCAGCGAGCCTGCACGTTCCTGTCGGTGTTAGCACATACGTTCGAACCATGGCGAAGACCAAGGCGACCGCAGCGCCGTACCTCTGCGGCGAGTGCGGCTGGGAGACGGGCAAGTGGCTGGGCCAGTGCGGCGAGTGCCAGGCCTGGGGCACGGTCGTGGAGCGTTCGGTTCCCAAGAGCCGGATCCACGCGGGTCCGGTCACCGAACGCGCGCTGCCGATCGGCGAGATCCCGATCGAGGACTCCCAGGCCCGCAGCAGCGGCGTCCCCGAGCTGGACCGGGTCCTCGGCGGTGGCCTGGTCCCGGGTGCCGCGATCCTGCTCGCGGGTGAGCCCGGGGTCGGCAAGTCCACGCTGCTGCTCGAGGTCGCTGCCCAGACCGCGAAGGCCGGCCACCGCACGCTGTACCTGACCGGCGAGGAGTCCGCTGCCCAGGTCCGGCTCCGCGCCGACCGGACCGGCGGGATCCAGGACGAGCTCTACCTCGCTGCCGAGACCGACCTCGGTGCCGTCCTCGGTCACGTCGAGCAGGTCAAGCCGACGCTGCTGGTGATCGACTCGATCCAGACCATCAGCGCCGCCGACCTCGACGGCGTCCCCGGCGGCGTCACCCAGGTCAAGGAAGTGGCCGCGGCGCTGATCCGGATGGCCAAGCTCCGCAACATCACCCTGGTCCTGGTCGGGCACGTGACCAAGGACGGCTCGATCGCCGGGCCCAGGGTGCTCGAGCACCTCGTCGACGTGGTGCTGCACTTCGAGGGCGAACGCTCCTCGCGGCTGCGGATGGTGCGCGCGATGAAGAACCGGTTCGGCCCGGTCGACGAGGTCGGCTGCTTCGACCTGTCCTCGGAGGGCATCGTCGCGATCACCGACCCGACCGGTCTCTTCCTCGACTCCCGCCAGGGTCCCGTCCCCGGCACCTGCGTCGCCGTGGCGATGGAAGGTCGCCGGCCGCTGCTCAGCGAGGTGCAGGCGCTCGTCACGCACAGTGCCGCCGAGCGCCCGCGGCGGACCACCTCCGGCGTCGACTCGTCGCGGGTGGCGGTGATCCTCGCGGTGCTGCAGCAGCACGCCGGGGTCCGGCTGCACTCGCACGACGTCTTCGTCTCGACCGTCGGCGGCGCCCGGTTGACCGAGCCGAGCAGCGACCTCGCGATCGCGCTCGCGATCGTGTCGGCCTGGCGGGGCAAACCGCTCGGCCGCCAGGTGGTCGCGGTCGGGGAGATGGGGCTCTCCGGCGAGCTGCGCCGGGTCCGCGACCTGGACCTGCGCCTGGCCGAGGCGAGCCGGATGGGATTCCGGTCGGCCGCGGTCCCGTCCGCGACGACCGAGGGAGCGGGCACGAGCCGGCTGATGGACGGCTTGCGGGTCGTCGAGGTCGACACCATCGCCCGCACGCTGGACCTGCTCGGGCTCACCGAGGAGGAGGCGCCGCAACCACGGGCCGAGTCGTACGGCACCCGGCACTACTCCGGCCCGGTGGCGGTCCCCGGATCAGTCGGCACAAAGTCGGTCGGCCCGGCGGGGCCGACACCCTAGACTCAGCGGCGTGGTAGCCACCGACGACGCGCACGAGGCCGAGCGCCTGCGCGCGACCCTAGCCAGCATCGCGCCGGGTACGTCCCTGCGCGACGGGCTGGAGCGCATCCTCCGTGGCCGGACCGGCGCCCTGATCGTGCTCGGTCTCGACAAGACCATGGAGACGATCGCGACCGGCGGCTTCACCCTGGACGTGCCGTTCACGGCGACCGGCCTGCGCGAGCTGGCCAAGATGGACGGCGCCATCGTCCTGGACGCGGACGTGACCCGGATCCTGCGCGCCAACGTGCACCTGATGCCGGACCACACCATCCACAGCGAGGAGACCGGCACCCGGCACCGCACCGCGGACCGGGTGGCGAAGCAGACCGGGTTCCCGGTGATCTCGGTGTCGCAGTCGATGCAGATCATCGCGGCGTACGTCGGCGAGACCCGCTACGTCCTGGAGGACTCGGGATCGATCCTGTCCCGCGCCAACCAGGCGCTGGCGACCCTGGAGCGCTACAAGCTGCGGCTCGACGAGGTGTCCAGCACCCTCTCGGCCCTCGAGGTCGAGGACCTGGTCACCGTGCGGGACGTCGCCGTGGTCGCCCAGCGGCTGGAGATGGTCACCCGGATCGCGCGCGAGATCGAGGACTACGTGCTCGAGCTCGGGACGGACGGACGACTGCTCTCGCTGCAGCTAGAGGAGCTCATCACCGGCGTCGATGCCGAACGCGAGCTGGTGGTGCGTGACTACCTGCCGACCGGACGTCGCAAGCTCACCACCGAGGGCGTGCTCGCCGACCTGGAGACGCTGTCCCCCACCGACCTGGTCGACATCTCGATGGTCGCGAAGGCGCTCGGCCTGGGCCAGGGCGAGCACCTCGACGGTGCGGTCACCCCGCGCGGGTACCGGCTGCTGGCCAAGGTCCCACGGCTGCCCAGCACCGTGGTCGACGGCCTCATCGCCCAGTTCGACACCCTCCAGAAGCTGCTCTCGGCCGGGGTCGAGGAGCTCCAGATCGTGGAAGGCGTCGGCGAGCTCCGGGCCCGCAGCGTCCGCGAGGGCCTCTCGCGTCTCGCCGAGTCGAGCATCCTCGAGCGGTACGTCTGATCCGACGACGCGTCAGCGCCCAGCGTCCGGGGTCGCCGTCCCCTTCGCCGTCCCCGTGGCCTTCTTGTGCTTCGGGTGCACGACCTTGGTGATCACCTTGCGCGGCGGCGCGGTCAGCCGGAAGGTACCGGTCGCCGGCGCTGAGCCGATCACCGCCGCGACTGCCTGGTAGCTTCCGGGGAGCGCCCACCGGGTGGCGCGCACGCAGCCGGGCTGGGAGGTCCGGCCGTTCCAGTTCAGCGTCACCGTCGTCGGCGTACCGCTGCGCACGACGACGTTCTGCTTCGGCACCGACGCGGGGCAGTCCTGGGACGACCAGATCCTGGTCGAGCCGGTGGTGACCTTGGCGACCAGCGAGCTCGCCGAGACGGCGAACGTGCAGGCCGGCCGGATCCCGGTCAGGGACAGGGTCAGCGGGATGGATCCACCGGCGTTGCGGGTGCCGACCACCGGGGTCGCGGTGATCTCGTCCAGGGCGCAGGGCCCGTCGGGCTGGGCCAGCACGGCGGGCGGGGTGCTCCCGGTGGCTGTCGCGCCGGGGGTGCCCGAGATCGCGACGGTGGGACCGATCGGCGCTCCGGAGCCGGTCGACGGCGTCGGGGTCGCCGGGAGCGTGTGCTTGACCGCGGAGTCCTTCGCAGCGGGGGCAGCGGAGCCCGAGCCGCCGAAGAGGTGCGCGATCGCGAAGATCAGTACGAACGCCGTACCGAGCACCAGGCCGCGGCGTACCCAGTACACCCGCGACGGCAGTCGCTGCGGGCGCCGGGAAGGTGTCATGGTCGAACGGTAGGAAACTTCTCGGCCCAGCAGGCGGAGGCTCACCGAGGACGAGGCGACCGACCCTAGGCTGACTGCCATGAACGCGCTCCTCGAACCGGTCCTGGACTGGTACGAGGCGAACGCCCGGGACCTGCCCTGGCGCCGGCCTGGCGCCAGCGCCTGGTCGGTGATGGTCTCCGAGTTCATGCTCCAGCAGACGCCGGTCGCTCGGGTCCTGCCGGTCTTCGACCAGTGGATGGCGCGCTGGCCCACCCCCGAAGCGCTCGCGGCTGAGGCGCCCGGGGAGGCCGTGCGGACGTGGGGCCGGTTGGGTTACCCGCGGCGCGCCTTGAGGTTGCACGCGGCGGCGCAGGCGATCGTGGAGCACCATGGCGGCGTCGTGCCAGACGACATCGACGCCTTGCGCGCGCTGCCCGGAGTGGGCGACTACACCTCCGCGGCCATCGCGTCTTTTGCCTACCAGCAGTCGCACGTCGTGCTCGACACCAACGTGCGGCGGGTTTTTGCGCGTGTGGCGGGCGGCACGGCATACCCCGCGTCGGCGGTCTCGGCCGTCGAACGGCGCCTTGGCGAGACGCTCAAGCCCCTCGAGCGGGCGGACCGCTGGGCCATCGCTGTAATGGAGCTGGGAGCACTGGTCTGCACGTCGACGTCACCCGACTGCCCTCGCTGCCCGGTGCGCGACATCTGCCGCTGGCGTGCGCTCGACTATCCGGCCTACGACGGGCCGCCGCGGCGCGGTCAGACATACGCCGGCACCGACCGTCAGGTGCGTGGCAAGCTCTTGGCGGCGCTGCGTGATCACGAAGGGCCCGTCACGATCGACGTTCTCGACGCGACATGGCACGAGGCCGCCCAACGTATGCGCGCGTTGGACAGCCTCGTGGCCGACGGCCTGGTCGAACTAGTCGGGGACGACCTCTACGGCCTCCCGACCTAGCCCTCCCCGAACTGCGCTGAGAGTGACGTTCTGGTCGCGACACGCCGTGCGCGTCGAGCCAAAACGTCACTCTCAGTGGAGTGCGGTTGGTACTACTC
>JAOPXD010000109.1 GCA_025965315.1 Marmoricola sp.
TGATCAGGATGTCCGGGATCTCGAGCAGCGGTGCGAACTCGGGCGGGCGACCGATGCCCATCTCGTCCTCGTAGTCGCCCTCGTAGTCGGTGTAGTCGAGCAGCTCCGAGGCACGCACCGACGTCACTTCACCGCACAATCCCATCAGGGTCAGCGGGAACAGGTCGTTGGCGAAGCCGGGGTCGATGCCGGTGGTGAAGCAGGACGAGCCGCCCTCCTCGCACGCCTGGGTGATCGGGTCGATCCAGTTCGACGGGTTCTGCTTCATCCCCGGCCAGACCCACGGGGTCATCGCGGTCGAGCAGACGTCGATGCCGGCACGCAGGAATGCGGACATCACGCGGATGTTCTCGTCGGCGTACTGGGCGGTGGGGCCGTAGTGCACCAGCGCATCAGGCTGCAGCGCGACGAGCTCGTCGACCGAGTCAGTCGCGATCACGCCGGTGGCATCGATCCCGCAGATCTCGCCGGCGTCCTTGCCGACCTTGTCCGGGTTGGAGACCCCGACGCCGACCAGCTCGAACGTCGGGCTCTTCACGATCTCGGCGATGACCATCTTGCCGACGACCCCGGTACCCCACACCACTACACGCTTTGTCATGGGTGCATCAGACCATCGGGACCCGGCAAAAACAAGAACACGTTCTACTTCTGAAGGTGCCTTCAACGCCTATCCTTCCGACATGGAACTGTCAGGTCGCGGCATCGCCCGCTCGGTCGTCAAGCGGGCGAACTCGTTCGGCGCGACGCCGATCAGCTCGCGCGGAGTCCTCAACCGGGCGGTAGGTCGCCTCGGCGGTGCCGACGGGTCCGGCGCGCTCCGCAAAGCCGTCGGCGGCAAGGTCGTCCTGGTCACCGGGGCCTCCTCGGGGATCGGCCGATCGGCAGCGGTCAGGCTCGCAGCCGCAGGGGCCAAGGTCCTGCTCGTCGCCCGCAGCGAGGACCAGCTGAACGAGGTCGTCAACGAGGTCGCCGCCTCCGGTGGCGTCGCCGTTGCCTACCGCTGCGACCTGAGCGACCTCGAGCAGGTCGACGTCCTGGTCACGAAGGTTCTCGATGCGCACGGGCACGTCGACATCCTGGTCAACAACGCCGGGATGTCGATCCGGCGCAAGGTGCGGCACTCGCAGGACCGGTTCCAGGACTTCGAGCGTCCGATGCAGCTCAACTACTTCGCCGCGGTGCGCCTGACCATGGGGCTGCTGCCCACGATGGTCGAGCGCGAGAGCGGTCAGGTCATCAACATCTCCAGCTGGGCCGCGCTGGTACGTCCGGCGCGGTTCTCCGGCTACTCGGCGTCCAAGGCGGCGCTCGAGGCGTGGTCCGACTGCGTCCAGGGCGAGGTGATCGACGACGGGATCGTGTTCACCAACGTGCACATGCCGTTGGTCCGTACGCCGATGATCACCCCGACCAAGCTGTACAACCGGATGCCGGCGCTGAGCATGGACCAGGCTGCGACCGTGGTCTGCGACGCCGCAGTCAGCCGGTCGCGGCGGGTGACGCCGCTGGTTGCTGCCTGGGCGTCGTTCGCAGAATCGGTGAGCCCGGCCCTGGGTGACGTCATCCGGAAGAACGCGATCTAGTGAGCGAGCGGGTTGCGGTCTACCTCGACTTCGACAACATCGTCATCTCCCGGTACGACAACGTCCACGGCGACCGGGCCTGGCGCAACGACGACGCCCGCAAGCACGGTCGTGCGGCCGATGGCGAGGACCCGATCGCGGACAAGCTGGCGACCGCCCGGGTCGACGTCAGCGCGATCGTCGACTACGCCGCCTCGTTCGGCACCGTCTCCCTGAGCCGCGCCTACGCGGACTGGTCGGTGCCCGCCAACGCGGCGTACAAGAACGAGCTGATCGAGCGGTCGCTGCGCCTGGTCCAGCTGTTCACCGCGTCCGGGGTCAAGAACGGTGCCGACATCCGGCTCGCCGTCGACGCGGTCGAGGACCTGATGAGGCACCCGGACATCACCCACGTGGTGCTGGTCGCCGGCGACTCCGACTACGTACCGCTGGCGCAGGCCTGCCAGCAGCTCGGCCGGTACGTCGTCGGGATCGGCGTCGCCGGATCGACGGCCAAGGCGCTGGTCTCAGCCTGCAACGAGTTCATCGACTACAACGACCTGCCGGGCGTCAAGCCGCTGCCGGCGCGCAAGGCGGCCGCCAGGAAGGCGCCTGCGAAGGCCGCGTCGACCAAGAAGGCGTCGACGAAGAAGGCTGCCGCCCAGGCACCGGCCGTCGAGACGCCGCCGGCTCAGGCGTCCGCGACGAACCTGCTGGTGCGGGCCATCCGGGTCGGGCTGGAGAAGAGCGACGACGACTGGGTGCGCGCCTCCGGGGTGAAGAGCCAGATGCAGCGGATGGATCCCGCGTTCAAGGAGAAGTCCCTCGGGTTCAACTCGTTCCGGGCGTTCGTCGAGTCCCGGAGCGACCAGGTCGAGTCGAAGGTCGATGGCAACGGGCAGCTGACGGTGCGGCTGCCCTAGCTGATCGCGAAGTCCTCGTCGTGGATCTCGCCGAGCAGGACGCGGTGGTGCTCAGGTGCCCACGGGAACAGCTCGGGCTGGCCGTTCGCGCCGAGGTACCAGCTGCTGCAGCCGGTCGCCCAGACGGTGTCCGGCATCGCCGTACGGACACCGACGT
>JAOPXD010000023.1 GCA_025965315.1 Marmoricola sp.
GGCTGGCACCGATGTCGGTCAACGCGTACCAGAGCGAGGGGACCTGGGAGTTCCGGCGCTCGGGCGCGTTCAGCGTGATGGTGGCGACCGGCCCGTCGATCGACAGCGCGAGCCGGGCCTTCATCAGGGTCTCTGCATCAGGAAGCATGAGCGGGACTCTAGTGCGCGTGGGCCGTCAGCGTCGTCAGACGTGGTGCCTGGCAAGGCCGACGAGAGAAGGCGTCCTTCAGCGGAGCGCAGCGGAGCGGACGTCGACCGAGGAGAACGCGGCCAGGGGCCGCGGATGGCGGCGCTGATCAGGCGAGGCTGATCAGGTCGAGGTAGTCCTCGGCCCACAGGTCCTCGTCACCGTCCGGCAGCAGCAGTACCCGATCGGGCTCGAGCGCCACCACGGCACCCTCGTCGTGGGTGACCAGGATGATCGCGCCCTTGTACGAGCGGATCGCGGCCAGCACCTCTTCCCGCGAGGCAGGGTCCAGGTTGTTGGTCGGCTCGTCGAGCAGCAGCACGTTCGCCGAGGAGACCACCAGGATCGCCAGCGCGAGCCGGGTCTTCTCGCCGCCGGAGAGCACCCCGGCCAGCTTGGTCGCGTCGTCGCCGCTGAACAGGAACGACCCGAGCACCGAGCGCGACTCGGAGTCGGACAGCTGCGGAGCCGACGTACGCATGTTCTCCAGCACGGTGCGCGAGGTGTCCAGGGTCTCGTGCTCCTGGGCGTAGTAACCGATCTTGAGCCCGTGCCCGGGCAGCACGGTGCCGGTGTCCGGCTGGTCGACGCCGGCGAGGATCCGCAGCATCGTCGTCTTGCCCGCGCCGTTCAACCCGAGGATGACCACCCGCGAGCCCTTGTCGATCGCCAGGTCGACGTCGGTGAAGACCTCCAGCGAGCCGTAGGACTTCGAGAGCCCCTCGGCCATGATCGGGGTCTTTCCGCACGGGGCCGGCTCGGGGAACTTGATCTTCGCGACCTTGTCCGCGGCCCGGACGCCTTCGAGCCCGCCCATCATCTTCTCGGCGCGCTTGATCATCGACTGGGCGGCCTTCGCCTTGCTCGCCTTGGCGCGCATCCGATTGGCCTGTGCCAGCAGGGTCTCGGCGGTCTTCTCGGTGTTCGCGCGTTCGCGCTTGCGGCGGTGCTCGTCGTTCTCGCGCTGCTGCAGGTAGTTCTTCCAGGTCATGTTGTAGAGGTCGACCTCGGCACGGTTGGCGTCGAGGTGCAGGACCTTGTTCACGCACGCCTCGAGCAGCTCGACGTCGTGGCTGATCACCACCAGGCCTCCGCTGAAGGTGCGCAGGAACTCCCGCAGCCAGACGATCGAGTCGGCATCGAGGTGGTTCGTGGGCTCGTCGAGCAGCAGGATGTCGGCCCCGGAGAAGATGATCCGGGCCAGCTCGACCCGGCGTCGCTGACCACCGGAGAGCGTCTTGAGCTGCTGACCGAGCAGCCGCTCGTCGATGCCGAGCCCGGAGGCGATCTGCGCTGCCTCTGCCTCGGCCGCGTAGCCGCCGGCAGCGTGGAAGGCCGTGTCCGCCTTCTCGTACCGGAGCATCGCCTTGTCACGGACCTCGGGATCGTCCGAACCCATGTCGTGCTCAGCCGCGCGCAACCGGCTGATCACGGTGTCCAGGCCGCGCGCCGAGAGGATCCGGTCGCGACCGAGCACCTCGGGGTCGCCGGTCCGAGGGTCCTGGGGCAGGTAGCCGAGCGTGCCCGAGTTGGTGACGCTGCCCGAGGCGGGCTGGCCCTCGCCCGCGAGGATCTTGGTCAAGGTCGTCTTGCCGGCTCCGTTGCGGCCGACGAGGCCGATCCGGTCGCCGGTGGCGATCCGGAACGAGACGTCCTCCATCAGGAGGCGCGCGCCGGCGCGCACTTCGAGCTTCGATGCGGTGATCACGGTGGGGTCCTGGCGGTCGTGGGAACGGGCTGACGAAGACGCGGCGTCAGCAGTTGGTGGCCGGACTCATGGGGCTGAGTCTACCGGGATGTGGACCCATGGGTCCTACGCCCGGTAGCGGCACTGGTTGAATGGGCCGCTGGAGACCGACCTGCCCAGCGGTCGGACCCCCGAGTTCCGAGGAGACGCATGTCCACCGTTGCCCATGAGACCGAGCAGACCGGGGCCCCCGAGGACCGTGACATCCTCAGCGTCGCGCGTGAGCAGGTGCTCGAGCGTGGGGTGCCGTTGAACGAGACGCAGATCCTGGCGGTGATGCGGACCTCGGACGAATCGCTGACCGCGTTGTTGGGGTTGGCGCACGAGGTCCGGATGAAGTGGTGTGGTCCGGAGGTCGAGGTCGAGGGGATCGTGTCGATCAAGACCGGTGGGTGTCCCGAGGACTGCCACTTCTGCTCCCAGTCGGGTCAGTTCACCTCTCCGGTGCGGTCGTTGTGGTTGAACATCCCTGAGCTGGTCAAGGCTGCCGAGCAGACCGCTGCGACCGGGGCGACCGAGTTCTGCATCGTGGCCGCGGTCCGGGGTCCTGACGAGCGGCTGATGACCCAGATGCGTGAAGGCGTCGCGGCGATCAAGGCTGCGGTCGACATCGAGGTCGCGGCGTCGTTGGGGATGTTGTCCCAGGCGCAGGTCGATGACCTGGTCGACATGGGGATCCACCGTTACAACCACAACCTCGAAGCTGCCCGGAGCTTCTTCCCGAAGGTCGTCACCACCCATACCTGGGAGGAGCGGTGGGAGACGTGTGAGATGGTCCGTGCCTCGGGGATGGAGCTGTGCTGCGGGTGCCTGGTCGGGATGGGTGAGACGGTCGAGCAGCGGGCTGAGCTTGCTGCTCAGCTCGGGGCGTTGCAGCCCGACGAGGTTCCGCTGAACTTCTTGAACCCGCGTCCGGGGACCCCGTTCGGTGACCTGCCGCTGATGGAGTCGTCGGAAGCGTTGCGCACGATCGCTGCGTTCCGGCTCGCGCTGCCCCGCACGATCCTGCGGTATGCCGGTGGCCGTGAGCTGACCCTGGGCGACCTGGGTACCCGCGAGGGCCTGCTCGGCGGGATCAACGCGGTGATCGTGGGCAACTACCTCACCACCCTGGGCCGCGACCCCGAAGAGGACCTCGCCCTGCTCGCCGACCTCAAGATGCCGATCAAGGCGCTCAGCAGCAGCCTGTGAACGCGCTGGTGGGAACCTACTGCGGCCACTGCGGCCGGGCCGAGGCCGCAGGAGATCACGACGCCTGTGCCGAGCGGCTCCGGATGGAACCGCCCCGCTTCTGCACGCACTGCCACCGCCGGATGACGGTCCAGGTCACCCCGACCTCGTGGACGGCCCGCTGCGTGGAGCACGGCACCACGACCAACCCGTGAGCACACCGATGACCCTCGATGCCGACGGTCTCGCCTTCGATCGCGAGCACCTCTGGCACCCGTACTCGTCGATGACGGTCCCCGGTCCCGTCTACCCGGTCATCTCGGCGTCAGGCGTCCGGTTGAGGTTGCAGCGCGGTGACCACGAGACCGACGTCATCGACGCGATGAGCTCCTGGTGGTGCGCCATCCACGGGTACGCCGTCCCCGAGCTCGACACCGCCGTACGCGACCAGCTCGGCCGGATGAGCCACGTGATGTTCGGTGGACTGACCCACGAGCCTGCCGTGGAGCTCGGACGTCGGCTGGTGGACCTGGCCCCGGGCACCGGCCTGGAGAAGGTCTTCTTCGCCGACTCCGGCTCGGTCTCGGTCGAGGTCGCGATGAAGATGGCCTGGCAGGCCCACGCCGGCAGCGGCCTGGGCCGGACCAAGTTCTTCACGATCCGGGGCGGCTACCACGGGGACACCTTCTCCCCGATGAGCGTGACCGACCCTGACGGCGGGATGCACTCCCTGTACGCCGGGTTCCTTCCGGAGCACGTGTTCGCCGACCGACCACCAGCAGCAGGCGAACCGCTGGAGACCTGGAAGGCAACGACCACCGCGCTGTTCGAGCAGCACGCCGACGAGATCGCCGCAGTGATCCTCGAACCGGTGCTCCAGGGCGCCGGCGGCATGCACGTCTACGACCCGGACGTCGTACGGCACCTGACAGCGCTGGCACGCAGGCACGGGGCCCTGGTGATCTTCGACGAGATCGCGACCGGCTTCTGGCGCACCGGGGCGGCCTGGGCCGCCGACCACTGCGCTACCTCAGAAGGGCCCTGCACCCCGGACATCCTCTGCGTCGGCAAGGCGCTCACCGGCGGCTACCTGACCCTCGCCGCCGTCCTGACCACGGCTGAGGTCGCGGCAGCCGTCGACGCGAGCCCGGCCGGCGCGATGATGCACGGGCCGACCTTCATGGCCAACCCGCTGGCCTGTGCCGTCGCGATCGCGAACCTGGACCTGCTCGCCTCGTACGACGCCGCAACCCGGATCAGCGAGGTGCACACGGCCCTGACGAACGGTCTGGCACCAGCAGCAGGCTTCAGCAGCGTCCTTGACGTCCGCACCCTCGGCGCCGTGGGAGTGGTCGAGCTCGACTGCCCGGTCGACGTACCGGCCGTCACCGAGGCCGCTCTGGCCCGTGGCGTGTGGGTGCGGCCGTTCCGCAATCTGGTCTACACGATGCCGCCGTACGTGAGCACGGAGGAGGATCTGAGGACGATCACGGCAGCGATCGTCGGAGCGGTCGAGGAGGTGCACGGATGAGCAGTCGGTTCGAGGACTGGCTCGGCGAGCGCGCGACCGCCCGCGAGCAGGCCGGCCTGGTACGGCGCCTGTTCGCCAGCGACACCGCCGGCCCGATGCTCGACCTGGCCGGCAACGACTACCTCGGTCTCGCCCGGGACCCCCGCGTGGTCGCCGCCGCCGCCAAGGCCGCCGAGGAGTACGGCGCCGGTGCCGGCGCCTCCCGGTTGGTCACCGGCACCCTGAGCGTCCACGACCAGCTCGAGGCGGCCCTCGCGGCCTTCACGGGCTTCCCGAGCGCGCTGGTCCTCTCCACCGGCTACCACGCGAACCTTGCGACCGTCGCCGCGCTGGCCGACGTCGACACCCTGATCGTCTCCGACGCGCACGTGCACGCCTCGATGATCGACGCGTGCCGGCTCTCCCGCGGCACCGTCCGGGTCGTCCCCCACAACGACGTGACCGCCGTGGAGCACGCACTCGCCGAACGCAGCCAACCCCGGGCGCTGGTGCTGGTCGAGTCGATCTACTCGGTCCTCGGCGACGCAGCTCCGTTGGCCGCACTGGCCGAGGTCTGCGCCCGCCACGAAGCCGTCCTGGTCGCCGACGAGGCGCACGCGCTCGGCGTCTGCGGACCAGGCGGACGAGGTCTCCTGTACGAAGCCGGCCTCGCGGGCCAGCCGCACGTGATCGCCACGATCACCCTCAGCAAGTCCCTGGGAGCCCAGGGCGGAGCCGTCCTCGCGACCGAGGCGGTCCGGGACCACCTGGTCAACACGGCCAGGCCGTTCATCTACGACACCGGTCTCGCCCCGGCAGCGGCGGGCGCCGCCCACGCCGCCCTCGACGTCATCCTCGACGAGCCGGAACGGGTCGACCGGGTCCGGTTCGTCGCCCGCGAGCTCGCCGACGCGTGCAGCGTGCCGGCAGCAGCTGGCGCCGTCCTCGCCGTGGCGATGCCGGGCCCCCACGAGGCCGTGGCGGCGGTCGGGGCCGCAGCAGCCCGAGGTGTCCGGATCGGCTGCTTCCGGCCGCCGTCCACCCCCGACGGGATCTCGCGCCTCCGGCTGACCGCGCACGCGCACCTGACCGACGACGAGCTCGCCCGGGCGCGCGCCGTGCTCGCCGACGTCGTCCCATGACGGTCTGGTTCGTGACCGGGACCGACACCGGTGTCGGCAAGACGGTCGCTACCGCTGCCCTGGTCGTCACGCTCCAGGCAGCCGGTAGGGCGCCGTACGTGATCAAGCCCGCACAGACCGGTGTCGACCCGGACGGCACCGGCGACCTGGACGACGTACGCCGGCTCGCTGGGCCCGTCCCCGGCCACGAGGGGGTCCGACTGCGGGAACCGCTCGCCCCCGATACGGCTGCCCGGCTCGAAGGCGTCGAGCTGCCCACCATCGGGGCGCAGCGTGACGGAATCCTGGCCGCCGCGATCGAGCACGGTGTCGTCGTCGAAGGCGCCGGAGGTGTGCTGGTGCACCTGGGCGCCACCTGGAACGTCCTCGACCTGGGCCGGGCCGTCAGGTACGCGGGTCACGACGTTGCGTTCCTCGTCGTCGCGCGCGCCGGACTCGGCACGCTGAACCATACGGCGCTCACCGTCCAGGCGATCACGTCGCAGGACCTGTACCCCGCCGGGATCGTGATCGGCTCGTGGCCCGATGAACCAGGGCTCGCCGAGGAGCAGAACCTGATCGACCTCCCGGCGATCACCGGGGTCCCGGTTCTCGGGCGAATCCCTGCCGGTGCCGGCGCCCTGCCGAACGAGGCGTTCGCGCAGGCTGCTCCCGACTGGTTCGCGTTGCCGGACTGACTCCGCTCAGCCGATGTCGCGGGTCCGGTAGCGCGTCCACGCGGCGAGGACCGTTGCCACGGTGACGGCGGCCAGCGCGAGCTCGGGCGCAGCGTCGAAGGAGACGGCCGGAACCGCCGGGACATGGCTGTACGGCGACAGGCCCGTCACCGAGCCCGGCAGCCTGAGAAGGTCGCCCAGCTGACCCAGGCTCACGAACGCGCCGACGAGCGCCCAGCCGAGAACCGCCGTACGTGCAGCCATCGCAAGACAGAGCAGGGCCAGAGCAGTGACCAGCCACACCGCTGGCAGCTGTGCCAGGCCGGCACCCACCGCGGCACCGATCCGCTCGCCGTGGCCGAGACCGATCGCGGTGCCGGCAAGGACCATCAACCAGGCCGTACCTCCGAACGCCACGGTCGCGATCGCGCCGAACGCACCACCGCGCGACGCCGCATCGGTCATCACCAGATCGGTGCGTCCGTCCGTCTCGTCGTTCGCGGCCCGGGAGACCACGGCGATCCCGAAGCAGGTGACGACCACCGCGACGATCGACAGCTCGGCTGCCACCAGCGCATCCTGGATCGCACCGACTCCTCCCAGTCGTTCGATCATCGCCTGCGCCGACGGCGAGTCCAGGAGGCGCCCGATACCGGGAACGATGGCGCCGAGAACGAACCCCGTTCCGCCGAGCGCGACGCTCCAGACCCCGAGGGCGAGCCCGTTCAAGCGGAGCTCCAGCGCCAGCGGGCTCGCCAGGTACCGAGATCCAGCCGCAGGTCCGGGGCGGGCCGCGAGCAGACCAGACCCGAGATCGCGGTGGGAGCGCAGCACCTGAGCCGTGATCAGCAGCAGCACCGCGAGAGCGACGTACAGGCCCAGCACCCACCAGCGAGGTCCTGACCACGCCCGCAGTTGCGTCGACCAGCCGTAGGGCGAGACCCAGCTCAGCCAGGACACGGAGGTATCACCCACCGCACGGACCAGGTACAGGATCCCGATCGCGCCGGCCGCCACGGCTCCGCAGGTTCGGGCACTGGCCGAGAGCTGGCAGGCCACGGCCGCGATAGCGGTCGCCACCAGTCCGATCCCGGCCCAGGACGCGCCGAACGCGAGCGAACCGGTAGCCGGTAGGCCACCGAGACCGTCGACGACCGCCGCCAGGGATCCGAGTGCCAGCGCGAGCCCGGCACCCACGACGACTGCGGCGAGCAGCGGCGCGTCCCTCCCCACTGCCGTTCCTCCGACGAGCTCGGTCTGGCCGTTCTCCTCCTCCGCCCGGGTGTGCCGGCGGATGAGCACCACGAAGAACGCCGCTACGAACAGTGCGTAGAGCACCGTCATCTTGGTCATCGCCAGCTCGCCCGTGCTGTGCACGTCGAGGACGGGACCGTACAGCGCGATGATGCCCGGACTCGCGTTTATCGCCTCGGCTGCCCGCACCCGGTCCGCCTCCGTCGGGTAGAGACCAGGGACGGATGCGGCCGAGGCCAGGTCGACCAGCAGCAGCACGGCGAGCCAGACCGGGACCAGCACCCGGTCTCGTCGTACGGCCAGGCGCACCAGCAGTGCGGTGCCCGGACTCCGCCTCGCCAGGACGACGGTGCTCATCGCCGGGCGCCCTGCGGCTCCGTCCGGTAGACGTCGAGGAACAGCTCCTCCAGCGTCGGCGGCGTGCTGGTCAGCG
>JAOPXD010000029.1 GCA_025965315.1 Marmoricola sp.
GGGGTTCGAATCCCCTCAGCTCCACCAAGGGCCGCCCTCCGGGGCGGCTTTCTGGTTCCCCGGCGGGTAGCGCACGGTGTCGATGGCAATGAGAAGGTCAGGGGTTCGAATCCCCTCAGCTCCACCACGACACGGTTAGTAGAAACACCGACCGAAAAAATGTCGGCAAGCATCGGTAGTTCTGAATTCAGGCGGTCAGTCGCAAAGCGCGACGGACCGCCTGTTTGCTTTTCCTGAGACCTTCGACCCGACCGGTCGCCCAGTGTGAGGTCCTTGTGCCGGTTGTACGCGAACCCGGCCTCTCGAATCTCATCAAACGGCGCCTTCCACTTGTCGAGTACGACCGCAGTGGGTTCGTCGTCCAGATACAGACCCTCGAACAGTGCTGCGTTGACTTGCTGCCTGACCTTGTTCGGTGCGTCTCGGTACGTCGTGGCCGGGTCTGTCACAAACGTCAGCGCTTCTGAAAGACGCTCGACTCCCACTGCCAACTCGGCTCCAGTTGTCGCTAGGCCGGCCTGCAGCCGAGTGCGGTCGCGACGAATCTGGTTGGCACGTTCAACAATCTTGCCGCGCTCAATGAGGCCATCTGCTGCAAGGTCAATCAGACGTTGCTCGCGGACATCGAGCTTGGCGAGGTTCGCGGTCAGGGCCTGGTGAGCTTCACGGGTGGACTGTTCCTCGTCCATGGTGACTTCACGCAGACGCGCCCGAACAGCATCGGCGAAGCCTGCAGGCAACGGAACGGTCGTGTAGTGCCGGACGACGGCGTCTTCGACTTCCCGAGCCGGAAGGTGGGGGAGGTCGCATTGACGGTCCTGACGCAAGCGGCAGACGAAGTACGGGTATCGCTGGCCGTTGCGACCACGCGCCTCGACGTAGATAAGTCGGCTCGTCCGACCATGCTGGTGGCAACGGTCGCAGAACAGAATGCCCTTGAGATAGTGCTTGAGGATACGGTCTCGACTTCCGTTGATAGCCCGGGTTGCCATGACCTCTTGGACGTTGTCGAACAGTTCCTGGGTGACGAGGGCTTCGTGCCGGCCTGGAATCAGTTCGCCATCGAGCACGACCCAGCCGGCATAGACCGGGTCAGCGAGGATGTCGCGAAGCCGCGAGGCATTCACCGTCGTCTCTCTCGGAGAACGAGCCGATGGACGGGTCGTGAGCCCTAGGTCGGCCATGGTGGCTTCAAGGCGGTTGTAGGTGAATTCGTTGGTCGCAAACAGTTCGAAGGCTTTGCGAATGAGCGGAGCTCGCCTTTCATCCACGCCGATGGTGTTGAACAGCTTCCCCTCGTGCTCAGCACGAATATTCAAGTAGCCGAGCTTCGCGCGGGAAACGGTGCCACCGTTGCGCTTTTTGTGGCGCAGCTTGAGCCGAATGTCTTCGCCGTTCTGGCGGACCTGCAGCTCATTGAAGGCATCCGCGACGGTCTCCATGGCATCAGCAACGGGGCCGGTGCCGAAGTCCTCTTTGCAGGACACGATGCGGATGCCGAGCAACCCAAGCGCTCGCTTCGTGATGCCCGCATCGGTTGAGTTCCGGAAGGCCCTCGAGCGCATGTAGACGATGACGTAGTCGATGTCGCGGTTGTTCTCGAGGTACTGCACGAGCTTCTTGAACTCGGGCCGCTTCTCGATGGACTGGGCTGAGTTGCCCGGCTCGACGAAGTCGGCGACCACCTGGGCATCCAACTGCGTTGCCTTCGCGAGACACATTTCGCGCTGGGTGGCGATGGAGTTGCCTTCGGGGTCGACATCGACCGCGGTGTTCATCTGGCGCGGAGTAGACACGCGTAGGTAGACCACAGCGCGCTTGGCGGGTTCGGCGTTCGGGCTGGCTGTCATGCCGCGGCTCCCTGGGTAAACAACGGATGGGCCGGTCGGTAGAAGCGATTGGCTTGAGTCTCGGTCGGTTGTCGCGGGTGGCTACAGCGCGTAGTCGGGTCGGTGAGGCCGACCTGCGCCAAGCGCACCTCGACAGCTCGCACTGAGGCGCCGAACAGGTGCGCCAGCTTGGCTGGCGACTGGACACCGCTGTACCAAGCTCGTTGTAACTGGACCTTCGGCACGAGAACGCAGCCCGCGAAGTAGTCGGCCGCTGCCTCACCTTGGTCCCAGCCGGACTGCTGATGACCGTCCTGATAGAGCTGGTCGTACTTCGAGTGGTCAACGATGTGTTTGTACTCGTGCATAAGAGTGAACCGCTGGCGTGCGACCGGCTCGTTCTCGTTCAGAACAATCAGCCAATGGTCACCGTTCCAGTAGCTCAGCCCGGACGTCGGAATAGAGCGCTGCGTAACGCGAATGCGAGGTAGCTCGACGACGACAGAGGCCTGCAGGGCCGGCGCATCGCTCGCGGTCAGGCGGCGAAAGAGGTTGGCCTGGCGCTCTGCGACTCGTCGGGCCTCGGCGGATGTCAAAGCGTGCTCCGGGGTTACGGCACGCAAGGCCGCCAGGACGCTCGTTCGGTGTATCTGTTGTTCGATGGTCATGTTGGCCTCCTTCCGTTTTAAATCGTTCTACTGCTCGTCCTCGCCGTTCCTCGGACCAGATGTGTCCTGGATGCCGAGGTCGCGCTGGATGATGGCTTCAATCTCGTTGCGTGCCTCGGCCGATAGCTGCCCGTCGTACTTAGTACGTAGGTAGGGGCGTATGTTCGGCAGGCCGCGCGGCGTCGGGTAGCCGGCTAAGACGTAGAGGTCGGCAACGGGTACGCCCAGCGTCTTGGCAATCTGTCCGAGGACTTCGGCCCGCGGGCTACTCACCTGGCCAGCCTCCAGGCGCACAATCTGGGCCATGTTGACGTCAACCGCGGCCGCCAGGGCTCGAGTGCTCAGCCCCAGTTCTTGGCGGCGTGCACGGAGGTAGTCGCCGAGGTCCTTTGCTTGCGTGTCGTCCATTGAAGCTCCGTCAGTTAGTACTCTTATTGTACCTGAAGCGATGCGAGAACGCATCACTTCGTTGTGCATTCCACACCGCTCAGGCTGTTACATCTGCGGTCGAGGTTCATCGGGGTCTTGCTCGGTGCGCCACTGCTCGACAGTGTTACTAGCCTCGGACAACGGGAGCCATTCCGGGCGGTCGAATGGCGGAACGCGGTCCCTGATTCCGTGTTCGTAGCTCAGCCACGACCGGGCGCGCTCTATCTCCGGTATCGACATGCCCGCGATGATGCCGCGAGCCGGCAGACGCGGCATGACCAGCGTCTGGTCGACACAATCGACCAGCACCACGCAGTTCTCGCAGATGGCCTTCGCGACCTTCGCTCGGAACGGTTCGAGCCGGGTGTTGCAGTCGAAGTATTTGTCCACGACGAAGGCGGGGAGGTCGGCGCAGTTGGCCCCCTCAAGCGAGGACCTCATGCGTCGCCTCGCAGCCAGTCACCCCCTTCGCCTCGCAGGCACGACAACAGCTCAGCATCGGTCGTCACGCGGTAGTTGGCCGCCTTGAGATGGCGGGCGTTGGTAATGCGCTCGGCAAGCTTGCTGGCCCGCCGCTCGTCCGGCACCACCCACACGATGAGTGGGAAGACACCGTGCTCGGCCTCGGCCTGGCCGCTGCGGCGGTAAGCCTCGTAGCGGTCGCATTGCTTCAGTACAGTCGGCAGACTTTCGGTTCCCCTATCGACCTCGATGAACCAATGCTCTTCAAAGTCAGCGTCGTCGGGAGTCACGGTGATGGCGAACAGGTCGGGCTTGAGGACTTCGGTTCCGCCGAAACTGGTGAAGCGGCGCCAGGCTCGCGGCTCAATCACGCACTGCAAGACAGAGATACTGCCGCCGGCTCGTTCGGCCTGAACCAGCGCCAAGCGGACGTCTGCAATGGCGAGGTAGTGCGCGATAAAGCGCTCGCCGGGTTCGCGGACCGTGCCGGTGGCACCACGGCCGCTGCGCAGGTTGCGGAGCCGCTGACCAACGGATGTCAGCATCCAAGTGCTCGACGTCGAGCCCGCGTGAAGGCCACCGATATGTCGCCGCGTGCGCTCGATGAGCTGGTCTCGCTCGAGGCGCGCCAGGACCCGGCGGGCGACTCTTGCTCCTGAACCTTCTGAACTGTGGTCATAGAAGCAAAAGGATTCGATGTGCTTGCCCGTCAGGAAACGGTGCTCGGCTACCAGGTCGAGAACAGCGACGTCGCGAGGGCTGAGCCGAGAAAGGACATCGGTGAGCCCAGCTTGCCCGGGACCCCGGGCCCGGCGTTTGCGAACTGACGAGGACGGATTAGGAACAGACAGTCTTTCGTGTCCGCTAAATCGCTCGACGGGCTGCTGACCTGCGTCTCCGCCTTCGCGGTGGTCGTTTCGGCTGGTACGGCGACCGGTACAGCTGGAGTCAGGTCGGGTGCCGCTCATACTTGCCTCCGGCGGCGTCCCGTTGTGCCGAGTTGGTCAGCCGGGGCCAAACCGTCGACCAGACTCTGGAAACCACGTTCAACCTCGTCAAGCGACCGACCGTAGCGTTCACGACTCATCCGGCGCAGCGCTTCTGGGTCCGAAATGGCGGGGCTTGGCGGGAGAGTGCGGCCTGATGCGTAGGGATTGACCTTTCCGTTCGCGAACAGGCTGGCGTAGACCTCGTACTGCCCAAGCGACGTCAGGTCCTCGGGTGAAATCTCGGGGTGGCCCTTGCTGAATGTGACGGCGTCCTCATGACTCATCTGAAAAAGCACTCTGCTGCGGCAGTTGGCCAAAACGGCACTCTTGAGCTCAGTGCCATATTGGGCGGCGAACTGATTTCCGAGCGTCCAAGAAGCGCCGAATCCCCTCGATTGGGCCAGCGCTTCGCCGATGTCGCCCAGGTGGAGGTAGTCCTGGGCCTCGTCAATGGTCACCATGATGGGGTGACGACGTTCTTGAGGGATGGCGGCGCGGGATTGGATGGCCTGCCACAACTGAGCGACCACCAACGACCCGAGCAACTTGCTGGTCTCGTTCCCGATGACGCCCCGGCGCAGCGGCACCAGCAAAATCTTGCGTTCGGTCAGCACTTGGCGCATATCGAATCGTGGCTCGACTTGGCCGACCACGGCTCGCAGACCTGGGTCGAGGAACCACTGGCGAAGACGATTCATGACCGGCGCGATGGCGGCACTGCGTTCCGCTTCCGACAACTTCTCGTACCAAGCCCAAAACGGGCCGAGCGCGATTGGGTCGTTGATGTGCTGGGTGAGCGACCGGCGAAAGCCGGTGTTGGTCAGTAGCAGCGGCAACATGACCAGCGAGGTGTTCGGGTGACGCGCCAATGTGAGGAGTGAACAGTTGAGGATGTCGTGCATCCGCGGGCCCCAAGCATCGGCACCGTACATCGCCCTGAATACGGCGAGGACGCCATCGGCCACAACCTCAGCTGATTGACCCGGCGCGACATGAACGACGTTGAGCCCGACTGGTCTGGTCTCAGTTGGGTCTAGGACGACCACATCCCTGTGACGGTGTTCGGGGACGTGCTGCAGGACGTCTGCGAGGACGAGGTCACCTTTCGGCTCTATGACGCATACCGCGCGGCCGTCAGCAATGTCTTGAGCTATGAGCCGTCCGAGCAAGGTCGACTTCCCGGCGTTCGTGGGAGATGTTACGAGCAGGTGCTGCAACGCGTTTCGCGCCGACAAACGAAGCGGCACGTCAACTCGTCCTGGCGCAGTACTGACCGCCACGACGCGGCCGGAGGTCGTACCGGGCGCCGGCTGTAGCAGCCGCGGGTGCAGCGGAGGCTGACCGGGCATGGCGGCATCGCCGACAGGCCACGCCGTCGCGACAGCCAAGACCTCGGCGATGTTCAGGCGCAATGGCCAGCCCCATGGCGGCCGGGCTCCGACGTTGATACGGGTCGAAGACTCGCGGCGAAGCTTTAGCTGAACCCCAGGGCCCTCGTTCGTCCGCAGGGCACTCAGGACGTCGTGAGCAAGGTTACGACGGCGTGATGGCGACGGGGCGCTCACTCCGATGCGCACTGCGCAGGCGAAGCCATGGTCCGATGTCTTGGTTCGCAGCGCGGCACGCTTCTCTCCATCCACGGGCCCACCGTTGCCGCGCCACAGCACAGCCCACCATGGGGCGGCGACCGACGACGGGCTGTTGTTGGGCACGGACAACGGCACGCGCCCCGGACCAAGGACCACTTGCAGGACGAGGCACTCGTCCTCACCGGCTCCTGCGAGTGCTGTGTGAATGACCCGGGCACTATCTTCGATGCCAGCCGTCCGGAAGCTGCGGTGACGCGTTGTTGCCTTGACCTGACGAGCCACCGCGACCGGCGCGCGCTGACGGGCGCTGGTCACGACGGTTCCGGCGGTCAGTGTTGTGAGGAGGTTCGCTACCGCCGAAGCCTGGGGCGGCGGGCAGCCCACCCAGAACGTGACGACCCCGTTGCTACCGCGCGTTTCAAAGACCAACCGAGTTCCGCGCTGGTCACTCGATAGCCGTCGCAAAAGTGCCAAGCACGCCGTCTCGTCGAGGGGACGATGCCAGTGAATTTGGCGCCAGACCATGCGAGGGTCCGTCTGAGCACTCATTTGGAGCCCTCTGCCGTGCTCTTCTTCTCGCTTGCCTCAGCGTCGGCCTCCATCTGTGCCTGAGCCAGTGCGATGGCTGCGCGCGACAGCCGACGCAGGTCAACCGGGTCGCGCTGAACGCTGCGGACCGAGATGCGGTGCGGGCGCCGAGAACTGCGACCGCGTGAGTACTTGTACGTACGTGCCATTGATACCCCCTTCCTTGGTTGTCTGATGCACTTTCGCATCATTGAACCTTTGAGTATGTGATGCGAATTCGCATCAGTCAACAGGCAGGTGCGCCCGTCCCGCTGGCGACCGGAACAAGGTCAACAGAGGTGGGACGGACACGATTTCGTTGTCGATTCCACGTCGCTACCAGCCGTTGTCTCGGCCCCGCAGCCAGCGCACGAGGACGCACGCGCCACCGGCTAGCCCAGCGATGATGATGAGCGGCACGGCGAGATGCTCAATGACCTGGACAGCCCACTGGAGCACGAGCACGCCGACGAGCAGGCAGACCGCAGCCCCCAGGAGGCGCGCGATGAAGGAGCGGCCGCCTGGGGGCTGGTAGGGGCTCATCGGATGTTGCGAGCCGAGCGGTGCGCGGCATCGAGCGCCGCTCGTGTTACCGCTTCCATCTGCGACTGGGTGTCGCGCTGAACCTGCCGGAGCTGCTTGGCTGCATTCTTCTGCCCGTCGTCGTGGCCCCACATGAATGCTGCGAGAGCTGTGGCGCAAAGGGCGACGACGACGAGGAACAAGACCAGGCCGACCACGACGGCTACCTGTACCTAAGAGCTCGCTCAAGCGAACTGAGCTCTGAGATGAGGAAATGCGCATGGGCAGATTTGATGGCGTTCAGCTCGTTGGTCGCGTCGGGGCACTCCAGCTGCAAACTCTGGACGAGGCGAGCGACCCTTGCGACATGGCCGGCTGCTGCACCGCACGCCGCTGACGCCACGTCGAGCTTGGCGAGCGCGACCTGCTCATCGTTGAAGGCGCGGCTGATGCGCAGCTCGGTCGAGGCTCGACCTGCGGAGATGCTGCGTTCCAGGCGTTTGCTGTCACGACGGGCGAGCCCGCCGCCTCCGCTGTAGGGGACTACGTCGCTCATTTCATTTCCTTCCTGTTGGATGGGGCACCGGCGGACTGCCGACGACTTGGTCTACGCGCAGCTGCGCAGGAGCGCTTCGAGCTCGGCGGCGTAGCGCGCATCCAGTTCTGCGGTGGCGGCCCGACAACTCGGGTGTCGAACCAGCTGGTCATGAAGAGCGTCGATGCGCTCCCACGAACTGGTCGGCGACGGTCCGGTTGCGGTCGCGGCGCCGAAGCCCTTGATGATTCCGGCGACTTTGGCATGGTTCCGGAGGCACCACAGCGGGTCCATCCAGGGTGTGTCTTCTGGTTCGTACTCGGCGAAGGTGTTCACAGGAGGCTCCTTGGTAGCGGTACTACCTCAGATGTTCCGGGCGCCGAGCGGGGTATGTCTGTCCGTGAGTTCTCCCCAAACCGGACCTGGAGGGGGAACCTCCTGAGGGTGCAACCGAAGGGCAGCATTGCAATATAACGCGATATATCGTACAATAGTTGTCGTAACAATGACCGCCGAGCAACACACACCGGAACAGGTACCACAGCAGGAGCAAGCGCCGCTCCTGTTCGACTTGGAGCGGATGCCGCAGGCACAGATTCGATATCTTGGTCGAGCGCTATCTCGGCAGGCCATCGAGCTACTCGAGCCCGACACCGATTGGTCAACCCGACAGCAGATACTGCGGCAAGCGCACCAGGGCGCACCGTACGCCGTCTACGAGGCCTTCAGTGGCGCGTTGGCTGCGTACTTCAACGCAGACCCCGTCGCCCGTTTCCCGTTCTTCAGTCGCCTCATTTGGAGTGGCCGAAAATACGAAGCCCTTGCTGCCTACGAAGCGGTACGTGGTTTCCTGGGCACCCCCGTGGAGGAGCTGGCGATAGCCACTCTGGCGGCTGTCGATGCCGAGCTGTGGAGCCTTCCCGGGTGGCCGTCCGAGCACGCCGACGAGGCCCTGCCAGCGGAATACAGAGCGCGCTTCGACGCGTGGTCCGAAGCGATGGACAAGGACTGTCCTACGAGCCCCGGCAGGCCTGCGGAATAGACGCGAGAGGACCCAGGTCCAAGCGAGCCTCATAATCTGAGTATGAGTGGCGACGTTGTGCGAGGCGACTTGGCCAAGGAGATTGGTAGGGCAATTCGCAGTGGTATGGACGTGGCATTCACGACGGCCCACCTGAACGCGGACAACTCTGTCTACGGCCCGCTCCTGGCTTCAATCTTGGCGCAAGTCTTTCCGCGTACGTGGTCGAAGAACCAGAACGAAGCTTTTCAGACTGCCATGCGGCTTGCTGCTGAAGCCTTGCCTGGGGAGTCTGAGTACCAGTTCGCTGATGGCCGCGTAGACCGTCACTTGCGCCGACACGTCACCTACCGCGAGCTCGCGCAGCTGATGACGGCTAGTGGTGTGGACGACTTCAATCCGCGGAGGTGGAAGGGTGTCCTGGAAGCGGGCCGAACGCTTATGTTCGGTACTACCGGCGACGGTCGGCTTGAATCTGCGAAGGAGTCCGAGTTTCGCCGGAATCGTGAGCGGGTGTTCCAGGCAATGTCGGAGGAACTGGCCGCGATGCCCCAGTTGGAGCCGAAGCCTGGAGAACGCGGCATCGGAAACTATTCCAACGAGGTGCGTCGGTCCGACATCGAAGACAGAGTGCTCTCGTTTATCAATGATGCTGGCGGGCCAATCGCGCTCGTGGGGGAGTCTGGTAACGGTAAGTCTTTCGTAGCTCGTCAGTTGATTCGCGAGGCCTTCAGTGCCCATCGGGTCGCTGAAGTCCACGAAGGACGTGGCGACGAGTCGCTATTCGCGACTGACTTGTCGGGTCTCCTGCGGCGCGCGGGATGGGACCAACCTCACCAGTCAGTTGCAGACAAGGTCGACGCCGTACGTGAGGTACTTAAGAATCCGGCCGCTTTTGACCTTGTGCTCTTCGACAACGTCGACCTATGGGTACTTGAGGCAGTGTTGCCCGATGCCCAAGTCCCCATCCTCATCACGTCGCGTGAGAGGCTCGGCGACCTAGTTGCTGAAGATGTCATCGTTCCTGAGTTCACCAAGTCTCAGGCTCTCGAGGCTTCGCGCTATCTCCTCCCTGGCCGTGAAGACATCGAACTCGAAGCGTTGTGTTCGGACGTTGGAAATCGGCCGGTAGTGATTCACATCGCCTGTCACCTCATTTCTGAGGAGCACCTCACGGTGGAGAACTTCAGGCGGAGCATGGCAGAGAACTCAGCAAAAGTTCTGCGTTCGATGGCAGCGGAGCTGGGCAGACACCACGACCATTTCGGCAACCCAATCAACGGGAACATCGTCGGCGTGTATCAGCACACGCTGAATCACATATTTGACGCAGAGAGTGATGGCCGAGGCGGCGACCCGCCCGTAGCAGACGTACTCGATGCGATTTTGTGGCTAACCGAGTCTGCGGATATTGAATTTATATATGCACTCGCAAGCGACACACTGACGGAGGCTGAGTTCCAACGTGTCCGTGGCGCGGTGAGCGTTCTTGCTCGCTTTGGCCTGATTACCCACCGCGGTACCTCCATTGAAATCAACACGCTGACTCTTGACGTCCTGCGGCATTTGCAAGGAGACAGAGCTCCCGGAACGGTGGGGCGTACTCTTAGTCGCTTGAGACAAGCGGCTGTGACTTTTCGGGACCGTGACGCGGACTGGAGAACGTTGACTGCACACGAGCGAGCGGCTGCATATCGAACTGGCTTCTTTCTTGCGATAGTCCACGTCGATGGAGTTTACGAGTCCATGTTCCCGAACCTCCCAGGGCGCGTGTATCCGCTCCTGAACACGATGGTGGCGTATCAAGATTCCGCCTTCTTCGAACCGGACGACGAGCGCCGCTACGGAGTCTTGACTGCCGAGATATCGACGGGAGAGTTGCGCTGGCTCTGGACCTCCACGAGGTCGAAGGTCGGAGTTCTTGACGGTGACCAAGACGGCGGAATACTCGCGATGGCCTGGTTGGCGCACTGTACTCAGCGGTCGGACTACCCAGACGCGTTTGAAAGCTCGGGACACGTTGGAGAGATGTTCCTCGGTCTCACTCGACGAGCACAAACCCAATTTCGCCACGTCTCAATGTCGGTCGTGCCAGACCCGATAGCGGCCCACTATGGTTCCGAGTGTTGGACCCTGTGCGGAGAATGGCAGGTTCCAAGCATCGACTACGAATTACGTCTTTGCACGCGATGTGCTGATTTGGTTCGTCCAGAGAGACGGCTTCTGCGGCTCCGTCTAGGCGCACGACTCATATCGCTAGAAAAGATTGCGGAGAACTACGGTTCTCCCTGGAATATGCGCCTAATGTTGATGAACGTGCTCTACTATGTTATCGATTCGGAAACTGGGTTCCTGGGCTTTTCGAGATTCTTGGAAGAGATGGATGAGCAAGAAGTCGCGATGACGCGTGACTTGTATCTGTTCTCCTTGGCTTTAAGCGATGCGGTTCGCCGGATGCGAATGGGTGAGATTGAAGAACTTAGGGTTTTGGCGGAGTGGGTTGCGGGGAGAATAATTGCCGACCCAATTCCCGCTATGAATCGTGACGTCGCGCTGTTCATTCTCGACGGAATAGCAGAATTGTGCACGGCGGCTAACCTGTTGGAGAGCGCGGATAACGCGCGAGCGTCCCAGCGCGTCATCGAATCAATGCCGAATGTGGCGCCCGCAGATGGGACGGCATAGATTGTCCGTATTCTGAACCTGAATTTCTCGCACTTGTTCCAAATTGATTGCGACAATGATATTGTGTTTAGTAAGTGAATCACGATTCTTCAGACAGTCGAATATTTAAACTAAAGACCTCCTTGGTCTCAGTCCTCATGGTCTTCATCGGCCTGGCGTTCATGCTTTTCTCCAAGTACGCGGCCACTGTCTCCAGACTCCACTGGACGACCTATTGGCCCTTCTTCGAACTCGGCTCAACGCTCTTCGTCACTGGTGCCCTGGTTAACGTTTGGGACTACGTGGATGGCCGCGACAAGGAACACCGTGAGAACGACCGCATCCGTCGGCTGCTCAAGGAAGCTGCGCCCGAGTTCCGTGATGCTGTCGTCGAGGGTTTCGCGGTCTCACCTGAGGACCTAGCTCGCGTTGCTACTCCCGAGCTGCTCGACAGCATCGCGACGAACGTGCTGAGCCTGAGACTCGGTGACCGGCAGTTCGCCAGCGAGTTGTATGCCGACCTCCGCGACCTAGCGATTCGTTCACCGGAGAGATGGCACAACGTGCAGGTACGGGTACGTCTCTCTACTGCAGTAGAGAGGAGCGCCAAAGGCGCTCCTCTGTTCGACGTGCTCGTTGAGTGGGAGTACACAACAATCCCCACGCATCCGATTCAGCGCTTCGCCTGTGTCTCGGACCGTGATGACTTCCAGGAACTTGTCAGTGATGTGCCGGCCACCCTGACCTGGCTCATGACCGACCGCGATGGCCTCGATGCTCGCGAGCAGAAGAACTACGAGTTACTGGCGTTCTCGGTGGACGGCGAAGAGCGTTCCATCCGACGTGCGAAGCGAGCCTCAGGCCAGGTGTACAGCGCGTCTATTGGCGAGGAAGCCGTGCGGGAGGCCAAGCCCGTACGGATTCGTCAGCTCTATCGAGTCGTCACGCCGCAGAGCGGACACCGGCTCTACTTCGAGGTTGGCCAGCCAACCCGCGGCTTCTCGCTCGAGGTCGACTACACCGACACAGACATCGCGCACATGAGTGTTACTGAACTGGTGAGCAGCAGCCACCCATCGCAAGTGTCTTCAATGCCAAGGCAGGTCGACGCCCGCATCTTGGGTATCGACCTGCCCGGTTGGCTCTTGCCGAAGTCCGGCTTCGCCTTTGTGTGGACGCTCAGGAGCGAGCGCTCCGGAGGGTCGTCAGGCGAGAACGAACTCGTTCCAGCCAAGTCGGCCTGATGTGAACCTGCGTGAAGTCGCCACCGCTCATGGGTCTGTCTCCTTAAGTCGTTGCGTGGACCAGTCGCCAAGCCAACTGAAAATAGCATGTATACATGCGCATGTGACGGCACCTTTGCGACAACGCTCGGACCTGTGTCTGCGCGCCGAGCTTCTGAGGAGCCGTGGCGCGCCTATGCCCGCGAGCTCGGTGTTCGACTGCATCGAGAGCGGATTCAGCGCGGGCTAACGCAGGAGCGGCTCGCCGTAGCCGCCGGGATTTCGACGTTTACCTATCGCAAGTTGGAGAAGGGCGAGTCAAACCCAGGCACGCCGGCTAACCCACGTCTTCACACGCTTGTTGCGCTGGCCGAGGTCATGGATGTGGACATCTCGGCCCTGTTACCGCCCGCCCCGGGCGGCATAGCCATCGGGCGGTAGGCAGCCGGAGCCCGCGCCACATGTTGGGCGAGCGTCCCGCTTGTCCGCACGAAGCCATATGCATAAGGCGCGGGAGTGAACTTACAAACGGCGTGTTTGCGGGAGGCCCCGCGGCTGCTGTGTAACTCTCGCTAGGCAGTCGGCATGTTGATTCACGCTCTTCCCGGGGCCTCGGCGTGTTGAACCGTCGACGCTGCGCGACGCATTGGTCGGTTGCGTTCGTGGAGTCACATGCGATTTGGTGGCGCGCGAACTGAGTCAGATTGGCAAGGTATGAGCCCCGTTTGCATCCCTCCGCTGGCGTGTCAGTACGTAGTGGTTCACGTACACATGTCGCCAACTCCTGTCCACGTTTCCACTGGTCACCTGTGGGTCACGGTGCTCGCCGCTGTTGCGACATCCGCCAGCGCCTTCTTCGCGCTCCTTGGCGTACATGCCGCGCGGAAGAGCGCGGAGACGGGTAAGGCGGCGCTGGAGAACACCCTTGCAATCCAGGAGCAAGCGCGGGAGTCGCAGCGCAAGACCGCGACCATCGACTACTGGCGAAACACGTACGGTGACAGGGTCCGGCTGCGCGCCGCCCTTGGCTACGAACACGGCGTGTCGTTCACGGAACGTGTGCGGAAGCTGACTGAGTTCTACCAAGGCAACTCGCTAAGAGAGATTCCGCCACGTCGACGCCCTCTCAACCGCGACGACCGCAACCTGCGTGAATACCTCAGCATCTTCGAGACGCTGGGTGCGGGCGTGTGTGAAGACGCCTTCGACCTAGAGGTTCTCTACGGACTCGATGGCCCACGAATCATTGCTCTCGGAGAGTGCGTAGATGACTACCTCAAAGCCCGGCGACCACACGTTCGCGAACTGCAAGAAGCTACCTTCTACGGGTATTTCGCGAAGCTTGTTGCTCGGCTCCGGGCGCACGCAGCAGCGAGGGCCACAACAGGCAGTTGAGGCGACGACAGGTCGCTCCGCCGAGGCTACTCCCGCTTAGTGACCCGGAACGGGACCGCGTCGATGCCTCCTTCGGGCATGGGCGGAAGCTGCAACGTCCCGCCGGCTTCGACTGGCGCGACGTCGGCGACTGCTGGGGACTGAGGCTGGCTCACAAAGACATCCAACCAAGGCGGCCCGTGCGTCGCGTCAAGTTACGAGTGAGGGCGCACACGTTCGCTCGAACACATGTTCTAATGGCGCTATGACGAAGGCTCCGCCGGCTGGACCCCGAGTACATCCGCTGGAGACTCCCGTGGTCGAACCAAAGGTGCGCCACGTTTGGTTACACGGTCAACCCCACAGCGGGTTGCCGGGCAAGCCGGCCTTTCTGCTCGGTTGGGTCCGTGAACCTACGCGCGGGGAGTGGTATGGCCAGGTAGTCACGGTCGACGAGGTGAGCACAACGTTTCAAATCCATTGGGCGCATGCCGACATGATTAGTGACCAGGAGCGAGTCACGTAGGAGGTCCACAGGCACGCGTGGACCGATGTGTGTGCCCCAGACCCGGGATGGGTACCTCGCGCCTACTGCTTTGTGTCGGTCGCTCCCCATAGAATCCACACGTGCTCACCGGGGACTCCGCAGAACTACGCAAAGCGCGTGGTGCGTTTTTCACCCCCTACGCGATTGCGGAGTATCTAGCGGACTGGGCGCTCCGCGGCGACGGCAACGAAGGCATGATTCTCGACCCGACTTGCGGTGAGGGAGTCTTCCTACTTGCGGCAGCCGACCGCTCTGTGGCGGACGAGCGTCTCCCGCCGGCTCGGTTGTTTGGTGTCGACATTCATACGGACTCCTTGGACGAAACCGCTCGACTCCTGCGGACTGCAGGGCACGAGCAGCCAGCCACACTTCTGACTGGAAACTTCTTCGAAGAGCCGCATCCGGGCCAGCTTGGTGCTCGCATTCCATACGTGGACGCAGTCGTCGGAAATCCGCCGTTCGTTCGCTACCACGAGCACCGTGGCGAGGCGCGTCGTCGGGCTTCGGCAGCCGCGCTCGCCCAAGGCGTCCGCTTGTCAGGTCTTGCATCGTCGTGGGCCGCGCTACTGGTTCATGCCTCCAGCTTCCTGAAGCCAGATGGCCGTATCGCCATGGTTGTCCCGGCGGAGTTGCTCTCGGTTGGGTACGCGGAGCCCATCCGTCAATGGCTCCGCCGACGCTTCAAGGCAGTGCACCTCGTCTTGTTCGACCAGCTCCAGTTCGCTGACGCAGAGGAGCAAGTAGTGCTCCTTGTTGCTCGAGGAACTGGTGGCTGTAGTGCCTTCACCCTCCACGAAGTCAGCGACGCTGACGAGCTGATGAGACTGCACATCTTCGACTCGGATGCATTCGCTCCGAGTGATAGCGGCAAGTGGACCGAGCTACTCGTGCCTGATGACGTCCGGGGCATCCTGCGACGTTCGATGACCGAAGAGTTCACAACGCTCTCCAAGTACGGGCGAGTTGAACTCGGGACGGTCACGGGCGCCAATAACTTCTTCACCCTTACTGAGGCGACTCGGCAGGAGTTCAACCTGCTACCTGACAAACACGTCATCAAGACGCTGCCACCCGGAAGTCGTCACCTGGCTGGGCTGCACTTCACAGCTGGTCAGTGGGAGCAACTCAAGCTCGACGGCCAGCGAGTTTGGATGCTCAGCCCAACCGTTCAGAAGCCCTCACCCGGTAGCGGACTTCAGCGATACATCGACCTCGGCGTTGCCAACGAAGTCGACCGCGGCTATAAGTGCTCGATTCGCACGCCATGGTGGCGTGCGCCCGCACAGCCACCACCGGACATGTTCTTCACCTACATGAGTCACGTTTGCCCACGCCTCGTGAGCAACGACGCGGGCACGACGTTTGTGAATTCACTGCATGGCCTGACGCTTAACTCAGACTTGAGTGAAGACGAGCGCACGGCGCTGCCATTCGTCATGTTCAGCACAATCAGCATGCTGAACGCAGAGCTTGTGGGTCGTGCCTACGGCGGCGGCATCCTCAAGATGGAGCCGCGCGAAGCAGACGTATTGGCTCTCCCGCGTCGCGACCACCTCCTGCGCACCTGGGCTGAACTGCGCGGTCGACGACACGAGCTGGACCAACTCGTGCGAGCGAAGAGTTGGCAGCAAGTCACCGAAATCGTCGACGAAGCGTTGCTAACCAATACGCTCATGGTCACCAGTGACGACTTGCGCAAGCTCCGAGCCGCGCTTCGGCGTCAACGAGCACGCAGGCAACGTCGGGAGGGACATGGCAGCGCCGACTGAGGACGGCTTCGCCCAGTTTGATGGGCTGCTGAGCGCTGCAGACACATCCCACAGTCCGTGGACCGACAGTACCTACATTCCAAATCTCGACCTGCTCCAGCAGATGCTGAGCCTGCCAATTTCTCAGGGCGACAAGCAGGAGTCGGGTCGCCCTGCCAAGGCCTTCGACGCTTGGGTTGCGCATGAGCTGCGGCGTTCAGGATTTCCAGCGGACGCTGTGTTTCCTCGGATGCGGCGACCGCGGGTTCTGTTTGAGGGGCTGGGCTCGCTCGAAGCCAAAATTGAGGAGCTCGCCGCTGCCCTCGAGTCTGCCGAGCCAGGTGACGAGAAGGTCAAGCCGGCTCCGTTGCGCCGCGCGATTCGAGCCGTCACTGGTCACAACGTTGGGCAGTCGACGGCCTACATCCTTGGTGACTTTTACGCGAAGCAGATTGATGTTGGTCTGTCGACCTGGGAACGAGGGCCGGACATCCTCATCTCGACTAAGACGATGTTCTCGGCCTTCGGCAAGAACCTGAAGAATCGCCATGAGGAAGCGGTCGGTGAGGTTAGTAGCTTGCGCCGCCGACACCCGATGGCGGCGATGGGCTACTGCTACCTCGTCCGTGAAGACATTGTTCGCCAGCCGAATGCCTACGCGACCCTTTACGACATCCTTCACAGGCTCCGGCGCCCGGGAGAGGCTTTCGATGCGACACTGCTTCTTGCGGCCAACTGGGATGACAACGACCCTTCAGCTGGCGTGCAGTTGCTTGACGAGCCAGCCGCTGAGCTGTCGGCCTCGCGCTTCTTCAAGGACATAGTCGAAGCGGTCATGGACCGCTCACCAAACCGGATTCACCAGGAGGTGCGCCGCCGTCGCGGCGGTACGCCGTTCGAGCGTTTGGACATCTCGTGGACCGACGACATCGAACTGGGCGAGGATGTCGAATGACGGCGACTGTATCGCTGACTCTGGAGACGAATACGCTCGGCGACCCCGGGACGGAGGTTTAGCGACGTGGAAGCGCGCCCCTCGGACGTTGACGTTGAGGTGATGGTCAATCGCATCGCGAGCGGTGAGCTTGACCTGCAGCCAGAGTTTCAGCGCGGCGAGGTTTGGGACATCAAGCGGCGGCAGAGGCTCATCGACACGTTGCTCCGCGAGTGGTACGTGCCGGCCGTTCATATTGTCCAAGATGACGACCGCCGTTCGTCGGTGCTGGACGGCCAGCAGCGGCTTGTCGCTATTCGCGACTTCTTCGCTGGAGAGTTCCCCGTAGATGGCTTCGTAGAGCCGCTCGACCCAAAGATTCAGGACCTGCACGGCAAGTATTTCGGTGACCTCCCACAGGAAGTCACCCGTGCTCTGAAGACCTATCCACTGGCCGTGGTCTACCTACGTGAGTACACGCCCGGGGAGCCCAATGAGTTGTTCTTCCGATTGAATCAGTCGTACAACCTAACGCCCCCGGAGAAGCGAAATGCCCTGCATGGCCCGGCACGAAATCAGGTCCGCGACCTTGTCGAAGACTTGCAGTCTCATGGACTGCTGAATCGCGACCTCATTGGTTTTTCGAATCAACGCCTGGCCTACGACGATGTCGTGGCGCGCGCCTGCGTAGCTATCGAGCAAGGGACGCTGCGTAAGCACATTAACAACACGACTGTTGAGCAGTACTACCGCAGTATGGACGACTTCTCAGGCACCACTGTCGAGGGCATTCGGATAGCTGGCCGCGAGCTCTACGACCAAGTCATGGGTGCAGGTCGAGTGAAGTTCAACAAGGGGACCCTACAAACTTGGCTGTTGTACTGCCATTGGGCCTCGGAGTTAACGGGACCACTACCGAGCAGTCTGTTAGAGCGCTTTGAGATTGACCGGCAGCATGTGAAGCGACGTGAGTTCGACCAAGACACTTCTCAACGACAGCGGCTTCTGTCGGTGGTCGGCGTGTACGACGACCGTGCGTCCTATCGTGTAACTGACGTGAGTTCGGTTGTTGCGCGCGACCTCGCCATCCATCTGTATTCGGTGGCAACGTTCGGCACTGAAGGCCGCAGACGCTCGCTCGAACTCGTCGACCGTCTCGAACACGACCGACGAGCAGACCCCACGACCTTGATGTTCGACTACATGGAGCAAGTGCAGTGGGGCGAACCGCTGGATTCGGATTAATCCGTGCGCAAAGCGAGAGAACTAGATGTACTCCGGCCACTCAAGAGCCGAGACCTCACCGTCGTTGAAGCCTTCGCGTTAAGCGAAGGGTCTGTTCTTGACCTTGCTGCGCCATGCACGGTGATTGGCGGACGCAACGGCACTGGGAAGAGCCGACTAATACGCGAGATTGCTTCGCAAAAGGGCGATGAAGCGTTGCTCATCGACCTCCACTATCTCGCCGAGCATGCGCTGACGGTGCTTCGAAATCGGTTCGACTACAACTCCATGGCCGACGAAGCCGGGCCGTTCGGTCCCAACCCGGACATCGGTGACTACGTCGAAGCCATCGTCAAGCGCGACTACGACTCGATTGAGTGGTTCGCATTGGAGCTTGAGACCGAAAACGGTGAGGTGGACGAGCGCTTCCGGTGGACGGGTGAACCTGGTGACCCTGCCTTGTTCCCATACTTCCGAGCCACCTACCGAGGAATCGGTTATACGTCGCCGCACATGGGCCTTGGCGAGTTTTCGGTGCACTTCTTGTTCTGGATTCTCGAGCACTATAAGGACAAGAAGGGTCTGCTCGTACTCCTAGATGAACCTGACGCATTCCTTCCTCCCGTTGGTGTGGCTTCACTGTTGCCCCACCTGTTCAAGCTATGTACCGACCGAGGGTGGCGCCTCGTTGTGAGCACACACTCTGAGGAGATGATTGCTCTCGCAGCCGAGCACCAGTCATTTACGTTGCTCAGTGTCAACGACTTCGGCGAGTCGTTTGCGACTCACTCGTCAGCTGACCCGAGCGTCCTGTTGGAAGTCCTGTCCCGGCCACCTGTCGATACCGTTCTTTTCGCCGAGGACGAGGCCGCGGTTGCTTTGGCCTCAGCGCTCATCGAGCACGTCGACCCGATGCTGAGGAGACGCATGTCTATCGTCTGGGGCGGTGGCAGCGGATACATGCAGACGTTGCAACAGAAGCTGCCCCGCACTCCGGGAGCGCGGATTCGATTCGGCTATCTGTACGACGGGGACCAGCGTGACAACATCGCAAAGTCGCCAGCTGACAAGTGGCCAGCGCTCTTTCTTCCGACTCACAACGACCCAGACATCTTGTTGCGGGAGCTGGGCGACGACCCGGAACGTTTGGGGGAGCGACTCGGCGTCACGGCGGACCGGGTACGGCGAGTTCTGGACAGGCTCGAGGGCAAGGACAAGCACGACTGGTTCAATGAATTTTGTGCGGAGTTCGGCCGACCACAGGTCTTGGCAGTGATGACGTCGGAATGGGCGAAGAGAAACACTGAACATGCAACGTCATTCGTCGATGACTTGGTCAAAGCCATTCGATAGACGTTCAAGATTTATTGGGTTGCGAGCGACATCCTGCGCTGTTCGAAGTTCGCTCAGGCTCAATGACTGGAAAGCCCGACGAAGTTCCGTCCAAGCGCTTGCTTGCTTGGATACCGCCCTATGAGCTCTGGGACGTCAAGCGGCGACACCGGCTCATCGCGATGCGGTTCATGGCAGTGCCTTTCGTTAGAGAAGTCAAAAACTACGCCCGACCCCCGACAAGTGAGATGCGCCGCGTCGGGTGGTCATGCGAGCGGGTGAGCTGATGGACAACTCGCCCGCTGACGGAGTACTACTTGAACCCAGGAAGTTGGCGGACCAGAAGGAGGCCAACGTGTTGCTCAGGACACTTGCGACCATTCGTGAATCCAGCGGAGCACAACCCACCGTGCGATACGACGAGACCCAGAAGATGAGTTACGTTCAGGAAGGTGGCGCGTGGGTCCCAAGCTTTGAGTCACATGCGTTCAGTGGGACAAAAAAGGCGGACCTTGAGACGGGCGAGGACCAAAAGGGTCAATGACCCAAGCCGAGTCCGGCACAGTTCTGGTTGTCACAAACGAGCGTGACTTCGCAGCCGACACAGTCATTGCCTCGGTTCTGGCCCGAGGTTGGAACGTCGAGCGGTGGAACACCGAAACGCATGCAGCCGTCAGCTGGAGACCGCAGGCCGTGCACGCCACAGACGACTACTCAGCGGTGTGGCTACGACAGTTTCTTGCCGACCCGCTGCCGACTACATCGGTCCGGGAGGTCGATGACTTCCTAGTGTCGCGTGAACAGTGGCGGACGTGGTTGACCGACCTCGCAGAGGGTCATGCCCGATGGATGAATCCGCTATGGGCTTCCCGTCGAGCTGAGAACAAGCTCGTACAGCTACGCACCGCCGGTGACGTCGGACTCGCAGTCCCGCCAACACTCGTGACGACCTCGCGTGTTGAGGCCGCCGAGCACCAGCGGCGCGTGGGTGACTGCGTCGTGAAGGCCCTCGCCAGTGCCTACTTCCCCTTCTCGGACTCAGCATTCATGTTCACTAGGGACCTCGACGCGGCCCTTAGTCTGGCCGCGGATGAGTGGTCGGACCCAGTCATCGTGCAACGCAAGGTCATGCCTCGTGTCGACGTACGAGTCTTTGTCGTCGGCGGCTTCGTGACTGGGGCGCGCACGGTGGTTTCGGGCACCGATTGGCGAACTAGCGCCGGTGAAGCGACCTGGGAGCGGCTCCTTGTCCCTGACGACCTTGCGTCCGCTTGCAAGTCATTGCTCCAACAGCTCGGGCTGGCATACGGCGCGATTGACTTTGCATACGACGGAAGGACGATGTGGTTCCTGGAGTGCAACCAGGCCGGCGAGTTCGGGTTCGTGGACCGACCGTTAAAACTTGGTGTATCCAACGCGATTGCTGGCTGGCTATGCGCCCGTTGACCGCACTCACGCGATTCGGAGCATCGGTCTGGGGACGGGTGGTCGCAGTCACAAGTTGGACGGTCCACCGTCTGCGTTCGTTGTGGGGCTGGGTCGAGAGCATCGGAACCAAAGCACTCATCCTGCTTCCCCAGACGCCAATCGCACTGCTCAAAAACCGCACGGTCCGTCGCAACAACGGCGGGAGAAGTGACTCAGCAATAGCAGCGGCCGCAGTCGCTGAGTCGGTGGATATTGATGCGGCGACGGCGTTGTGGCAGTCCGAAACGGACCGCCTCACCGGGCTGGCAACCAAGGGCGCAGCAGTCTTGGCTGCAGATGCCTTGGTGCTGACCGGCGTTGTTCAGTTGTCTTCGGATAAGGGCGTGGTGCGAATCATCTTCGTTCTTGCCATCGCCTATCTCCTGTTCGCGATTGTGGCAGCTTGCTTGGCGCAGCGTCCGATGCCACGTCACGGCGTCACATCGCAGGATGTGCTCGATGGGATAGGCGCGCGAGAGATGGTCATCGCAGTCGAGAAGAACGTGCCCCTGACCGGCATTATGAACAACCTGGTGAGCGCGAGCTTGAGCGACACACTCGTCTCGCTTTTACTCCTGTTAGCAGCAGTGGTCGTCAAGGTGACGTGTTGAGTCAGACATCGCGTTACTTGGCCCGAGCGCGGTTCAGGCTCCTGACTCTCACTTGAACTAGGAAGCCTACGGAGTCTTACTGACAATGACGCCTGCGCTGTGGAAGCGAAATCCGAATGACGTAGCCACAGGGTTTGCGGGCCGGCATCCCGCTGATGTGTTGCCTGGCCTCTTTGTATGGGCAGTGTGGACGGCCGGAGGCTCTGACTTTCTGATACAGGTCGATGACAGGTATGGGGGCGCGGTGGTGCCGGGGTCCCACCATCCTGACCTCGTCGACATCAGCCACGTTCGCTGGGCGACGGGCAACGCCATCACTGCGGTCGACCTCTGCGCTGCAACACTTGGTCGTCCGTTCTGCGGGAACATAGGTGGGCGTCGAGTTCAGCTTGCGGCACTTCGACCCTCAGCCGGGCATTCGGTACCTCAACTCTGTGCAGCATCGTCGCAGCCTTCTCCCACACGACTTCCTCATCTGGGTCGACGACACCCTTGCCGACCAGCGCTACCAAGTCCTCCGCAATGCACGAAACCCCTTCACGCACTCATGGCTGACACGCCACCTTCGAGCCCACATTGGTAACCCCGACCCGGCCATGCGGGACGAGGGTCGTTTACCGGCCGCGGCACGACTGCGCCGATGAACTCTCGCGATATAGTCGTGGCCTCTGCTGGGCTCGCGATTGACCGCGTCCAACCCCTCATCGACGCAATCGAGTCACTGAGACTGTTCGCCTGGCCTGGAAGACTGGCGTGACCTCAGCTCGCGATAGAAGTCCACGTGCGAGCCGTCTTGCCCGTGAACTCGTCGGTGCTATGGGCAGGCCTTCCCCAGGTCGAGGCTGGTGTGATGGGCGCATGAGCCTCTCAAGTTTGTGTTGAGTCGTCAGAGGCAAGAGTCTCAGCCGGGCGGGCATAGATGAACTCGTCGAGCCCGACGATGACGTTGTACCAATACGCGCGGCCAGCGTTTGGGTACGCGTAAAGGAGGGCCGTCAGTTCTTCAATGGTCTGACGGGTCTTCAAGCTGTCGAGGGCGGCAATCCGTAGTGCCGTGTCATCGTCATACAAGGCCTCGTGTAGCTCTTCGGTGGTCCGCTCTGGCTGGCCCGCCCACCACTTCTTCGCCGAACTCGCCATGGAGTCAAGCTCGCTCGCCATCAACGCGTCAGCGACGGCGGGACCAAGCGGTCCGTCGAGGCTATTGATTGCATACATGAATCCCAAGTCATCGCCGGCGGCGCGCAGAGTCTGCGCAATTCGCGGTAGATGTTGGGAAGACGACCCCAGCCGGTCAAGCATCGTCCACAACTCTTGGCTCAGGAATGGCTGCCGCTCGATGAAGCTCAGCACTCGCTCGACGTCCGCTCCAGTCAACGCGGCCGACCGCGTCAGGAGGTCCGCAGCGATGCGACACCGCTCGTTGGCAAGAAAGTCTGCGACCTTCTCATTGCCGTCGAGCTGTTCCAACCAAGCTGCTCTCGAAGCTGCGGCCTCCGTATCGAGCACATCTCGTGCCTCGTCGAGCATCGCCGCAGGAACGCGGTACGTCAGCGCCTCCCACGCCAGGTTCGAAAGCGCGCTCACCCGGTCGTAGCCGCGAAGGGTGTCTTCATCGGTAAGCAGAGCCGTCAACTCGGCCTTGTGCCATGACTTCGCTTTGAGCTCTTTATTCTCGTTCAGGATTGCCAGGTATCCGGCGGCACGCTGCCGGTCTGACCGGGCATCTGTCATGAGCGCTGTGGTGACCTCGGCATTGCCATCAGCGAAAAGGACTCGGACAGTTGCGTCACTCAAAGTGCCGGCCTCAAGGCCATGACGTACTGCAGCGAGCCGCGCTGCCTTGTTCGACTTCTGGGCAGCGAGCCCGTTGAGGCCGGCTGGGCTGAGATTCGACAACCTGGCTTCCAAAACCGCGTTCAGCTGGCTGGCGTGAGTCCCGCTTTCCACCAGACGTGCCAACTGGTCCGGTGCGCCATCGAGTGCATCTCGAACGCTTTCAAGGATGTCTCGGGTCGCCTCGTTCAGGTCCTCCCCATGGTCCTCGACACGAACTTCGAGGATTGCTCGGATGAGGCGAGTCACCTCGTCGCTGTCGGGCCCGACGCCAGCGGCGCTTGCGAAAGGTTCTAAGAAGTAGTCGAGAGCGTCGCCTCGGCCTGGTTCGGCATTAAGAACCTCTACCCAAATTACCGGCGGCAGCGGCCGTTCACCCATGGGCTCGGCGTCGTCGAACTTCCGCCATAATTCTGAAGGATGGATTCCGAGCCGCAGCATCGTTCGAGTCGCCCCGCGCGCGACTGATGTGTCGGACGAACGGGCGGCATCCATGAGCAACGTCTCGAGGGATTCGCGAATGGGCCCAATCACTGCCCAGCCTGGAATTGTGCGCTGGTGGAGACTCAAACTACTTCCAACGTCGAACAGAAGCGTGTTCAGCCAGCAGCCGTACTCGGCCTGAACCAAGTCAAGGTCTCCGCGACGTTTGTAGAGGCGGTTGGCGAGGTGGGCCTGAAGGAAATCGCCATCTTGATTGGCGGCTAACCCAACCAGCGTGAATCGGTCCCAGTCGATTGGCTTCTGAGGCATGTTGCCACGGACGACGGCCAGGATGTCTTCAAGAACCGTTGCCAGTTGGGTCGACCCTTCCTCAGCGGAAGCGCCGCCATCTGCCACGGCAGTGGGCGTTGGTGCTTGTGCCGGTTCTGATGGCCCTGCATCAGTGGTGCCCTTGGGTCCACTGTCGCGCTGACCCGAGCTCCGCGCCAACAGCTCACGTACGACAACCATTTGCACTTTGCGGGCGAGGCTGTCCGTGCTCTCAAACTGGCGAAACATGGCCGACTGCTGGTCCATGATTTTCTGGCGAAACTCCATAACCTGCAGAAGACCTGGCGCTCCCTCATCGACTACCGCTTTCGGGACGTCGGCGAAAAACAGGCAAATCTTTGGATTTGTGCCGTCATTGGTCCGACGCGCGACCGCGCTCTCGAACTCTTCTTCGAACCCCGAGGTGAACCCTCCTGTCGGCGTGCCCCAGCGCCGGCTTAGGACCCCGATGAACATGTCGCAGCGCTCGACCATCGGGTTGATGTGCTCTTGTGGCCGTCCAAAGTCTGGAGGGGTCGTCTCCCACCCGGTAGAGCGAACTCGGATGCCCTTCGACCCAAAGGTGTCGTTGAGTTCTGACTCAAGCGCGAAGATGGCCTTTCGCTCTGCTAAGACGTCACTCGGTGAAGCTATGAAGACTTCGAGTTCGACGACGTCGCTGGCCAAGTTCGATACCCCTCTGGGTCGGCGCCCCGCGGCCCCAGTGAGTGAGCGGTGGCTTTCTCGAAGTGAGGCTAGCGAAGCTGGGCGCTCAGTGACATACCGGGCGTAACTGCTGGTCTAGTTCTAGTTAGACCTTTCGGACAGCCTGTGAAAAACCTGATATTCCTTACCCCGCGCTCAGGCCACTCGGGTCCGGTGCAGGGGAGGGAAACCCGCTATGCGGCGTTCGCACGCGTTGATGCTGCCCGTTCTGTCGGTGCTGCTCGTCCTTGGGACCGGGGTCGTGATTCCGGCAAGTCTGCCAGCTGCTACGGCGAGCTCCGCCAAGCCCGCGGTGTCGTCGCGACCCGACGGTGTGTCAGCAATGGAGACGGCGCAGCTGCAAGGTTCGCGCGTCGAGGACGAGTCCCAGCGGACACCTACCACTGCCACATATGCGAATCCGGACGGTTCGTGGACGACCATGGCGTACTCAGGAGTGGTTCGCGCCAAGGGTGACGACGACTCGTGGGTGCCAATCGACGCGTCGGTAACGAAGGACAAGGGTTCGTACGAGCCAAGTGCGACTCCCTTCGACGTCAAGTTCTCGGACGGCGGCGATAAGACAGTCGGCACGGTGAACACGACCTCCGACACGTCGGTTGAAGTCGGCTGGCCGACGAAGTTGCCTACACCGGTCGCGAGCGGCGACACCCTCACCTACCCGAATGCCGCCGCGGACTCTAGCGACCTCGTCGTCACATCCAAGGCCGACGGCTTCGACTACTCGATGGTCCTCGGCAAGGCGCCGGCCGCCGATGACACGCAGGTGGAGTACCGCATCCCGCTGACCTTCAACGGTGCCGACGTAGCGACGAACGACGACGGGTCGATTGTGCTCAAGGACGGCCGTAACCGGGTCGCGACGTTGACTGCGCCGGTAATGTGGGACGGGACGGCTGCCAACGCAAACGGAGCCGGTGATACGAAGCCCGTCGACGCAACCGTCGAGGGAACTGGCGATGACCGCACGCTCGTCCTGAAGCCCAACATGGACTACCTGCGCGACCCGAACACCACCTACCCCGTGACGGTCGACCCGAGCATCGTTATCAACACCGCTGGTGACACGTGGATTCAGTCGTCGGGGGATACCTCGAGTCAGTACACGTCGCCCGAACTGCACATCGGCTCGAACGACGGCGGGACCACGGTTGCGCGCTCGTTCATCTACTTCGACCTGACCGGTGTCAGCGCACCGACCGGCACGGTCTTCTCCAGCGCTCAGATGAAGCTGTCGAACTTCGAAACCGGAGCCTGCGCCGGCGCCTCGGTAACTGCTTCGCGCATTACCAGTGGTTGGACGGTCCCCAGCATCACCTGGGCGACACAGCCGACCGTAATTGCGACTCATGCGGCGTCCAGCACTGACAGTTTCGGCACGACGGGTTGTAGTTCTGAAGGAACGATGGCCTTCGACATGACCGGCATGGTCAACGACTGGGGCGGTGGCGCATGGAACGTCGGTGTCCAGGTGAAGGCCGACAACGAGACGGCTGCCTCGGGCTACCGCAAGGTCCGCTCGCTTGAGAACGGCGACCTTTCGAAGGTTCCGCAGCTGGTCCTGAACTACAACTCAACGCCTAGCGTTCCAGCGGCGACGGTTCAGGTTGCGCCGGGCATCACGAATGGCAGCACGGTGTACTCGAACGCGCACCAGCCGGCATTCACGACGTCAGTCAGCGACCCAGACGGCGGCAGCGTGACGGCCCAATTCCAGCTCCTGCAGGGCGCAACGGTGGTCGACGACTGGACCAGCGCTTCGGTGCCCTCCGGCAGTGGTGTGACGCACACTCCCAGCGCTTCCGTGGCAGATGGCACTTACACGGCCAAGTGGCGCGTCAGTGACGGCACCCTGACGTCGGCTTGGTCGTCCGGACAAGCAGTCGTCATCGACACTGTCGCGCCAACCGCGCCGTCCATCGACTGCAACGGCGGAACCGGTTACGCCAATAACAGCTGGTCCGGCAGCGGCCCAGCATCAGCGACGTGCGTGGTGACTACCTCCAGTGACACCGTCTCAATCTCGGCCACCAAGAACGGGGTCGACGCTGGCTTCCCGGCGTTGTCGGGCAATAGCACTTCGAAGAACTTCAACATCGCTACCAGCGACTACTTCGACATGAGAATGACCGCGTACGACGCGGCCGGCAACAGCAGCTCGACCGTCAAGTACCAGTTCGGGGTAGCAGGCGGGCTCCTGAACTCGCCGGCGGTCGGTGCGACATCGACGGGGACCTTCCCTTTGAACGCAACGGAACAGTCCGGGGCAACCAACGCAGTTGCACAGTGGCGCTTGGCCGGCTCCACAGGGGCCTTCACGACCGCCACGAAGGTCACCAAGGATGGGTCAACCTGGACGGGCTTGCCGACCGATGCAGGAGTTCTGGGTCAAACTGGCGACCTCGTTTGGGACGCTGCCGCGGAGCCCGGCATTACCGCGCCGTCTAATCTTGAGGTGCGGATTTGCTACAACTACGCGGGGCCGACGCAGCGCTGCACACCAGCCCGTCAGGTTGGCCTCATCCAGCATGCTTTCGGGGCGAGTTATCCCACCGCAGATGTCGGGCCGGCTTCTGTTGCACTCATGACCGGCGAGTTTGACATTGACTCAACCGACGTCAACGTACCCGGGTACGCCGATACGTTGAGCATTTCTCGGACCGCTGAGTCCTTCAGCGGGACCGCTGCATCGCCCGCGCAAGCAGTCTTTGGTCCTGGTTGGATTGCAAACTTTGACGGGCCGAGCATCGGTGCCGCAGCGTCCCAGGTCATCGATAGGTCCGCGACCAACGGCAGCATCATTTTGGTCGGCCCCGACGGGCAGTCCACGGTCTACAAGACTTCGGGCACGCCAAGCGCTCAAAAGGTCGGGGTCTATGCCGCGCAAGGTATCGGCGCCAGCTACGACGAGCATCTCGAAATCGTCTCGGGGAGTCCGCTCACCTTGGTCCTAACAGAAGAAGATGGCACTCAGACGACGTGGAACTACGCGGGGTCGGGAGTATGGAACGTCAAGAACGTGGCTGACTCGTCGGCAGGCGCAGTCCCGGCAATCCGCTACGCGTACACCGGCTCATACCTGACCGGAATCTTCTCCCAGGCGCCCAGCATTACTGACGCTAACTGCTCAGCAACGGTCCAGGTCGCAGGTTGCCGTGCACTCATTTTGAGTTACACCGGCACCGGTAGCTCAACTCGCCTGACAGGGGTCGACTTGAAGACATACGACCCGAAGCCTCGTGCCACCGATGGCGGAGTGGCCGGCCAGGAGGCTGGGACCCCCGGCAGCGGTGCCGGAATGACCAGTGTCCCGGTCGCGAGGTACAGCTACGACACTTCAAACAATCTGGCGAGTGCCTGGGACCCGCGGCTGGACTACAACGCCGGGGCTAACCATGTCTCGACCAACTACACGTATCAAGGTCCAGCCAGCAAGACGATGCTCGCGTCGCTCACGCCTCCCGGCCAGAAGACCTGGAATTTCAATGTCGACGGCTCGGGCAGGCTTGACACAGTCACCCGACCTGAAGATGACGCTGTCGGGGGCACCGCGACCTGGAAGGTTAAGTACGGCGTGCCGCTTTCAGGTACCAGCCTTCCGACTATGACTGCGGCACAGGTTGCCACGTGGGGCGAGACGCAGGTCCCAACGCAGGCTGTCGCCGTTTTCGGGCCGGACGCACCGAACTACACGGACTACACCTACGCGGACTTGACCTATTTCAACACCAACGGTCAGACCTTAAACGCTGCCCAGTACGGCGCAGGCGCCTGGCAAATCGACACCACGCAGTACGACCCGACCTACGGAAACGTCTCGTGGACCTTGGATGCGACTAACCGCGCTCTCGGCCTGACTAGCTATAACTGGACGGCCTCGGAAATCAGCAATGACCTGACAACTCGCTATACCTACAGCTCGGCGGGCGACCGTGTAGAGCAGTTCGTCGGCCCCAATGCCACTGTCGTGTCGAACAACGGAACGACGGTGTATGGGCGCAAGCGCGTCGTCTACGACTATGACGACGAGGAGACGGGGAACCCGAGTCTGATTCCTGGACGCCCAGCAACAGACGCGGTACCGCGACGGAACCTCGTGGTTCAGCAAACGCAATCGCTCGTCGAGCGCACGACTGGCAACGTGTTCGACTCCAAGCAGACCCGCTACTTTTACGACCCAGTTGTTGCCGGCGATGGAAACGGCTGGACACTGCAGATACCCACACGAATCTCGGTGGGTCTCGCAGGTGGCTGGTCGACCACGGTCAACCGATTCGACGCGCAGGGCCGCACCATCATGACTCGCTCGCCAGAGGGTGTTGGGGTGAATACCTACACCGCGAACGACACGCGGTCTACCTTCACGACGTACTACGCGTCTGGAGCGACTGGTCCATCGGTCTGTCAAAACAAGCCTCAGTGGGTCGATGAGGTATGCCAGACGGGACCAGGCGACGGCACTTCTGCGCTTGCATCGACGACGGCGCCCACCACGAGCGTTACCGGGTACGACTACCTCGGGGACGAAACGCGGTCAGTAGACGTAACTGGTGCAGTCGCAAGGGCGAGCGTGTCGCTGACTGACCTTGCTGGTCGGACAACGAAGGAAGCAACCAGCACCACCAACGCCCCGACCGGCGAAACCCCGATTCCTGATACCAGGTACACCTATTACGACAACACGGGTCAGTTGTCGACTACCTCGAACGGAACGGCAACTGAAACGAACACGTATGACACGTGGGGGCGCGACCTGACTCAAACGGATGGCAATGGCAACACAGGAACGACCACGTACGACTCTGCCGACCGGGTCAGAACCTTCAACGATGGCAAGGGCACTTACACCTATACATACGACGGCAATGACGCAGCTGGAAATGCCGAGCGTCGCGGTCTTGTGACGCAGGTTGATGTCGGCCTCGCGTCCGGCCCGGACGTCTTCCAAGCGGCATATGATGCCGCCGGGGACCAATCCAAGCTCGTGTATCCCAACGGTGTGTCAGCGAGCAGCGTGTACGACGGCCTGGGGAACCAAATCACCGAGACCTACGCGAGCCCGTCTGGAAGCGCGTTCATGGGCTTCATTCGGTACTACGACATCGATGGTCGAGCCAAGACGTCTCTGACACCGCTCTCGTACGACACCTATGGCTATGACGAGCGTGGTCGCCTGACTCAGACGAATGACCAGGTTTATGGCCAGTGCACCACGCGGGTGTACACCTTCAGCCTTGACTCCGACCGGAGTCAGATGAAGTCCTACGCCCCTGGAAACAACGGCACCTGTTCAACCGGCACAACAGCGTCAACGACGACTGGCACATTCGATGCCGACGACAAGAAGGCCGGCGATACATATGACGCGACAGGTCGCACCACGACTCTGCAAGCTTCGGACACCGCTTCTCCGAGTGATGGTTCGGTCAACATCAGTTACTACGCCAACGACATGGTCGCTAGTCTTTCGCAGCCAAGCGCTACCGGTGGGGCGGCTGCAAAGTCTTACGGTCTCGACGTTTCGGGCCGATTGTCGACGATGAGTTCGACGACCGCGGGAGTCGAGCTGCGAAAGACTGTCAACCATTACGTGGACGACTCGGATTCGCCGGCTTGGTCGAGCGAGGACACCCGTCCGAACGGAAGTGCAGGATGGACCTCCAAATGGTCCCGGTATGTCGAGGACCCTTCTGGTGACCTGGGCCTGATTCAAAGTTCAGACGGGACGAGCCAGTTGCAACTCACCAACATGCACGGGGACGTGGTGGCAACCCTGCCAAACACGACCACATTCAACGGATTGCAGAACTACAGCGAATCGACCGAATACGGCTCCGCCCGTACGACGACGCCTGCCCTAAATCAGTCGTATACCTGGCTCGGGGCGAAGCGACGGTCGAGCGATTCACTCGATTCCATCGTGCTAATGGGGTCCCGGCTGTACAACCCGACGACAGGGCGATTCTTGAGTCGCGACCCGATTCCTTGCGGGAACGACAACACCTACACCTACCCCGTCGACCCGATAAACCTTTACGACACGAGCGGCCAGAACACGAGTATGGGCGATGGGGGAGGGGTTGCGCCGCCTCCAAGGAGGAGTCACTCGAGTCGCAGTAAGGCCAAGAGTATTGCTTGCGGAGCTGTGGGCGCCCTCTCATACAGGGGAGACATTCGCGCCTTGAATGAAGCGGCTCACGGACACATCAAGAGGGCGCTGAGGGACGAGGTAGGCGCGGCGGCCGAGAACAAGGGCAAGCAGGTTGCTGTGAAAGGCATCGTGAAAACCCACCACCGCTTCTTTGGCGGTGGTCTGCATACCCTGCTGAAAAGGAGTGCCAGGCTTTCGAAGCTCGCGGCGAAGGGTGCTGAAAAGTTGGGCTCATCTGAGGCGTCACTGTTCGCGACCGCATTGGACTACGGGTTCTGTTGACCTTCCCACATGACGACGATGACAGCATGACCTTCTGGGGTCGAATTCGAGCCTACGCCCGCTGGCGTTGGGATTCAGAAAACATGGTCACCAGTCTCCGTGGTTCGATTCTGATAATTACCCTGACCGGCCTGGTTGTGATTGGGCGAGGCCTAGTCAAGGGCGAGCCCGGCAGTGTTGGCGCGGGATTCTTGTTCTTCGCAATCGCTGCTTGGTTGTTTTTCGGTGACTGGGGCCTGACCTACTGGTTCCCCACCGTACGTAAATGGTGGCACGATAGACGCCGCCACTGAGCGCCGAAGTCCGCCCGTACTGGTCGGGTTCGTAGCCAGCTAGCTGGTCGAATGCCGCAAGGCCATCTCACCGAACGACCAAGCCTGCCTCTGCAAGCTGGCCGAGCTCTGGCCAACGTCCGCACTCAGTCACTAGCTCTGGCTCGTGAGCAAGCTGCACCTAAGGCGTACTGCTTGGTGGTGCTCGCAAGCGGCCAAAGCGTGGCGTTATCCAGGTGTATGGAATAGTGCGCCCGGAGATTGATGTAGTCCAACTAGTCCGAGCTGCCACCGCAAAGCACCGCGCCCACAATGCTGAGCTCCAAGCCCACTTGGAGCAGGCTGACGCACTCATCAAGGAGCTTGATGAGTGGATAGACGAGCAACGTAGTCAGGCGTCGTAGTTCCATCCCGGCCGCGGCCGCATTTGCACGCCAACACTAAGAAGATGGCTGCGGACGTGCTTCGCACTCACCTTGTATCTATCTGCCAGGGACTGCAGTGATGCACCTGCCTCATAGCGGCGGGCAGCGTCTTCGACTTGAGAAGCACCGAGTCCCTGGTTGCGAATCGTGACGCCAGCTTCACGGAGCGTTCGCAGCACGGTTCCTTTGCCCAGGTTGTAGTCCTGCATGAGTTGGTTGCTGGAAGTGCCGGCTTCGTAGTCGGCAACCATCTGGGCTCGTACCTCAGGAGTGAACCGTTGGTCCAGCTTGTGACGAATCGGTCCTTCTGTAGCTACTTCTAGGAGTCGAACCTGACTCTGACTAACTGCCCGGATGGCTCGACGGAGGTCATCCCAAGCGCTTGCTTGTTTCCTATAGCGTCCTATGAGCTCCACCAAGGGCCGCCCTCCGGGGCGGCTTTCTGGTTTCAGCCCGGCACCGGCTCAGTGCGGGAGGTGCACCACCCCGGTCTCGATCTGGCTCAGGTCTCCGTCTCCACCGATCTCCTCGGGGGTCGGACCGGTGGTCCCTGCCGCCTTGTCGGCCGAGGCCGGTGCGTCGGGGGTCTCGTCCTGCTCGTCACGGTGGCCAGATGATTCAGTGCTCATGGCGCCGCATCCTGGGGGTCGGCGGACTGAAATTGCTCGCAGAGGGTCCACGACTGGTCCAGTCGCCCACCCGAAACTTGGGAGGATGGGGTGGGCGACCAGGATGGAGTGTGGACCACCGACCGACCTGTACCCCGGGCCCGGCTCCCTATTCATCAAGCTGCCGGCGTCACCAGGTCGCTGCTGGTCGGAACGGCAATCGAGACCGGCTTGCCCCACCGCGTCAGGTTGACGATCGTGTGCTGGCCGTCGACGGTCGCGGTGATCCGGCGGAGCAGGTTGCCGGAGTCGACGTAGAACTCGAAGGTCATCAGTTCTGAGATTCCGCTGCTGCCCATCAGCACTCGGAAGGCTCCGGTTGCTTTCGTCGGATCGACCACCAGCCGGTACGCCGACAGCCCGTTGCTGTTCTTCGCCTTGTCCTTGGTCGCCGACACGATGCCCTTGCCGAATCCGGCCACCGAGTCGTGCGGGCCGATGTTGGTGAAGGTGCGCAGCAGGCTTCCGTAGCTCGGGTCGTTCTTGCCGATCATCAGGAACTTCCCGCCCGGACCCTGCTGGACGTAGACGATGCCGCGCGCCACGACGAACATCGTGCGGTGCCGGTTCTCGGTCCCGCGAGCCTCGATCGTGGTCGGCCCGGCGCCGTAGCTGATGTCGGCGGCGCCCGAACCCATCGGGCCGGAACTGACCGTGATGTGCACGCTGGTCTTGCTGTCGATCGCCGACAGCAGGTTCCGGACGAAGGTGGCCTTCGTCGTACCGGACTGGGTTCCCGCGGTTACCGACACGGAGGTCGGCGAGCCCGACGGCTTGTCCAGCGCGGCGGGCTGGTGAGCACCGCACCCGGCGACGAACAGGAGCGATCCCGTTGCGGCGACGACAGCAACACGGCGGAAGTGGGTCATGACGGGCTCCGGCTCGGCGAATCGGATAAGCGGGACCAACAGGGACCGAGGAAGGTGATACACAGCGACCGCTGAGGTCTCGGGTCCTCAACGGTCGCTGCAGTCACCATTCTGCCCGAAGATCCACCAATCTGCAATGACATCTTGAACTATTAGTACAGAATTCCAGTACGAGGTTTTTGGGCTGTTCTGGGCAGTTCGCGACCTTGAGGCGGCTCACTGCACCGACACCCTGGCCAATCGCCTAGAACACGTTCTAGTGTGGCGAGCCAGTACTGCCCCGCCCCCTGACGAAGGAACTCGCCGTGGAGAAGATCGACCTGCTGCTCTGGGATGACGACGCCGTCATCGCTGCCTCGAACGTGAAGGTCGCCGGTCTCCGGTCGGTCGCTGTGTCTGCCGCCGCCGATCTTCCAGCCGCGCCGCTGCTGATGGGGAGCGGATCCTTGCTGCGCGGGTTCGCGGAGTTCTGGGTCGACTCGGTCGATGTCTGGCCCGAGATCGTCGCGCAGGCCCAGGGCGACGCCTACCTCGTCACCGAGTCGATCCCGCAGCCCGTCGACCAAGGCGTGCTGCTGACGCACTTCACCTGGTTCCCCAAGCCCGAGCGGCTCTCGGACGAAGCCTTCTTCCACGGCTGGCACGCCATTCACACGCCTTCGTCGGCGAGACTGCACCCGCTGCGTCAGGGCTACGTCCGCGACGCCGTCTCCCGGACGCTGACCCCGGGCTCGGCGCCGATCCGCGCGATCGTGAGCGAGTTCTTCACCGAGGACGTCTACCTCGACCCGGCGCGCCTCTTCGGGAGCAAGGACGAGCTGATGGCCACCATGGACGAGCTGCCGCTGTACGCCGACCAGCAGGACATCTCGAGCTGCCCGCTGCGCAAGGTCCCGTCAGCCGGCTGAGCCGGCCCGATCAGCTGTCAGGTGCGAACGAGAACTTCTCGCGGGCTGCCGCCTGCCGGGTCGGGACGTGCTCGGTCGGGACGTGATCCGCAGGGGCCTCGTACCCCTTGAGGATCTGCCGAGCGACTGATTGGCGGTGCACCTCGTCGGGGCCGTCGTAGATACGGGCAGCCCGCGCCCAGCGGTACATCGCCTCCAGCGGCAGGTCGCTGGAGTACCCGAGCGATCCGTGTGCCTGCAGCGCGCGGTCGATGACGTCGTGCAGCACCTTGGCGCCGAAGTACTTGATCATCGCGATGTCGGTGCGGGCCGCGGACGAGCCCTGCGTGTCCATCACCCAGGCGGCGTGCAGGGTCATCAGCCGCGCGGCCTGCATCTCTGCGGCGGAGTCGGCGATCCAGTTCTGGATGGTCTGCTTCTCCGCGAGGATGCTGCCGTGGGCGTACCGGTACGTGGCACGCTCGCACAGCATGTCGAAGGCCCGCTGGGCCTGGCCGAGCCAGCGCATCGCATGGTGGATGCGCCCGGGCCCGAGCCGGTGCTGGGCGATCACGAAGGCATTGCCGACACCGCCGAGCACGGCGTCCGCAGGAACCCGGACGTCGTCGTACCTGATCTCGGCGTGGTTGCCGTACCGGCCGAACCGGGCGGACGGGTCGTCCATGCTGCCGACGTCGCGGACGATCGTGATGCCGGGCGTGGCCGCAGGGACGATGAACATGGTGGCGCGGGCATGGCTCACGGCTTCCGGGTCCGTCACCGCCATCACGATCAGGAAATCGGCCACCGAGGCGTTGGACGAGTACCACTTGTGGCCGTTGATGACCCACTCGTCGCCGTCCTGGACGGCACGGGTCACGAGCAGGGTCGGGTCCGAGCCGGCAGTGTCCGGCTCGGTCATCGAGAAGGCCGAACGGATCTCGCCGGCGAGCAGCGGTTCCAGCCAGCGCTCCTTCTGCTCCGGCGATCCCACCAGCGCCAGGATCTCGCTGTTCCCGCTGTCGGGCGCCGCGCAGCCGAAGGCCGCTGGCGCCAGCACGCACCTACCGAGGATCTCGTGCATCAGGCCGAGCCTGACCTGCCCGAAGCCCTGACCGCCGTGCTCGGGGTCGAGGTGCGCCGCCCAGAGCCCCTGCTGCTTGACCTGCTCCTTCATCGGCTTCAGGGCGTGGTCGATCGCGTCGATGTCGAGCTCGTCGAGGAGCGACTCGAGCGGCAGCAGCTCGGTGCGGACGAAGTCCCGCATCCACTCGAGCTTGGCCTCGAACTCGGGTTCGGTACTGAAATCCCAGCTCATCTGGTGCCTCCGTCTGGTTGCAGGGTCACGTCGGTGGTGAAGTCCTGGGCGCGCTCGATCAGCGAGCAGGCGACCACGTGAAACATCTCGCCGAGCGCGAGGTCCGCCTTGCCGGCGCAGGCACGGGCGTAGGTGCCCTCGAGCACGATGCCGAGCTTGAAGCCGGCCAGCGCGGCGTACCAGTGGATCGCACCGAGGTCGCGCGTCGAGTGCTCGGCGTACCGGGCGACCAGCTCGGCACGGGACGCGAGCCCGCCTTCTCCGGCGAACTTCTGGGCGAGCACGTCCACCGGCGAACCGTCACCGGACGGCCAGGTCACCAGCAGCCAGCCGAGGTCGAGCAGCGGGTCGCCGATGGTGGCCATCTCCCAGTCCAGGATGGCGGCCAGCTCGGGCCCCTCGGTGTCGAAGAGCAGGTTGGCCACGTGGAAGTCGCCGTGCAGGATGCCCGGCCGGTACGTCGTCGGCAGCCGGGCGGTCAACCAGTCGGCAAGGTCGTGGACGCCGGGCAACCCGGTGGCTGGGTAGCCGTCGAGTGCGGCGTAGGACTCGAGCTCGCCGAGCCATCGCGGGACCTGCCGCTCGAGGAACCCGTCTGGTTGTCCGAAGTCCGCCAGCCCGACCGCCTCGGGGTCCACCGCGCCAAGAGCAGCCAGGGCCTCGACCGCGCTCAACCCCATCCGGTGCCGGGTGGCGGCATCTCCGGCATGCAGCGCAGGTAACCCGTTGGAAGGATTGAACCCGTCGATCGACTCCATCAGGAAGAACGCCGATCCGCCCATCACCGATTCGTCGTCGCAGGCCGCGATCAGGGCGGGGGAGCGCACCTCGCGTCCCGTCAGCGCGGTGAGGATCCGAGCCTCGCGACGCAGGTTGTCGTTGCTCCTGGGGCGCAGGTGCCGCGGTGGTCGGCGTAGGACGTAGGTGTGGCCGCCCCGGTTGAAGCGGACCAGCAGGTTCTGGGTACCGCCCGTGAGGACGGCGACCTCGTCGAACGACCCGGTCGGCAGTCCTTGCCCGTCCATCCAGGCACCGAGGGCCGGGAGGTCCACCAGGCCACGCATGGCTGGGTCGAGGTCAGGTTCCACGAAGTCAGTCCTCCTGCTGGTCGGGGGGATGAGCGGCTCAGCGCAGCACGCCGACGATCAGGAGCACGGTGGCTGCGACCATCACCGGAGCCAGGGTGACCAGCAGCAGGTCGACGGCGTGCTCCTTGGTCGGCGACGCCCGGTGCTCGCCCGTCGCGCCGGGGGCGAACTGGTGGCCCGCTCCCCAGAGTGCGCCGAGCTGGGTGGCGAGCCAGTTGGCGTAGCTGCTGTACGCGAGGAGTACGACGGTGACCACCTCCCAGGCGTGGGACAGGTTCAGCTTCGGCCACAGCAGACCGACGACGATCAGGAACGGTCCGTTGGTCATTCCCACCAGGTGGCTGGAGACGCCCATCCGGGGGTTCTTGAGGACCGGGATGGCCAGGCCCGTGAGCAGGCCGAGCAGGAAGAGGACCAGGCCGAGGGTGAAGAGGAGATCCTGCATCCCGGTCACGCTAGCCCTGGAACGCCTACGCCGTCACTGGTGGAGCAGGTGGTGCCGGGCTAGCGTGCCCGAGGATGTGCTCGCGGGTCGGGACGTGCGTCCCGTGGGCGCCGCCGTGATCGCGGGCGTGCGCCTGGACCTGGGCGACCAGGTCGTCCTCGTCGGTGGCGATGATGGGTTCGCGGCAGCGTTTGCAGATCGTGGTCACAGTCATGGATTTTACGATACATAGTGTCGTGGTCCATGCATAGTGTCCTATACTGGCATCGTGCCCAAGCTGTGGAGCCAGACCATCGAAGGCCATCGGGCCGCCGTCCGGGACGCGACCTTGGACGCGACCGCCGCGCTCGTCGCCGAGCGGGGTCTGTCGTCGGTCACCATGTCCGAGGTGGCGAGCAGTGCCGGGATCGGTCGCGCCACGCTCTACAAGTACTTCCCGGACGTCGACTCGATCCTCACTGCCTGGCACGAGCGTCAGGTCGGCGAGCACCTCGCGCGGCTCACCGAGATCCGGGAGCGCGGGACCGACGTGCACGGGCAGCTCGTCGAGGTCCTGACTGCGTTCGCCTTCATGAACCGCGGTCCGCACGACGACGAGGTCTCGGCGCTGCTCCACCAGGGCCGATACGTCACCACCGCGCACCAACGGCTGCACGGCCTCATCGAGGACCTGATCGTCGGTGGTGTGGGTGCTGGTGACCTGCGCGCCGATGTCCCGCCGACCGAGCTCGCCAGCTACTGCCTGCACGCGCTCGCGTCCGCAGGCAGTCTGTCCTCGAAGGCGGCGGTCCACCGGCTGGTCGGCGTCACTCTGGCCGGTATCACGGCGCAACGGTCCTGAATCCTGCGGTCAGCCTGTCGCCTGGTTCATGGGCTGGAGCAGCCGCGGCATCCTCGTCGCACTCACGAGCACCGTGAACTCGACCACCGCCGGCGGCGTGAGCGGTAGCCGCGAGCCGGCTGCCGTCACCACGATGGTTTCGCTGGCGAGGAACTCACCGGTCCTGGGGTCGGCGAAGATGACCAGCTGTCTCCCGGATGTCAGACCAGGAGCAACGAACGCCGCGGCGGGTCGGCCGAGGCGATCAGCAGTGGTGCCGAGGTACTCGATGCCCTGGGTGGCGGCGAGCGAACGCCAGAGCGCAGCAGCCAGGCGAGGCGAGACCACCTGGTGCTGGTAGCGGCTGACGATGTCGGCCGCGACGCAGGAGGACGAGCTCGGACAGTCCTTCGCGGTGCCCGTCGGCGCAGGCAGTTCCGTGCTGGTCGACCGGGACCCTTCGAGCGGAAGGCTGAGCCGCCCGTCCCCGTCCAGCGCGCGGCCGTGACCCCGGACCAGGATCACCGTGCCGTCGGGGCGCACGTAGCGGCGGGTGATCGTCGGCACGAAACGGGTCGACGTCCGGTGAGTGGTCGCGCTGCCCGGCAAGGTCCAGCTGTCGGTCTGGATCAGCTGGAAGTGCCCCGTTCCCGATGCTGGTTGTCGAGCGATCGCACGAGCGAGCCGGATCAGCCAGGGGCCGGCAGCCGTGCCCGTGAGGGTCGGGGTCGTGGCGCTGGCCAACGTGAACGTCGCCATCCGCGGCGTCGGAACGGTCGCGCCGACGGCTTCCTGGTGCGGCGGGCTGACCGGACTGCGCGAGCCGACCACGACGAGAGTTGCACCCACGACGCTGACCGCGACGACGCTTCCGACCGTCAGGACCCGGCGCCAGGGCAGTCGCTGCCGAGCGCCCGTGCTCGTCGGCGTGGTTCTTGCGGCGGGCGGCGTCGCGACGATCCGGTGAAGGGCGTCCGACGCGGCGGCGTCCGTACGGCGCTGCTCCTCCTCGGTCAGGGTCTGGTCCGGGTGCAGCCCGAGCTCGGCGAGGAGGTCGCGCACCTCGCGTTCCAGATCGCTGTCCGCAGGGTCGTTGGTGGGGTCAGTCATCGCTGGCTCCCTCGACCAGTCTGCGGAGCGACGTGCGTGCACGTCTGAGTCGCATGCTGACGGCTCCCGGGGTGGTCTCCAGGATCTCGGCGATTTCCGCGATCGTGTACCCGCAGATGAGCAACGAGATTACCTCCCGCTCCTTCTCGGGCAGCTTCGCGAGGGCGTCGCGCACCCTGGCGGACTGCTCGTTGCGTTCTTCCGGCGACTCGACCACCGTGGGCCGGACGTCGTGGTCGGCCTGGACCGCGTGGGCCAACCGCAGGCGGCGACGGTGACCGCGCTGGGCGTTGCGCAGCAGACCCTCGCAGATCCGGTACGCCAGGCTCTCGAGCTGCCGTTGCTCGCGGGCGTTCCCGGGAGCAGGAAGGTCCTTGTCCCAGATGGAACGAAGGGCCTCGACGGCGATCTCGTTGGCGGCGTCGACGTCGACCCACCTCTGGTTGAAGCGCATCAGTCGCGGGCGCATCTGGTGGAAGAACTCCTCGAACCTGCCGACGTCCACCTAGCCAGTCCTTGCCGTCGGTCCGAATCGTCGCCGTCACGCTAACGGACCGACAGGGGGTGGTGGCGACGTTGGAGGGGTTATCCACAGGGGCAAATTCGCACAGGGTCGGTGCTACCGCCTCAGTGCCTCGGTGGGCTCGATCCTCGCCGCCCGGGAAGCCGGGTAGAGGCCTGCGATCGAGCCGACGCCGAGGCCGATCGCCGGGGCGAGGAGCGCCAGCTGCGGTGACATCACCGCTGTCCAGTGCCGCGCCAACGAGACCGCGAGGATCACCAGGATCCCGGCACTGGTTCCGACCAGACCCCCGACACCGCCGAGCACGGCTGACTCACCCATGATCTGCGCGCCGATGTGCCGGGGCCGCGCTCCGAGCGCGCGACGAAGGCCGATCTCGGCAGTTCGTTCGACGACACCGACCAGGGTGGTGTTGGCGATCCCGACAGCGCCGACCGCGAGGCAGATGAGGGCCAGGACGACCAGCAGAGCATTCAGGTCGTTACCGACCTGGTCCCGCAGCGACCGCGGGTCCGGGGGAGGAGTCACCGAGATCGCGTGCTCGTCGGTCGGGTCGAGCGCAGCCGGGATCTCACCGGCGACCTGGGACGCAGCGCCGTTCCTGGTGGCGACGACGACCGTTGCCGCCGTCTTGGCGCCCGGACTACCCCAGAGAGCCTGCGCGGTGCCGCGCGGGATGCTGACCGACAGCAGCAGCTCAGGATCCCTGACCGAGCTGCTGATCACGCCCACGACGGTGAACGGCACGTCCTGGATGGTGATCGCTGGTTGCGTGGTCAGGGTGGTGATCCCGAGCCGTTTCGCCAGGGCGGCGCCGATCACGGCCACCCGTTGCCGGGCTCGGTCGGCGAAGGCGTCGTAGAACCGTCCCTGGGTCACCCGTGGCTGGACGGCTCGCCAGGCTCCGGCGGACACGGCGTACACGTCCGCGGTGCTGAGGGTCTCGGCCGTGGGACCGGCCCCGACCTGGTCCGGACTGACGTCGAGATGCCAGATCGTGCCGGCGCCGACGATGCCGTGGAGGCGTGCCAGCCGCGCGTCGGTGTCGGACGGGTAGGGAAACGGACCGGAGTCACTGACCCGTGCGTCGGTAGCAGTGACGGTGGTCGCGCTGAGCGCGTCGAAGGCGCTGCTGATCTGCCCCGACGCCGTGTTCGCCAGTCCCACGACGGTGACGAACGTCCCGACCCCGAGAACGACGCCGAGCGCCGTCAACGCTGATCGGCCCGGTCTGGCGACGAGCGAGGAAGCGCATTCGGCGATCAGCTGGCGCAGCGTCAACCGGGACGGCTCGATCGCCCAGGGCCGCATCAGTCGACCTCGGTGAGGTTGCCGTCGGTGATGGCGACGCGTCGCTGCGCGTGTGCGGCGACCTCGGGATCGTGGGTGATGACCACCACCGTCTGTCCTGTCGCGTGGACGTTGTCGAGGAGTCCGAGCACGGTGGCGGTGTTCCCGGAGTCGAGGTTCCCGGTGGGCTCGTCGCAGAGCAGCAGCTCCGGGTGGTTGATCAGGGCGCGGGCGATGGCGACGCGCTGTCGCTCGCCGCCGGAGAGCCGTGACGGCGGTGCCTCGAGCCGATGGGCGAGCCCGACGCTGGTCAGCGTCCGCGCTGCTCGCGCGGCGAGCTCGGCGGTGGGCTCCGTGCGGTGCTGGTAGAGCGCCCCGAGCATCACGTTCTCCAGCGAGCTGCGCTGGTCGAGGAGGTGGAAGGACTGGAAGACGAACCCGATCAGCTGCGCGCGACAGGCCGCCCGGTCGCGTTCGGCGAGGCCGGAGACGTCGACCCCGGCTAGTCGGTAGGTACCGGCGCTGGGGCGATCGAGCAGGCCCAGCAGGTTGAGCAGGGTCGACTTCCCCGAGCCCGACGGGCCGATGATCGCCAGGTACTCACCGCGGGGGATGCGCAGGTCGATCTGCTTCAGCGCTCGCACCGGCGGTGGTCCCGGGTAGGTGCGCTCGACGTCGATCAGCTCGACAGCCGCTGGCTGCGTCGTCGTCACCGGGTCCCCACGATGACGTTGTCCCCGGGTCGGACCGCGCCGGCATGGGCCGGCCGGATCTCGGCGTACCCGCCTCCGGTGGTCCCGATGGTGACCGTGACGTCGTCAGAACGCCCGTGGCGGTAGACCACGACCTTGGCGTTGCCGTCGCCACCCATCGAGATCGCGCTCACCGGCACCGCCAGCACGGCGCCGTTGCTGGAGCTCGCCGTGATCGCGACCCGTACGTCCTGGCCGGCCCACGAGGACGGCAGCGGCTTGTCCGGGGTGATGATCGCCTGCCCGGCGTTGCCGTCCGTGGCCGGGACGAGCTTGGTGATGGTGCCTCGCGCCGTGCGGTCGAGCAGCTCGGCGGTCAGCTCGACGTCGGCGCCGAGCCGGATCAGATCCGTCGCCGCCGGCTGCCGCTCGACGAACACGACCAGCTTCCCGGCGGCGATCTCGGCCGTCGCCTTGCTGGCGTCCTGGCCGAGGCTGGCGTCCATCGCCACCACGGTCGAGGTCGCCGCATTCACGTAGTCGACGGCTGACATCGGCAGTCCGCCGCCGGTGGGGTGGTAGCCGTGGCTGGAGTACAGGGTCCGTACGCCGGCAGCGGTGGCGTCGCCGTACGCGCCGACCGGGTCGGTGTCGCCGTACCCGGTGCGCCTCAGCGCACGTTGGAGCTGCGTGACATCGGGACCGACGTCGCCGGGATGGAGATCGCGGTAGGCCGGGATCCGGCCAGGCAGGTAGAAGACAGGTTGACCGGAGACCTCCAGGACGACGTCGCCCGGCGCGAGCTCGGAGCCCGCCCGGTTCGGAAGCCTGGTGATCAGTGCTTCGGTGACGCCGGCCGGTGGTTGTGCAGGAACGGCGTTGACGGTGGAGAGCGACCCCACGTTCCCACGGGTGATCATGCCGGAGGAGACCACCCGCATCTCGGCCGGCGCCGTGATCACACTGGGCGGCGGAGCGGAGGATGCTGCGGCCACCTCGGCAGGCGATCTGATCCAGTGCGATGCCAGGAATCCGCCGGCGGCAGCGATCACGGCGACAGCGACGATCACCGCGAGTCCGCGCGTCCGGGGAGCGATCGGCTCAGGTTCAGCCCTTGCCATGGAGCACCGCCGTGGCCTTCTTCAGCGCGGCCCGGATCTTGTTGCTCTCCTCGGTCAGCGCGAGCTGGTTCTTCTCGATCGCGTCGTGCTGGTAGTCGACGTCGACCTGGTGCCACTGCGGGACGAGGTCGATCTTGTCCTTGCATCCGATGTCTGCGACCGCGGTCCTGATCTCGGTCGAGGACGCAGCTGATCCTGGCGAGCGGTCGAACGACGGGTCCACCGGCGTCTGGTACTGGTAGCCCTGCTTCGCCATGCAGGTCGACCACCGGACGAAGAGCCGCTGGACCCGGGGGTCGGCCTTCGCGTGCTCGTACGCCGCGATCCTCAGGCCCTGCGCCAGCTCGTCCTTGACCTGGGCGTCCGGGCTTCCCCACAGCCTCGAGCGTGCGTCGCCGAGACAGCCTCCGGGCGGGATGGTGAGTCCGCCGAGAGTGCCGGGCGACGTCCAACCACCCGGCGGCGGTACGACGGAGCCGTCCTTGTTGCCGGTGTAGACGAACTCGTACGTCCTGCTCCCGCTGGGCATCGCGCTTGCCTGGCTGCTGCCCGGGACGACCTCGGGCAGGTAACCGTTCGCCCGGGCCTCGGTCAGGTCGTCGACCCCGTACAGGTGCGCGTCCGACTCCTGCTGCTCGGCGATCATCTCGTCGCGGTTGAGCGCCGGGGTCGACCTGGGGAAGCCGAACCTGACCATGCAGTCGCCGGCGAGCTGGAACTGCGCCTCCTCCATCGTGTACAGGTTCGATCCACTCAGCTCGTAGGCGACGAGCGGCGAGGTGAACGACGGCAGGTCCGACGGCAGCCGGGTGGGCGTCCTCCTCGGGGGCGCCGCCGAGGGGCTGCCGTTGGACGAAGGCGCCGGCCCCGCCGGTGCGCAGCCGGAGACGAGGACGGCACCGAGGACGACGAGGGTCGCAGCGGCGACGCGGCGTGTCACCGAAGCCACCGCGGGCTCGTGGCGATCGCGGCCAGCTGCCCGGTGCTCATCGGCGGGTTGGTCCGTGTCACGACCCCGTCCTTCTCCGCCGTCGCGTTGTACGCCGTGACGGTGGTCGACCAGCCGTCGGTCTCGTAGATGGCGGTCGAGCTCATCACCGGGTCGCCATGGGGCACGTGCCGGCCGGTGTACTCGGGCACGGGTCCTTCAGTGATCAGCGTTCCGCCGTTCACGGTGCTGCAGGTGACACCGGGTTGCTGGCAGAGCGCTGACGAATCGTCCTCCCGGGACGGGCTCGTCGTCCTGCGGAGATCGGGTGCCTGCACCGACAGCTGGATCAACGCGCTCCCGTGGCCGTCGTCGAACAGCAGGCTGCCGGAACGGTGCGCGGCGGAGGCCTGCGACACGATGCTGTGCAGCGGTTGGGCGCCATCCACGGACAAGGTCCGCGGCGGAGATGACGGTGATCCAGCACTCTGGTTCACCAGGTCCCGCGTGGACCCAGCGGGAAGCAGCGCTGCGAGTGTCCGGGCGGTCTGATCAGCCGGCACTGCGAAGTGATGGGTCGCCACCGGGGTGTTGCTCGGTTGGGCCGCCGGTCCTGCCGGCGCCTGCGGAGCCGCGTGCGCACCGAGGGTCCCGACCAGGACCGCAGCCGCTGCACCGACACTCGCGAGCGCTCCGCCTGCGGTAGCGATGCGCAGGGTGGCCCGACGCCGGCGCAGCCGGCGACCGCGAGCGAGCCCTCCGGCCACGATCCGATCCACCGGCACGGGCTCCCCGTGAACCCGGTCGCGCATCACCCGGGCAAGGTCGGTCTCGTTCATCGCAGCTCTCCTTCTAGGGCGAAATCGGGTCCGAGTACCAGACGCAGCCGCTCCAGCGCCCGTGAGGCCTGGCGGCGGGTTGCGGCGGAGGTCTTGCCCAGGGCGGCGGCGATCACGTCGATCGTGCAGTCGTCGAAGTACCGCGCGACGAGCACCGCTCGATCCGGTGCCGAGAGCTTGTCCAGCGCCGCCATCAGGTCGATCCGCAGCTCCACGTCACCGCTGTGGGACCTGGTCTCGACGCTGGTTTCGGGGATGACCGCGATCGGACGCTCCGACGTCATCCGCCGTCGTCGCAGCGACACGAAGGTGCGCATCAGCGTGACGTGGGCATATCCCGCCGGGTTGTCGATCCGGCGGCTGCCCCAGGCGAGATAGACCTTGGCCAGGGTCTCCTGGACGAGGTCCTCGGCGGTGTGGGCGTCGCCGCACATCAGCCAAGCCGTGCGGAACAGCGGAGTCGTCCGCGCCACGGCGAACTCCTGAAAATCGACGAGATCACGCATCGGATCGACTGGCTTCCTGTTGTTGGGGGCCTCTCGTAGGGAAGACGCATCGAGAGCCGTGAATTGGGACAGGGCTGGAGAGCCCGACCTGTGGCGCTGTGGTGCACCCGGCGTCCCGGCTGCATCACAGGAACCGCTCAGACCGGGTGATCCGGCCGGTCGATCAGATCCACTTGAAGGAGGCGTTCTCGTTGTACGTGTTCGAGAGGTTGCCGTACTCGCCTGCGGGGATGAGGTCGTTCACCCCCTGGTAACCGGAGTTGTAGTAGACCCGCAGGTTGGCGGTGAGTCGCGCGTTCGCCACGCACGCAGTGTTGTTCTTCACGGCCTGGCCCTTGCCTGCTCCCGAGCTGAGGAACTCGTAGCCGGCGAGGTTGGACCTGGCCGTGGCGAAGTCCGACATCGAGTTGACGCAGCCGCTGTTGTAGTAGAAACCGGCCTCGCCGTCGTTGAGGACGCCGTCCTGGCCTGCGGCGAGGGCTGAGCCCGCCGTCGCTGCGAGGATTCCTCCGCTCAGTACACCGGCAAGGGCCGCGATCGTGGTCAACCTGGACATACACCTATCCCTTCGTAAGGTCGCTGGGCGCGACACCTACAGATGTCCGGCGTTCGCGGGAATCTCACGTCCACAAGCAGCGCTGGGCGCGGCTGGGAAGATGCTGTGAACTGCGCGAATGCACTGGACGTCCGTGCCTCCGGGGTGATGATGGATGCTGGCGGGCGTGGGGTTCGCCGGGGGATCGCACCAGGAGTGGCATGAGTCGTCGAGTCCTTGCAGCGTTCGCGGTCGCCACCCTGGGTCTGGCAGTGCTGACCCTTCCCGGCATCGCGACAGCCGGTACGCCGCAGATCACTGCCGCGTGCGACCAGAACGTCGCCGTGGGTCACTTCACCTGCTTCGCCGAACGCCTGGTCACGCCGAACGCACGAGCTGCCGCAGGGGCCGCCGCGGCGCCGAAGGGCTACGGCCCGCGCGACCTGGCGTCGGCGTACGGGTTGGGGTCGGCGCCGTCGGGCGCAGGGCGGCGCGTCTTCGTCGTCGACGCGTACGACGACGCCCACGCAGCGGCCGATCTGGCGACGTACCGCCGCCACTACGGACTGCCGGCCTGCACGGTCGCCAACGGCTGCTTCCGGAAGCTCAACCAGGTCGGCGCGACGAAGCCGTTGCCCAAGGTCGACACGGGGTGGGCGACCGAGACGTCCCTCGACCTGGACATGGTCTCCGCAGCCTGCCCGGCATGCTCGATCACGCTGATCGAGGCCAAGGACCCCTCCGACAACCTGCTCGTCGCGGCGCGCGAAGCTGCTACCCGCGGCGGGAAGTACGTGTCGATGAGCTGGGGCGGCAACGACAACGCCTCGGATGCCGCCTCCGACACGAAGTACCTGAAGAAGAGCGGGGTCTTCTACTCGGTGGCGAGCGGCGACCAGGGCCAGGGCCTGCTCGCCCGTTCGGGTATCAGCTACCCGGCGACCTCGCCGTACGTGATCGCGGTCGGCGGTACCTCGCTCACCCGGGCCTCATCGACGAGCAGGGGCTGGTCCGAGACGACCTGGTCCGACACGATCTCCGGGTGCAGCTCCCACGAGCCCGTCCCGGCCTGGCAGGCGTCGGTGGCGACCCAGTGCAACGGCCGGGCTGATGCCGACGTGTCTGCTGTGGGCGACCCCGCCACCGGAGTGGCGGTCTACGACACCTACGACCACGGCTGGGAGGTCGTCGGCGGAACCAGCGCCGGCGCTCCGTTGATCTCCGGGATCGCGGCACGGGCAGGTGCCGCGAGCGGCACGCCGAGTGCGTTCCCGTACGCGCACGCGAGCGCGTTCAACGACGTGACGACCGGCACCGACGCCGGGCTCTGCCTCGGCAACGTGCGGTGCCAGGCCGGTCCCGGATGGGATGGTCCGACCGGGCTGGGCACGCCGCGCGGCATCAGAGGGTTCGGTACCGGCACGCCGGCCGCTACGTCGTGCACCGGGAGCCTGGTGAGCAACGCCGGGTTCGAGTCAGGTGCTGCCGGCTGGTCGGTCGCTGCAGCGCGGGTGCACCAGAGCGCTGCCCTCGCTCATACGGGGGCTCGGTACGTGCTCCTCGACGGCACCGGGCGCGCCCGCACGGATCGGCTCGCCCGGACCGTGACGATCCCGAAGGGTTGCTCGGCCACGCTGAGCTACTACGTGCGCGTCGCGAGTGCCGACCACGGTCGTACGGCGCACGACAAGCTCGCGGTCCGGGTGAACGGTACGACCCGGCAGAGCCGTAGCAACCTGAGCCGCGGCGCGCACTACCAGCGGGTCACCCTCAGCCTCAGCCGGTACGCCGGCACCCGGATCACGGTGGCCTGGGTCGGCAGCGAGAACGCGAGCCTCGCGACCGGGTTCTACCTCGACGACCTCCAGGTGACGCTCTCCCGCTAGCTCGTGGGCGAGTCCTCGGTCTCCTCGCGCAGGCGCGGTTCGGTCCGGTTCTCCGGACGGATGCCGGCCTTGTCGGCGTAGAAGGCACGCACGAAATCCATGTCGGCGACGACGTCCCCGGTCGGGTGGAAGGTCGGGCCGATGCCCAGGGTGCGGGTCGGACCGTCGACGAAGCCGAGGCTGATCGGGAGGCCGGTCTGCTCGGCGATCCGGTAGAAACCGGGCTTCCAGTACTCGCCCTTGCCGCGGGTTCCTTCAGGCGCGATGGTGAGCAGGAACGCGTTCGGGCCGTCGGCTTCCTCGAGCAGTGCCCGGATTGCCGCACCGGGATCGGCGCGGTCGAGCGGGACGCCGCCGGTCTTGCGAAGGACCCACCCCACCACGCCCTTGAAGTAGGTGTGGCTGATCAGTGCCTGCGGGCGGGCGCCGTGCGACCAGGCGATCGACAGCATCACGGCCCAGTCCCACTCGGAGGTGTGCGGAGCGCCGACGAGGATCCCGCTGGTCGGCACGTTGCCGACCAGCCGCCACCGCGTCAGCCGGAGGGTGCCTCGGGCGAGCGCGCGTCGGACCCTCATCGTGTGTGCCATGCCGTGACGCTAGCCCAGGGCGCGGAGCAAGCTGATCCTTCCGTCTCCGGTGAAGCGCACCATGTACGGGCTCGGTGCGACGTGGGCCGCGGCCGTCAGGGCAAGAACGATGCTGCCTGAGCTTGAGGGAGGTGATCTGGGTGCGTCCCGTGAGGTTCAGGAGAGGTTCTCGACCTGATCGCCCAGCACGTCACCAATGCGGAGATCGCCGAGCGGCTGTTCCTCTCCGAGCGCACGGTCGAGCACCACGTCTCGTCGGTGCTCGGCAAGCTGGGAGTCGGCTCCCGGGTCGAGGCTAGGAAGGAAGCGTCCGCCGAGGGATCCTGGACTGATCGTGCGCTGTTAGTCTGAATTGTTCCTGTTCGGGAACCAGCCGGTCAATCCACAGGGGCCCCCGATGCGCCACAGTTCTGTCCTGGGCGTTGTCGCCTTCCTGGCCGTCGGTCTGTTGGTCCCGGCGGCCCACGCGCAGGACTTCAGCCCGGTGCCGCACCTGGTCCGGGACCTCCGGCCGGGTGCGACCGGCTCGAACATCGTCACCGGCACGCGGGGAGGCGCCTCCCTCGGTTCGGTGGTGGTCTTCGGTGCCAACGCGACCGGGACGAACGACGGGATGCCGTGGGCGAGCGACGGCACGGCCAAGGGCACCAAGCTGCTGAGCACGGTGGCCAACGACCCGCAGGACTTCGTCGCGTTCAAGGGCGCCGTGTACTTCTCCGCCGACGACGCGGACGGACGCGAGCTCTGGAAGACGGACGGGACGCCTGCCGGGACCAAGCTCTTCGCGAACATCAACGCCGGAGCCGGGGTCGGTTCCGGGCCGGCGGATCTGACCGTCGTCGGCAGCAACCTGTACTTCGTGGCGACGCCGTCGGGCAGCGCCCAGCAGCTGTTCAGCCTGAGCGCTCCGCCTGCGGTCGGCCCGGCGTTCCTGCACCAGGTCACCAGCTTCACCGGAACCACGCAGATCAACGCCTTGGCCGCCTGGGGCTCCAAGATCGTGTTCGCGAGCTCGGCGACGGCCGGCACGGGCCTGGAGCCCTGGATCAGCGACGGGACCTCGAACGGGACCAAGATCCTGATGAACATCGCCCCGGGCGCGGCCAGCTCGAGCCCGAACGAGTTCACGCCGGTCGGCTCCTACGTCTACTTCCGGGCCGACACCGCGGCGTCCGGGGAGGAGCTCTGGCGCAGCGACGGCACCGGCAACGCCGGCGCGACCACCCAGGTCGCCGATCTCTGGCCGGGTTCGAGCGGCTCCAACCCGACCGACCTCTACGCCTTCGGCAACGAGCTGCTGTTCAGCGCGACGATCGCGAACGGCGACATGCTCTGGTCGACGACCGGTGCCAACCCCCAGGTCCTGGTACCCGGCCTCCGCGGCGGGGGCACCGACGACAACCCGACGGGCTGGACGCTCTACCGGGGATACGTGTACTTCAGCGGGTCGACTCCGCAGCTCGGTGCCGAGCTGTACCGGACGATGGGCTCGCCCGCGACCACCACGATGGTCAAGAACATCAACACCGGTACGTCGAACAGCTCACCGCAGGGCTTCCGGATCGTTGCCGGAGAGCTGCTCTTCAACGCGGAAGACGCGACCCACGGGTCCGAGCTCTGGCGCTCGAACGGGACCTCGACCGGCACCGCCCTGGTGGGCGACCTCAACCCCGGCAGCGCGAGCAGCTACCCGACCATGATCGGGGTCGTCGGCAACACCCTGTTCTTCGAGGCCCTCGACGTCGCGCACGGCCGTGAGCTGTGGTCGTACACGGCTGCGGCCTCGACGACGAAGGCCTCCCCGAAGGCGTCGTACACGAAGGCGAACGCCAAGGCCAAGCACATCCACGTGACCGTCAAGGTCACGGCGAGCGGCTTCACGCCGACCGGGACCGTCGTCCTCAAGAAGGGCTCGACGACGATCGGCACCGGGACGCTGGCGAACGGCAAGGTCTCGATCCGGATCACGATCAAGCTGCCCCACGGCAGGACCCGGGTGCGGGCGTACTACGGCGGGTCGTCCCGGGCGAGCACCTCGTCGTCGGCCGTGTTCACCGTCAAGGTGACGTGACCGATCCGGACGACCCGCGCTGCCGGGACCTTCGCCTCTGAGATCCTTCGTCGGCGTCCCCGACGCTGGAGGCATGACTACAGACGAACGAATCGCCACCCTCGAATCCCGGATCGATCACCTCCAGGAAGCGCACCGCATCGTCGTCGGGCAGCTGGCCCAGGCGCACATCGACCAGTGGCAGGGCCGTATCGACGACCTCGAGCTGCAGGTGCGCCTCGGCACCGCTGATGCCACCGACCGGATCGCGGTGCTGACCACCGAGCTCAACACCCGGTGGCGCCAGGCCAGGGCGCAGCTCGCCAGCGCGTCGGCCACCACGACCGAGGTCACGGACACGATCAGGACCGGCCTGGAGAGCGCGTACAAGGACGTTCGCGATGCCGTGGTCGAGTCGCGCAAACAGCTCACCTGATCGGCGTGGACACCGTCGCCTCTGCGGCCGGCAAGGACGCGACCCAGGTCATGGCGGCGCTCGGCGTCACCGACGCCGACGGGCTGTCGACCGCAGAGGCCTCTGTCCGCGCGCAGACCTACGGGCCCAATGCTGTCTCCACCAACGGCGCCCGGTTCTTCCCGGTGCTGCTGCGTCAGGTGCGCTCGCCCCTGCTCGGGCTCCTGCTCGCTGCGGCCGGTGCGTCGTTCGTGGTCGGGCAGCACAGCGACGCGATCATCATCGGTGCCATCGTGGCGATGTCGGTCGGACTCGGTTTCGTGAACGAGTACCGCGCCGAGAAGGCAGCCCAGGCGCTGCACTCCCAGATCAGCCACCAGGCCGTCGTGCTCCGGGACGGCGCGCGGGTCTCCGTCGACGTCGCAGCGCTGGTTCCGGGCGATGTCGTGTTCCTGGAGCTCGGTGACGTCGTGCCGGCGGACCTCCGGCTGCTCGAGGTCAACGGACTCGAGTGCGACGAGTCGATGATGACCGGCGAGTCCCAGCCGGTCGAGAAGGGTACGTCCCCAGTTACGTCGGGCACTGCCCTGGCCGAGCTGAGCTGTGGTGCCCTGATGGGCACGGTCGTCCATGCCGGCAGCGGGCGCGGGGTCGTGGTCGCCACCGGTGCCGCTGCGCAGTTCGGATCGATCGCTGCCGGCCTCAGCACCCATCAGCTCGACACGACGTTCCAGTCCGGGCTGCGCCGCTTCTCGATGATGCTGGTCTACGTGGCCGGCGCCCTGACCACCTTGATCTTCGTGGCGAACCTGATCCTGCAGCGACCGTTCCTGGACTCGTTGCTCTTCTCGCTCGCCATCGCCGTCGGGATCACTCCGCAGCTCCTTCCTGCCGTCGTCTCGACCAGCCTCGCTGCCGGCTCCCGCCGGATGCTGCTCCGCCGGGTCCTGGTCAAGCGGCTCGTCTGCATCGAGGACCTGGGGGACGTCGGCACGCTCTTCACGGACAAGACCGGAACGCTCACGCTCGGGCGGCTGACCTATGCGCGGGCGGTTGCGAGCGGAGAAGCCCGAACCGCTGACGTCCTGCGCTGGGGACTGCTCTGCGCTGAAGCCCCGCCCATGAAGGCCTTCGCCGACGGGCACGCGGTGGGAGGCAACGCCCTCGACCGAGCGCTCGCGGACTCGCCGGCAGCCGAGCAGATCTGGGACCAGCTCGGTTCCTTCTCGCGCGAGTCGGTGCTGCCGTTCGACCACGACCGTCGAATGGCGTCGGTCGTCGTACGCGATCGGGTCGGGGTGACGACCCTGGTGACCAAAGGCGCACCGGAGACCGTTCTGGAACGATGCGTCGACGTACCGGAGTCAGCCCGGCGAGCACTCGCCGCCGAATTCGACGCCGGCAACCGGGTGGTCGCCGTGGCCACCCGGGCGACGGCACGGACGCAGCTGAGCGCCGACTGCGAGAGCGATCTCCACCTCGTCGGCCTGCTGGTGTTCCTCGACCCACCCAAGACCGACGCCGCCGATGCGCTCGCACGGCTGGCACGCCTGGGCATCACGACCAAGGTGGTCACCGGCGACAACCCGGCGGTCGCGGTCAAGGTGTGTCGCGACCTCGGGCTGGGCGGGGCGGCCGTCCTCACCGGGGTCGACCTCGACGCCCTGTCCGACCAGGAGCTCCCGGCCGCGGTCGCGGCGACCACGGTGTTCGCCCGGGTCTCGCCGGCGCACAAGGCCCGGATCGTGACGGCTGGCCGCGTCGGTGGCGGAGGCGTTGCCTTCCTCGGCGACGGGGTCAACGACGCCCTGGCCCTGCACGCCGCCGACGTCGGTATCTCGGTCGACTCGGGCACCGATGTCGCCAAGGACGCCGCCGACGTGATCCTGCTCGACAAGGATCTCGACGTCCTCGCGGACGGGGTCGCCGAGGGACGCCGGATCTTCGCGAACACGATCAAGTACGTCCTGATGGGCACTTCGAGCAATTTCGGCAACATGTTCTCGGCGGCGACGGCGTCGCTGTTCCTGTCGTTCCTGCCGATGCTGCCCTCGCAGATCCTGCTCAACAACCTGCTCTACGACACCAGCCAGCTGGCGATCCCCACCGACAACGTCGACGAGGAGCAGCTGCGCCGGCCCTCGCACTGGGACCTCGCCTTCATCCGCCGCTTCATGTTCGTGTTCGGTCCGTTGAGCTCCGTGTTCGACTTCGCGACCTTCGCCGTGATGCTCGGCGTCTTCCATGCCGGTACGGCGGAGTTCCGGTCCGGGTGGTTCGTCGAGTCGCTGGCGACCCAGTCGTTGGTCATCTTCGCCATCCGGACCCGGCGGGTGCCGTTCTTCCGGAGCCGTCCGAGCCTGGAGGTCACCCTGGCTGCCCTCACCGTCGTCGCCGTGGGTGCGGTGCTGCCGGCGTCGCCGCTGGCGCACGCGCTGGGGTTCGCGCCGCTGCCGGGGGCGTTCTTCGCTGCCCTGGTCGGCATGGTGTGCGCGTACCTCGCCCTGATCGAGATCGGCAAGCGCTGGTTCTACCGGCTCTCCCAGGAGCCGGCGCCCGTCCCGGTCGTGCACGGCAGGCTGCTGCGCCGTCGGGTGCGACGGTTCACCGTTGCCAGCAGATGACGTTCTGGGGCTGGGTACGCCGGGTGGGGCTGACGGTGCTGGCCGTCGCCCTGGTGGAGTACCTCGCGGTGCCCCAGCTCGTCGAGGCGCGCAGCGAGCTGCGGCTCTTCGCCGACGCCAAGGTCTGGCTGCTCCTGGGGGCGCTCGTGTTCGAGGCCGCCTCGCTGCTGTCCTACACCGCGCTGACCCGGGCGGTTCTGGCACCGGAGGTCCGTCCGTCCTTCTCCGTCCAGCTCCGGATCGACCTGACCGGTCTCGGGGCGAGCCACCTGCTGCCGGGCGGAACCGCGAGCGCCTCGGCGCTGCGGTACCGGCTGATGACCGCGCGCGGGGTCCCGGGGACGGATGCGCTCTCGACAGCCGCGGTCGAGACGGTCGTCGGATTCATCGGCCTGGTCGCCACCTTCACCGGCGGGGTCGTGCTGGCATCACCGGGCGTCTGGTCGCACCCGGGCTACGTCCTGGCCGGGCTCGCCGGGGCGGCTGTGCTCGCTGCGGCGTACGCAGCAGTCGCGACGGGCCGACTGAGCCCCCGGTCCTGGCCGGCGCACCGGGACCGTCGGGTCCGGGAGACCCGTGCCGGTCGCTGGTTCGCCGCTCAGAGCGCGCGCGCCGTCGTCACCTCACGTCGCGTGGCCGAGCGCGCGGACACCCTCCTGCGGACGCGCCGGCAACGCCGCCGGCTGCTCGGCTGGGCTGCCGGGAACTGGCTGTTCGACGCGGTCAGCCTCTGGCTGTGCCTGGCGGCGTACGGCGTCGATGTCCGCCCCGGAGCACTCCTGGTCGCCTACGGGGCGGCCAACCTGGCCGGGTTGCTCCCGTTCACCCCCGGCGGACTCGGCATCGTCGAGGGGGTGCTGATCCCCGCGCTGGCCGTTCTCAGCGGAGCGGCAGGACCGGTCGTGCTCGGCGTCCTGACCTGGCGCGCGCTGGAGTTCTGGCTGCCGATCCCGGTCTCCGGGCTGGCGTACCTCAGCCTCCGCCCCTGGAGCACCCGCAGGCTTCGTCAGGCGAGCGCCCACTCAGCGCGGTAGGCAGGATGCTGCGCGTACGGCAGGGCGAGCAGCCTGAGCGCCCGACAAGGTTGGCCGTCCTCCTTCGGGCAGCACCCGCACCGGGTGATCGTCTCGGTCCCGACCCGCGACACGATCGTCATCGAGTGGTCGTTGTGCCGCTCGATCTCGGCGCGCAGCTCGGTGTGCCGGGCCGGCGGGTGGTGGCGGGTCGACGGCCGTCCCTGTCGCGCGTCCGACTCGGCTTCGTCCTGCATCGCGCGGGAGAGAAGGAAGTCCTTGATTGCTGTCATGGCGCCTGCCGATCAGCGACGGACACGGTGCGATCCGAGTACGCACAGTTGTCCGACTTGTACGATACGCCGGTTTCAGCGGTTTGGGGTGACGAGCGCCGGGACCATCGCGTCGTGCGGGACCAGCACCACCGGGCAGCCCGCGCGCAGCCGCACCTCGGCCGTCAGACGCGTGCCGACGGCGCCCTCGCCGGCGCCGGGATCGGGTTCGTCCGTGCCGAGGACGAGGACGCTCGCCCCCTCGGCCGCGCTGAGGAGCAGGTCGCGGACGCTTCCGTTCTCGAGTCGCACCGAGTAGGTCGGCACCGACTCGACCCGGGCGAGTGCCTCCGCCACGGTCCTCGCCTGGGTCCGTGCCGCGTTCCAGCGCGGTTCGCAGAAGTGGCCCGCCACGCCGTGGACCACGACCGGTGCGTGCATCGGCCAGACGGTCACGATCTCGAGGGCCCAGCTGTTCTGGTACGCCGTGCGCATCGCCCACAGCAGCGCGTCGTAGCTCGCGGCTGATCCGTCCACGCCGACGACGGCGACGAAGCGGTGCTCGGCCGGCGTCCGCTGCGCAGGTACCTGGGGATCGCTCATCGTCACAGGCCCGTCGCCGCGACGCCGGCGTCGATGCAGGCGTCAGGGACCACGACGACGACGCACGGCGCACGTCCCACGACCTGCCTGCTGACCTCGTCGGTCAGCAGGTCGTAGAACGCGTTGGTCGGATGGGTGCCGATGACGACCAGCTCGGCCCTCTCGGCGGCCCGCAGCAGCGCGACGTGCGGAAGGTCGTGCACCGCCTGCAGGCTGACCCGTACGTCGGGGAACTTCTCGGCCATCCCGGCGACGACCTCTGCGACAAGGACGTGCTGGTCCTCGATGTTCGCCTGGACCAGGGACCGTGCCCGGGACGGGTAGCCAGCGGTCTGCTCGTCCCAGTAGGCGTGCAGCACGGTGAGCGGCAGCGATCGCACCGAGGCGATCCGGTACGCGAACTCGAGCGCCGCCGAGGACCGCTTCGTGCCGTCCACGCCGACGAGCACCCCCGACCTCAGATCCCGGTCCTGACCGGTCGAGTCCGGGGTGAACTCACGCCCCTCACGGAGTACGACGACGGGGCAGGCGGCGTGCTGGGTGACCGCAAGACTGACGGAGCCGAGGAACAGGCTCGCCATCGGCCCACGACCGCGTGAGCCGAGCACGACCATCGAGGCATCCTCGGCCAGCTCGAGCAGGGCGTCCCGGGGGTCGGACTCGGTGAGCACCTGGTGCAGCACCACGGAGGCGTCCTGATCGGTCGCCACGTCGACGGCGTGCGTCAGCTCGGCCGCGCCCGCGGTCCGGCAGGCGTCGAGCACGAACGTCGGGTCGAATCCTGGCTCGATCATCCAGGAGCTGACGGCGACCGGGCTGATCGCGTGCGCGAGCACCAGCGGCCGGCGCTCCAGGGCCGCCTGGTCCACCGCCCACAGCACGGCCCGGTTGCTGCCGGTCGACCCGTCCACTCCGACGACGATGGCACCCAGCGGAATCTCTTTCGTATCCATGGTGCGAGCCTCGCCCGACCCGACCCGCCGGCGGCAGTGTCCGGTGGCCCGGATCGCAGGGACGAACGTCCTACGACGTCCGGGGGACTTTCACTCTGCGCCCGATGACCTTCGGCCCTGATCCGGCGGTGCGCCCCGATGGTTGCGTGGACCCGGAGGCACCGGAGTCGCCGGTGCCGGAGGAGACCTGATGACGCAGCTCGAGAATCGACCGGCCGTGGTGATGCCGGCCCTGAGCTCGGACCGGCTGGGTCTGTCCCAGTCCACCGCGCTCGTGATGGGAAGCATCATCGGGGTGGGCATCTTCAGCCTCCCGTACGCGATCGCCTCGTACGGGCCGATCAGTCTGGTCGCGATGGGGATCGCGACCGTCGGTGCGATCGCGCTGGCGATGATGTTCGCGGTGATGTCGCGCCGCTACCCGGCGCAGGGCGGTCCCTACGCCTATGCGCGTGCCGCGTTCGGCAACGGCCTCGGGTTCAGCAACGCCTGGTCCTACTGGATCACCGCTTGGGCCGGGAATGCCGCGATCGCCGTCGGCTGGGTGTTCTACGTCGAGATCTTCGTCAACAAGGGGAACGCTGTGGGCTGGTCGATCCTGATCGCGCTCTCCGGCCTGTGGATCCCCGCCGTGGTGAACCTCGCCGGCGTCCGGAGCATGGCGTCGTTCCAGGTCTGGACGACGGTGCTCAAGTTCGTCCCGCTGGCACTGATGTCGACCCTCGGACTGTTCTTCGTCAGCGCAGGAAACTTCACGCCCTGGAACACCAGCGGCGACAGCAACGTCTCGGCCATCGGGGGCGCGATGGCGATCTGCCTGTTCAGCTACCTCGGTGTCGAGACCGCGTCCGTCGCGGCAGCCAAGGTGCGTGACCCCGCTCGCAACGTCGGACGCTCGACCATCTACGGAACGCTGGCCAGCGGGGTGGTGTACCTGTTCTCGCTGATCGCAGTCTTCGGGATCCTCCCGGCGAGCGCGCTGGCGCTGGACGGCAACAAGGCCTCCTACTCCGCAGCCGCCAACGCGATCGTCGGGAGCGGGTCCTGGGCCGGCAACCTGGTGGCGCTCGCCGTGATCGTCTCCGGCATCGGGGCCCTGAACGGCTGGACGATGATCGTCGCCGAGATGCCGTTGGCGGCGGCCAAGGACGGGTTGTTCCCCAAGCGCTTCGCCGAGCTGTCCGGGCGCGGGGTTCCCGCCTACGGAATCGTCGTCTCGACCGGCCTCGCCTCACTGGCCGTCATCCTGAGCTACCTCGGGGCGAACGGCGCCACGGTGTTCACCACCCTGGTACTGATGACCGGGATCACCTCGGCCGTCCCGTACGCGTTCTCGGCCCTGGCCCAGATCAGCTGGCGTCTGCGCGACCACCAGCACGGACACACGCCCAGGTTGTACCTCGACCTCGCGGTGGCCGCCGTGTCCCTGGCCGTCTCGATCGCCTTCATCTACTACTCCCGCAACACCGATGCCTCCTGGTACGTCGTCTGGGGCCCGTTCCTGATGGCAGGCGGCGCGTCGCTGCTCGGAATCCCCGTCTACCTGCGGATGCGGCCCTCGATGACGGCGCCCGAGCCCGTCCCTGCGTACCGATGATCACTCCGCTCACCACCCACCGAAAGGTCACCATGAACTTCCACGTCGATTCCGAGGTAGGCCAGCTCAAGCAGGCGATCGTCCATCGTCCCGGCCTCGAGCTCAGCCGGCTCACTCCGGCGAACGTCGACGAGCTGCTGTTCGACGACGTCATGTGGGCCGACCGGGCCCGCGAGGAGCACGACGCCTTCGTCGAGCAGCTCCAGGCCGGCGGCGTCCGGGTCCACGAGTTCGGGACCTTGCTCGCCGAGGCGCTCGACGCCCCGGGTGCCCGGGAGTTCCTGCAGGAGCGGCTGACCACCGCCACCAGGTTCGGCCCCGGACTGGACGCACCGCTCGACGAGTTCGTCGCTGCCACTCCCGCCCACAAGCTGGCCGAGCTGCTGATCGGGGGTGTCCTGAAGCGCGACCTCGCTGCCCAGCTGAACGCTCCCAGCCTGTTGATGGAGTACCTGGCGCCGGACGACTTCTTGATGCGCCCGCTTCCCAACCACCTGTTCCAGCGGGACAACTCGGCCTGGGTCTACAGCGGGGTCTCGGTCAACCCGATGGCGAAGCGCGCCCGCCAGGGGGAGACGATCAACTCGCGGGTCGTCTACAACTTCCATCCGATGTTCACCAGCACCCAGATGCGGTTCCTCTACGGCAACGATTCGTCGGCCCACGAGTCGGCAACCGTCGAAGGCGGTGACATCACCGTCATCGGCAACCGCGCCGTGATGATCGGGATGGGGGAGCGCTCCACCCCGCAAGGGGTGGAGATCCTGTCGCGGAGCCTGTTCCGCTCCGGCGACGTCGACACCGTGATCGTGGTCGAGCTGCCCAAGGAGCGGGCGTTCATGCACCTGGACACGGTGATGACGATGGTCGACCGGGACGCATTCTGCGTCTACCCCTACCTGCCCGACGAGCTCCGCTCGTTCACCCTGAAGGCCGTCGGGGACGGTGGTGACTTCAAGATCGAGGAGAACGCCGAGCTGTTCCCGGTCGTCGCCGAGGCCCTGGGCGTCAGCGACCTGCGCATCCTGACGACCCCGATCGACAAGAGGGGGGCGGAGCGCGAGCAGTGGGACGACGGCACCAACTTCTTGGCGATCGCGCCGGGCGTGGTGATGGGGTACGAGCGCAACACGACCACCAACGAGTACCTCGCCGACCAGGGCATCACGGTGGTCCCGGTCGTCGGTGAGGAGCTCGGCCGCGGCCGCGGCGGCCCGCGCTGCATGACCTGCCCGATCGAGCGCGACGCGGTGCCGGCATGAACGGGGCCGGCATGAGCGCCGTCGATCTCCGGGGCCGCAGCTTCCTCAAGGAGCTCGACTTCACCGCGACCGAGTGGCGGTACCTGCTGGACCTCGCCGTCCAGCTCAAGGCCGACAAGGCGAGCCGGACCGAGATCCCGACGCTGGTCGGTCGGAACATCGCGCTGATCTTCGAGAAGGCCTCGACCCGTACCCGCTGTGCCTTCGAGGTCGCGGCGTACGATCAGGGTGCTCACGTCACCTACCTCGACCCGAACGGGTCCCACCTCGGCTACAAGGAGTCCGCGGCGGACACGGCGCGGGTGCTCGGTCGGATGTACGACGGCATCGAGTACCGGGGCTTCAAGCAGACGACGGCCGAGACCCTGGCCCTCCACGCCGGCGTACCGGTGTGGAACGGGCTCACCGACGAGTGGCACCCGACGCAGTCCCTGTGCGACATGCTCACGATGCGCGAGCACGCGAACAAGCCCGACAGCGAGATCTCGTTCGCGTTCGTCGGCGATGCTCGCGACAACACGGCCAACTCGCTGCTGATCGCCGGCGCGATGCTCGGCATGGACGTACGGATGGTGTCGCCGGCCTCGCTCGGCAACCCGGACGACGTCGTGAAGGCAGCGACCCTGATCGCGGACCAGACCGGGGCGAGGATCACCTGCACCAGCGACGTCGGTCCGGGGGTCGCGGGGGTCGACTTCGTCTACACCGACGTCTGGGTGTCGATGGGCGAACCGGTGGAGACCTGGTCGAGCCGGATCGATCTGCTGATGCCGTACCGGATCACCGGTGAGCTGCTGCGGCGGACCGGCAACCCGGACGTGAAGTTCATGCACTGCCTGCCGGCGTTCCACGACCGCGCCACCGAGGTGGGCGAGCAGCTGTTCGGTCAGACCGGGATGACGGCGCTCGAGGTCACCGACGAGGTGTTCGAGTCGGCCGCCTCGATCGTCTTCGACCAGGCGGAGAACCGGTTGCACACGATCAAGGCGGTCCTCGTCGCGACGCTGGCGAACACCTCGGGAGCGACGTCATGAGGATCGTGGTGGCTCTGGGCGGGAACGCGCTGCTGCGCCGCGGTGAGCCCCCGGAGTCGGCGATCCAGCTCGGTCACGTCGCGGAGGCGGCGCCGGCGCTGGCGAAGACAGCCACCGAGCACCAGGTCATCCTCGTCCACGGCAACGGGCCCCAGGTCGGCATGCTCGCGCTGGAGAGCGCGGCGGATCCGACGCTGTCGGTGGCCTACCCGTTCAGCGAGCTCGTCGCCGAGACCCAGGGCGTCATCGGCTACTGGCTCCAGCAGGCGCTGACCAACGCCGGGCTGGTCACGCCGGTCGTCACCCTGGTGACCCAGACGGTGGTGGATGCCGACGACCCGGCCTTCGGCGCGCCGACCAAGTTCGTCGGAGCGGCGTACGACGAGGAGCAGGCGCACGCACTCGCCGCCTCGAACGGCTGGACCGTGCGGGCCGACGGCAGCGGCTGGCGACGGGTGGTGCCGTCCCCGAGGCCCCTGCGGGTCGTCGAGACCGAGACCGCCCGGGTGCTCCTGGACGCCGGCACCACGGTCATCCTCGGCGGCGGAGGCGGGGTCCCCGTCGTCGAAGGCGCCGACGGGCTCCGTGGCGTGGACGCCGTCGTCGACAAGGACCTCGTCGCGGCACATCTGGCGATCGAGACGCACGCCGACCTGCTGGTGCTGCTCACCGACGTCGAGGGGGTGCTCACCGACTTCGGTCGGCCCGAGGAACGCCTGGTCCGCGCGGTCAGTACCGATGCGCTCCGGTCGATGTCCTTTCCCGAGGGCTCGATGGGCCCGAAGGTGGCGGCGGTGCTGCACTTCGTCGAGGAGACCGGCAGGCAGGCTGCGATCGGCTCGCTGACGGCAGCAGGCGACGTCATCGCCGGTGCTTCCGGAACCCAGGTCCACCTGTCGTGATGCTGAGTCCGGAGGAGGTCGCCGAGGTCGATGCCTGGTGGCGCGCCGACATGTACCTCACGGTGGGCCAGATCTACCTGCGCGGGAACGCGCTCCTGCGCGAACCGCTCCGGGTCGAGCACATCAAGCCGCGGCTGCTCGGTCACTGGGGCACGAGTCCCGGCCTTGCGTTCATCTACGCACACGTCTCGCGGCTGATCAACCAGACCGGGCAGGAAGCGATCTACCTCGCCGGCCCGGGTCACGGCGGCCCGGCGCTGGTGGCGGCTTCCTGGCTGGAGGGCACCTACTCCGAGATCTATCCCGGGGTCTCTCGCGACGCGGCGGGCATGGAGCGGCTCTTCCGCCAGTTCTCGGCTCCCGGAGGGATCCCCAGCCACGTGTCGGTGACGACCCCGGGCTCGATCCACGAGGGTGGCGAGCTCGGGTACGTCCTGGTGCACGCCTTCGGTGCCGTGATGGACAACCCGGACCTGATCGCCGTGGCAGTCGTCGGGGACGGCGAGGCGGAGACCGGACCGCTGGAGGGCTCGTGGAAGGGCATCTCGTTCCTCAACCCGGCGCGGGACGGCGCGGTGCTCCCGGTGCTGCACCTCAACGACGCCAAGATCAGCGGGCCGACCGTCCTGGGTCGCAAGGACCGCGACGAGGTTCGCGCACTCTTCAGCGGCCACGGGTACGACGTGATCGAGGTGGAGGGCTCCGACCTTCCTGGCATGCACCACCGGTTCGCCGAAGCCCTGGTCGAGTGCTGGTCCCGCATCCGCGAGATCCAGGCGGTTGCCCGTTCAGGTTCCTGGGACGGGAAGCGCCCGCGCTGGCCGATGATCGTGCTGCGCAGCCCCAAGGGCTGGACCGGTCCGCACGAGGTCGACGGCGTGCTGGTCGAAGGCACCTTCCGTGCCCACCAGGTGCCGCTGGCGGGGGTGCGCGAGAACCCGGACCACCTCGCACTCCTGGAGCGTTGGATGCGGTCGTACCGCCCGGACGAGCTCTTCGACTCCGGCGGCCGCCCGACCACGGACGCCCTCAACCCCGACGGGACGCTCCGGTTGAGCGGATCACCGCACACCGGTGCCGGCGCGAGGTCCGCAGAGCTCGTACGACGCGACTTTCGCCGGTACGCCGTTCCCGTCGGTGCGCCCGGCGGCGACCGTGCCGAGTCGACCCGGCGCCTGGGTCAGCTTCTCCGGGACGTCTACCTCGACAACCCGGACTCGTTCCGGCTCTTCTGCCCGGACGAGACCACCAGCAACCGGCTCGGTGACGTGTTCGCCGCGTCGGACCGCGCCTTCATGGAGCCGTCGACCGGGGCTGATGAGCACCTGTCCCGCGACGGCCGGGTGATGGAGGTGCTCTCCGAGCACAACTGCCACGGCTGGCTGGAGGGCTACACCCTGACCGGCAGGCACGGGATGTTCGCGTCGTACGAGGCCTTCGCGATGGTGAGTGCCTCCCAGACGGTCCAGCACAGCAAGTGGCTCGAGGAGTCGCTGGGACTTCCGTGGCGTGCCAAGGTCCCCAGCCTCAACGTCCTGCTGACCTCGACCGCCTGGCGCAACGACCACAACGGGTTCTCCCACCAGGGGCCGGGACTGATCCAGGTGATGCTCACCCATCGGGGCGAGGTGACCCGGGTCTACCTGCCGCCGGACGCCAACTGCCTGCTGTCGGTCGCCGATCACTGCCTCCGGTCACGGTCCTACGTGAACCTCATCGTGATCGACAAGCAGCCGCAGCTCCAGTACCTCACGATCGACGAGGCCATCGCGCACTGCTCGGTCGGTGCGGGCACCTGGGACTGGGCCGGTAACGAGGCCGACGGCGCGACTCCGGACGTGGTCCTTGCCTGCGCCGGGGACACCCCGACCCAGGAGACCGTGGCCGCTGCCCAGATCCTGCGGGAGCGGGTACCGGACCTCCGGGTGCGGGTGGTGAACGTCGTCGACCTGATGACCCTGGTGCGACCGGGGGACCACCCGCACGGCATGTCCGCCGCTGCGTTCACCGGGCTGTTCACCGACTCGGTCGATGTCGTGTTCGCCTTCCACGGGTTTCCCGGTGCGGTCCACCAGCTGGTGCACGGCCGCCCGGACGCTGATCGGTTCCACGTGCGCGGCTTCATCGAGCAAGGCACCACCACCACCCCGTTCGACATGACGGTGCTGAACAGGATCTCGCGCTTCCACCTCGTCATGGATGCGCTCAACAACGCGGGGACGACACCACGCGGGGGTGCTGAGCTGATGGACTGGTGCCGCGCACAGCTGGGCCGGCACCGCGCCTACATCCGCGAGAACCTCGAGGATCTGCCCGAGATCCGCGACTGGAGGGTCGGCGCCGGAAGCTGACCGGCAGGAGTTCCGGTGGGATGGTCAGCGGGTCGGCGCGAGCTGTCGCGGTTCTGCGGGCTCGTCGTCGTGGATCGGGTCGTTGACGTCCGGGATCCGAAGCCACTCGGCGTACCTGAGGACCCTCGCGTACGCGCCGAGTGCGGCGTCGTACGACGGGAACCTGCTGACCCCGGGCAGCTCGACCTGGTGGACGTCGGGACCGCTGGTGACCGTCATCAGGACCGGGAGCTGCGGATTGCGTGCGCGTGCGGAGATCACGGCCTTCAGGAACGGCGCCGGGTCCGAGATCTGTGTCGGGATGAGGACGATCAACAGAGCGTCGATCTCGCCGGAGGCCAGCACGGTGTCGATGCAGGCTTCGAGATCAGCAGCTGTTGCGGCGGCACCGAGATCGACCGGATTGCTCACCCCTACGGTTCCGGACACCTGAGTGCCGAGCAGCGCCTGGGTCGGGTCCGAGAGGCACGGGACCTCGAGCCCCAGGTCGTCGGCGGCGTCGGCGGCCAGGACGCCGAGTCCGCCGGCGTTGCTCATGATGGCGATCCGGCCGCCCCGGGGAAGCGGCTGCTCACCCAGCAGCAGGGCGGCTTCGGCGATGTCCGAAGCGCTCCGGCACGGGATCACGCCCGCGCGGGCCAGGAGTGCGGCGCTGTCTTCGGTACGGCCCGCGCCCGCCGCTGTGTGCGAGGTCCCCGCGCGGCGGCCGCCCTCGGACCGGCCACCGAGCGCGACGAGCAGCGGCTTGTGCCGGGCGAAGCGCTGACCGATCCTGGCAAACTTGCGGGCGTTGCCGAACGACTCCAGGTAGAGGGCTGCCGCGGTCACCGTCGGGTCCTCGAACCACGCCGACAACAGGTCGTTGCCGGACACGTCTGCCTTGTTGCCGAGCGAGACGAAGGAGTGCACCCCGAGGTTCAGCTCGGTAGCGACCTCGAGCAACGAGATCCCGACGCCGCCGGACTGCGATCCGATCGCGAGGCCCCCGTACGGCGGCCGGGCCCGGGTGAAGGTCGCGTTCAGGCTGGTAGCAGGATCGTTCGCCAGGATTCCCAGGCAGTTGGGCCCGACCAGTCGGATGCCGGCGTCCCGGGCGATGCGCGCGACTGCGTGCTGGAGGTCCTTGCCGTCCTCGCCGAGCTCGCTGAATCCGGACGAGATCACCACCACGGCTCGGGCACCGGCTGCTGCAGCGTCGGTCATGGAGGCGACCACCCGGTCGACGGGGACCGCGATGATGACGAGGTCGAGCGGGCCGGGGACGTCGACGAGTCTGCGATAGGTCTGGAGACCTTCGACGGTGTCCGCCGCGGGATGCACCAGGCTCAGCGTCCCGGTGAAGCCGCCGAGAAGGATCGACTGAAGGACGGCGTGGCCGATGCCGGTGCCGTCCCGGCGAACGCCGACCACTGCCACGGCGCGCGGGTGCAGGAGCGGGTGCAGGGACAGCGCCTCGGACCGGCTCTCGCGGGCGTCGGCGGCCGCGGTCGCGTCACCGGAGCAGGCCGTCAGCATCTCCACCCGGACCAGGTTGTCCACGGGTGTCCTGGTCACCGCGAAACCAGCATCGGCGAAGACCCGGAGCATCGCGCGGTTCTCGTGCATGACCTCGGCGACGAAGACCCTGATGCCGTCGCGGCGCGCGGTGGCGGCGAGGTGTTCGAGCAGCAGGCTGCCGGCACCGTGCCCGTGCTGACGGTCGGCGACCAGGAAGGCGATCTCGGCCGTGTCGGGTGTCAGCTGCTCGGCGGTCGCGAGCGCGACGATCTCGCCGTGAACGGTCGCCACCAGTGAGGCGATCGTCGTACCGGTCGGGTCGAAGAGGTGCGCGGTGTAGTCGTGACCGGACTTGTGGCCGAGGGTGAAGAAGCGCAGCAGGTAGCTGTCGTCGCACACGTCGTCGTGCAGCGCGAGCAGCGCGGCCCGGTCCTCGGGTTGCAGGCCGCGGATGACGGCGACGGTGCCGTCGGCGAGAAGGACCTCTGCCGGCGCCGGCCCGGTGCTCGCTACGTTCATCGCGACGACCGCTGCTGCGGGATGTGGTCGGTCGGTGTGCCTCGGCGGGTGACCAGCTCGCTCCGCAGATCCCAGCCACGACCGAGACGTCGCCCGGTCAGCTCGCTCCACGGAAGCTTCAGCCACAGGTTGCGACTCACCCCCGTCGCCCACGGTCGGGGCCGCCAGATCGACTCGATCCGTGCGTACTCCTCCGGATCCCTGACAGCGGTCAGGCGGCCGTGGGCGACCACGCTCCAGCCGTGCTGGTAGCCGTGGTCGAACTGGTCGATCTCGAAGGCGGCCTTCGCGTCCTGCCCGTGCACCCCGAGCGGCCCGTACGGCGAGACCCGGATCACCACGGCCCGGTCGACGACCGAGTAGTTGACCGGGAAGACCTGCAGCCCGTGGGGCGTGGAGAAGACGATCCTTCCTACCACCCCGGACCGGAGCAGCTCCTCGCACGTCTCGGAGCTCAGCGCGATCGCGTCAGGCATGGTGATCCTCGAAGACCACCGCGACCGGGCAGCGGGCCCCTTCGACGACTGCCGCGGCATGGGAGCCGAGGCGAGGGAGAGATCCCTGGACCGGGTCGCGGTGGTGACCGACGACGATCAGGTCCATGGTCTCGCTCGCTGCGATCAGGGCCCGGTCGACGAAGACATCGCTGACCTCGAGGCGCGTCGGGACGTCCGGGAACTTCTCGGCCAGGCCGGCGACGCTCTCGCTGAGGACGCGATGCTCCTCGCTGTCGTCGGGAGCGCAGTGCAGCACGGTCAGGGGGAGGTCACGGAGCGATGCCTGCCGGTACGCGTACTCCAGGGTCGACCGGGTCGTCTCGCCACCGTCCGTGCCGACGAGGACGCCGCGGCGCACCGTCCCAGGACGGTACGGCCGGACGACGACGACCGGGCACGAGGCGTGCCGGGACAGTGCGACGCTCACCGATCCCAGGAGCAGCGAGGTGACGCGGCCGCGACCCCGTGATCCCAGCACCAGGCACGCGGCGCGCTCGCTGTGGCTCAGCAGCATCTGACGCGGGTCCCCCTCGCCGAGAATGGTGACGACGTCCAGGTCGGGACGGTCCGCCAGCACCCGGGCTCGCGCCTCGAACAGGGTCGTCCGGCCACCTTCGCGAACCGCGGTCCGGACGTCGTCCGGGATCAGGTTCGCCGTCGCGAGGCCGCCGAGCTCGAGGCCGCTGATCGGCTTCACGACGTGGATCAGGGTCAGCGTCCGGTTCTCGAGCTCGGCCTGCTCGGCGGCCCAGCGAAGGGCCTGGTCGGCGTGGTGGGAGCCGTCGTACCCGATGACGATGCTGTCGGCTGGTGCTTCGGTGGTCATGACCTCAGCCTCGTCCGCGCCGTCGCGGCGCACCACGGCCGAAGAACCCCTCCGCGCGGGACCAAGGTCCGGTGTCACGGGACCAGCACCTGTGCGAGCCCGCGGCGAGGAGTCCGCGGCAGCGTGGCGCGTCCGATCTCCTGCCAGCCGATCCGGAGCATCAGCTGCGGGTTCGCCGCGTCCTGGAGGACGTCGTGCTTGAGCGATTCCCGGGTCTCGTCGACCTCGACGATCTGGCTCAGCGGGACGACCGAGAGGCCGGTGGCGGTCGCGTGCAGCCAGAGGGCGCTGGTCGCTTCGCCTGCCTGGAGCCAGGCGATCGGACGGTCCACGCCGGTCGCGATCACGATCAGACCATCGGTACCTTCGACGCCTGCCTGGTCGCTGCTGCCGGAGAGTCGTTCTTCGAACCGGGTCGCTCGGCGGCCGCGATCAGAGTCGTCCTGGCCGAGCACCCCCAGCGGGACGCCGTCGGGGCGCACGTGATCGATCCAGCCGGCCACCTCTGCCGCTACCTCCGGCTGTCGACGCTGGATCTCCAACGCGCGGTTGACCAGGAGCTCGGCACGGATCCGAAGACCGGGTGCGGTCAGCGGGATCACCGACGCCCCGAGCCGGCGGGCGTGGTCGGCGAGGGCCTCCAGCCGGACGTCCGGGATCGGCCAGGACGTGAAGCGGCGCCGGTCGGTGCACCTGTCCGCCATCGCCGCGAGCCGGGCCGACGCATCGGCCGGCACCGTGGCCGGGCTCAGCGTGACCCTGGCGAACACCTCGGGCTGCTCCGGGTCCGGCAACCGCTCGACCTCGGTGGCGTAGCCGAATGCCGATGCTGCGACCTGGAGGTGGTGCAGCGCGCCGCCGCAGCTGATCGTCAGGTTGCGACCGGTCGGGTCGGTGACCGGGAGCTGGCGGGACCGGTCGGCGCGCAGCTCGATCGCGTGCCGGTCCAGGCGCCAGGTCCAGGGCTGGGTGTTGTGGACGCTGGGCGCGCGGCAGGCGGCGCGGACGATGCGCCGCATCGCCTCCGGGCGATCGAGCTCGCCCTCCCTGGTCACGTCCGGCGGTCGATCCGTGGAGGGTTGATCTGCAAACATGATGGCCTTCCCGTGCTGCGCGTCTTTCCACTGTCGCCGGAGTTGTTCTGCGACCGCAGGGGCAAAGGTCCTCAAAGGTCGGGTCCACGGACTCGGGGGACTCGGGTCGATCACGCGTAGCCTCGAAGGATGACGAGCCCACTGCCCGACGCCGAGACACCTGCACCGATCCGGGTGTTCCTGCTCGACGACCACGAGATCGTGCGGCGCGGGATCAAGGACCTGCTGGAGAGCGCCGGCGACATCGTCGTCGTCGGTGAGTCCGGTCTGGCGGCGGAGGCAACGAGCCGGATCCCGGCGCTGCGCCCTGATGTGGCGATCCTGGACGGCCGGCTTCCCGATGGATCCGGCATCGACGTGTGTCGCGACGTACGGTCCCTGGACCCGTCGATCAACGTGCTCATCCTGACGTCGTACGACGACGACGACGCGTTGTTCGCGGCGATCATGGCTGGGGCGTCCGGCTACATCCTCAAGCAGGTGCGTGGAACTGATTTCATCTCGACGGTGCGCCTGGTCGCCGCCGGTCAGTCGACCCTCGACCCGGCCGTGACGGCCAAGGTGCTCGAGCGGTTGCGCAACGGACCGCAGGTCGACCCCGGGATCGCCAAGCTGACCGTGCAGGAGCAACGCATCCTGGAGCTGATCGGCGAGGGCATGACGAACCGGCAGATCGCCGAGGCGATGTTCCTGGCGGAGAAGACCGTGAAGAACTACGTCAGCTCGTTGCTGGCGACGCTGGGCGTCGAGAACCGGACCCAGGCAGCGATCTACAGCACCCGCCACGGAAGCTGAGCCCGGGGGCTACGGTCGACAGATGCAGCAGATCGCGCCTGATCCGGATCGGCCCACCGGACTGCGCGACTCAGGTTTCGACGAGCTCCTCCTCGAGGTCGCCGAGCGGGTCCAAGGTGCTCGCGACGAGCGCGCGCGCTGGGAGCTCCTCCTCGATGCAGTGGTCACCATCGGTGCCGACCTGTCCCTGGACCGGTTGCTCAGCCGGATCGTCACTGCCGCGAGCCGGCTCGCCGGGGCCGACTACGCCGCCCTCGGTGTGATCGGTCAGAGCGTGGAGCACCCGTTGCGGACCTTCGTCCACCACGGCGTCACCGAGGACCAGGTCGTCGAGATCGGTGAGCTGCCGACCGGCCACGGACTTCTCGGCCTGATCGTCGACCATCCGGAGCCCTTGCGCCTGCACGACATCGCCGAGCACCCGGCGTCCTCGGGGTTCCCACCGCACCACCCGCCGATGGGTTCGTTCCTCGGTGTGCCGGTCCGGATCAGGGACCTGGTGTTCGGCAACCTCTACCTGACCGAGAAGGCGAACGGCGAGGACTTCACCGAGCAGGACGAGCGGATCGTGGTGGCCCTGGCTGCAGCGGCCGGTGTTGCGATCGAGAACGCGCGCCTCTACGAACAGGCCGAGCAGCGCCAGCGCTGGCTCGAGGCCACGGCAGAGATCAACGGACTCCTGGTCAGGTCCTCCTCGGACCAGGACGCCCTGCAGGTGGTTGCGGACCGGGTTCGCGACCTGTCCGGCGCGGATCTCTCCTGGGTGGTCGCCGGGCCGGACGATGCGCACCTCCGGATCGAGGTCGTCTCGGGTGCCGAGGTGGACCGTGACGCGATGGCGTCGTGGTCGATGGACAGGTCGCTGGCGCGTGAGGTCGCGCGCTCGGGGAAGCCGCTGACGGTCACCGACATGGCCAGCGACCCACGCGCCACCACGATGGACGTCATCGCCGGCTGGCCGGTTCTCGGACCGGCCATCGTCGTACCGTTCGGCCACGGGGTCGGTGTCGAGGGCGCGCTCGCGATCGCCTGGACCCCGGCGAACGCCAGCGGGTTCGTCGGGGTGGATGCTGCGCTCCCGGCAAGCTTTGCCGAGCAGGCCGCGCTGGCCCTGCAGGTGATCAGGTCACGAGCCGATCAGCAGCAGCTCGCTGTGTTCCAGGACCGCGACCGGATCGGTCGCGACCTGCACGACCTGGTGATCCAGCGACTGTTCGCCGTCGGGCTCGGCCTCGAGAGCGTGGCGCGGCTGACGGACAAGCCTGCTGTCGCCGAACGGCTCGGGCTGGCGATCGACGACCTCGATGCGACCATCAAGGACATCAGGCGGACCATCTTCGCGCTCGGTGCCCTTGACGAGGCTGCCGACATCCAGGCAGAGGTCACCCGGATGGTGGAACGCTCCGCGGCGACCCTGGGGTTCCGCCCCACCCTCACCTTCGAGGGCCCGATCAGGTCGCTGATCAACGATGCCACCGCACCCGAGGTCCTCGCCGTCCTGGGTGAGGCGCTGTCCAACGCGGCCCGACATGCTCACGCCTCGGCGGTGACCGTCGTTCTGTCGGTCGGGCAGGACGTGTCTCTCGAGATCACCGACGACGGTGCCGGGATCAGTCCGGGCGCTGTCGAGAGCGGCCTGCGGAACATGCGGCACCGGGCACAGAAGCACGGGGGCGCCTGTGTGATCGGGCCCGGTCCGTCCGGCGGCACGACGGTGCACTGGTCGATCCCCGCCGCCGCCGAGTGACGTGGTCCGGCCGGCCGAACGTCCTCCAGGTCGAGTCTTCCTGGGATCAGGTGTCCAGGAACGCGAGCAGCACCTCGAGGAACGCGTTCTCCTGCTCACGGTGCGGCCAGTGCCCGGCACCGTCGAGGACGTGCACCTCGCAGGAGGCGTTGAACCGGCCCGGCGTCGCCTCGTACCCGTGCTGCAGCACGGGCGGCTCGTCGGCACCCCCGATGACCAGGCCCGGTACGTCGATCCTGGCCTGGTAGAACGGGTTCCCGGGTTGTAGCGCCTTGTAGTAGGCGAGCGAGCCGCGCAGGACCAGCGGGTCGGACAGAGCGGTGACCGCGGCGTCGACGGAGGCGTCACGAGCCGGGCCGTCCCAGCTCGGCGCCCAGCGCCGGTAGAGCCGGTCGACCATCCGCAGCCCGAAGAGGCGAGCCGTGGTCGCGGCCCAGGGCAGCTTGAAGTAGACGAAGTGCCGGCCGGTCCAGGCCGATCCCAGCGACGGCTTCAGGGTGGAGGGGTGCGGGATCCCGAGCGCAACCATCTTGGTGACCCGGCCCGGGTACTTCGTCGCCGAGCAGTACGCCGCGTCCGCGCCCCAGTCGTGGCCGACCACCACCGCAGTCGGTTCGTCGAGGGCATCGAGGAGCAGGGCGACGTCGTCGGCGAGGTCGGTGCTCGCGAAGGCGCGGTCGGTGAAGGTGGCCGGGTGGTAGCCGCGCAGGAACGGCGCGACGGTCCGGTAGCCCGCGGCGTTGAGCCGGGCCCGGAGGCTGTCCCAACCGGTCGGCAGGTCGGGGAACCCGTGCAGCAGCAGCACCAGCGGACCCGCACCGCTGTCGGCGTACCGGAACGTCTGCCCACCGGCGGAGGCCTCACGCCATTGCGTCGTCATCCGCTGATCGTAGGGGCGGGGACCGCTCCGTTACAGGGATGAAACCTGGTCAAAGTCTCCCCGCAACGGGCGCCTGACAGCATCGCCCGATGAGCCAGGCGCCGTCGATCAGTCCGCGCAGACGCTCAGTGTTCGCGGCCCGGCTGATCAGCTCGACCACCGGCAGCGAGCCGCCGCGGGTGATCGAGGACCTGCGGCGAGCGATCCTGGCCGGTGACGAACCGCCGGGGACGCTGATCCCGATCGACGCGGTGGCGTCCTTCTTCGGGGTCAGCCACATCCCCGTCCGCGAGGCTCTCAAGGTGCTGCTCGGCGAAGGGCTCGTCGACCACGTCCCGCACGTGGGGTACAGCGTTGCCAAGCTGAGCTTCGCCGAGTTCCGCGAGCTCTACGAGGTACGTCAGGCGCTCGAAGCAGCAGCGCTGCGGGCTGCTGTCCAGCACGCCACCCTGGCTGACGACGAGACGGTGCGGGCCTCGCACGAAGCACTCTGCGCGGCCAGCGAGCAGGCCGACGACCGCAAGTACCACGCCGAGTCCCGACGCTTCCACATGGCGTTGATCGCGCCGGCGCGGATGAAGCGGCTGGTGCACATGTACGAGGGTGCCTGGAACATGACCGAGGCAGCACGCCCGATGGCCCGGGTCTCGGCCAACGGCCGGAAGACGTTCTGCGCCGACCACGACCACCTGCTCGATGCCTTCGTGGCCCGGGACGCCGAGCGTCTGGTGACCCAGTCGGCGGCGCACTTCGAGCACCTCAAGGACGCGATCACCGAGTTCCGCGACGATCCCGAGGTCTTCCGCCCGAGCGGCTGAGGGGCGCCGATATATCCGTCCGGCCTGGCTATATCTTTCCCGTCACCTCGGCGTGATCGCGGACGAGTGCCGCCGAAACAGCCGGTTCCTAACGTGACGGGATCGCCCCCCGGAACCCGAGGAGAACGTCATGAGCATCCAGGAAGAACAAGCAGATCTCGTCGAGGCCGCCGGCTATCCGCCCGGTCGCGGTGTCGGCAAGCGGGAGTACCACCCGCGGCTGACCAACGAGGACCTCGCCCCGCTCAAGGAGCAGACCTGGGGCTCGTACAACATCTTCGCGTTCTGGATGTCCGACGTGCACAGCGTCGGTGGCTACGTGACGATGGGAACGCTGTTCGCCATCGGCCTGAACGCGTGGCAGGTGTTCATCTGCCTGATCGTCGGCATCTGCATCGTGCAGTTCTTCTGCAACCTGGTCGCGAAGCCGAGCCAGCAGGTCGGCGTACCGTACCCGGTAACCAGTCGGGCATCGTTCGGCGTCCTCGGTGCCAACATCCCGGCGATCGTCCGAGGGCTGATCGCGGTGGCCTGGTACGGCGTCCAGACCTTCCTGGCAGCCGAGTCGCTGAACATCGTCTTCCTCAAGCTCTGGCCAGGACTGGCCGACTGGGCGGACGTGAACAAGCACGGCTTCCTCGGGCTCTCCGCACTCGGCTACGTCAGCTACGCGATCCTCTTCGTGCTGCAGGCGGCACTGTTCTGGCGGGGCATGGAGATGATCCGCAAGTTCATCGACTTCGCCGGACCGGCGGTCTACGCGGTGATGCTGCTGATGTGCGGCTACATGCTGTTCAAGGTGCACTTCCACATCAACCTGAACCTCTCCACCCACCAGCTCAGCGGCTGGTCGCTGATCTGGGGCCTGACCGCGGCGGTCGCCTCGGTGGTGGCGTACTTCTCCGGGCCGATGCTGAACTTCGGAGACTTCTCCCGGTACGCCGGTTCGTTCGAGTCGGTGAAGAAGGGCAACCTGCTCGGACTGCCGATCAACTTCATCGCGTTCTCGCTGCTCACCGTGCTGACGGCATCCGCGACGGTGCCGCTGTACGGGCACCTGATCACCGACCCGATCGAGACCGTCCAGAAGATCGACAGCACCTTCGCGATCCTGCTCGGTGGCTTCACCTTCGTGGTGGCCACGATCGGGATCAACATCGTCGCCAACTTCATCTCACCGGCGTTCGACTTCAGCCACGTCAACCCGCAGAAGATCAGCTGGCGGATGGGCGGCATGATCGCTGCCGTCGGCTCGGTGCTGGTGACCCCGTGGAACTGGTACTCGAACGACAACGCCATCTTCTGGACCCTGGGCATCCTGGGTGCGCTGATCGGGCCGCTCTTCGGCATCCTGATCGCTGACTTCTACGCGATCCGGCAGCAGAAGATCAACGTCGACGAGCTGTTCACGATGTCGCCGGACGGGGAGTACTGGTACAGCAACGGCTACAACCCGGCCGCGGTGAAGGCGGTGATCGCCTCGGGCGTCGTCTCGCTCGGCTCGGTGATCATCCCCAAGACGATGCACATCGTGACCTGGCTGCCGAGCTACAGCTGGTTCGTCGGCTGCGGGGCCGGCTACCTCGCCTACCTGGTGCTCGCCCGTGCGGCGAACGTCGCCGGCTCGGCCTCGCGGCCGCTGCTCCCTGCGGCTGCGCCGGTCCTGGAGGGCACGGCAGCGTGAGGATCCTGGTCGTCAACCCGAACACCACGGCGTCGATGACCGCACTGATCGGCGGGTGCGCCCGGGCTGCTGTCAGCCCGGGCGTCACCGTCGACGTGGTCAACCCGACCAGCGGACCCGTGTCGATCGAGAGCCACTACGACGAGGCCCTTGCGGTACCCGGCGTCCTGGAAGCGATCGCGGCCGGGGAGTCCGACGGGTACGACGGGTACGTGATCGCCTGCTTCGGGGACCCCGGCCTGTACGCCGCCCGGGAGCTCGCCCGTGGCCCGGTCATCGGGATCGCCGAGGCTGCGATGCGCACGGCCGGCTACCTCGGCCGCTCGTTCAGCGTCGTCACCACCCTGGCCCGGACGCTCGGACATGCCCAGGACCTCGCGCACTCGTACGGCGCCGCCGAGCGGTGCGCGGGGATGCATGCCTGCGACCTCGCCGTCCTCGAGCTCGAGACGGACCCGGTCGCCCGCCAGCGGGTGCTCGACACCTGTCGCGCTGCGCTGGCCGCCGACCGGTCCGACGTGATCGTGCTGGGTTGCGCCGGGATGGCCGACTTCTGCGCAGAGCTGTCCTCCGTGCTCGGCGTACCGGTCGTCGACGGCGTGGCGGCCGCTACTGCGGAGGTGGAGAAGCTGGTCCGGCTGGGGCTGCGGACCAGCAAGCGCGGCGAGTTCGCGCCGCCGCCGAGCAAAGGCGCCCTCGTCGGTGGTTGAGGAAGGCCGAAGACCCGTCTCGAAACCTGGCGAGAAAATCGAGATTCCCCTTGCCCTTATGGACTTCAGCCCAAAAAATGTCGGTGCCCGTCCCTAGTGTTTGTTCCATGACCTCGACCCCCATCATCGACACCGCAGCTCTGCTCGCTGCTGCGCGACGGGACCGTTTCGAGGCCGATGCAGCCGAGCGTCGGGTGCTCCAGCACGCGTTCGCGTGGGCACAGCTGCACGCCACTGACGACGAGGACCAGATGGCGACGTTCGGTGACTCCCCGGTTTCCCTGGCCGGGCAGGGTGCCCCGCACGTGTTGCAGTTCGCGGTCTTCGAGTTCGGGGCCGTGCTGGGGATGAGTCGGCGTTCGGCCGAGTCGTTGGTCGGTGACGCTCTGGAGCTGGGTCACCGGCTGCCACGGACCTGGGGACGGGTCACCGCTGGGCGGCTCAAGGCCTGGCGTGCCCGGCAGATCGCCCAAGCAACCCAGGTGCTGTCCCTCGAGGCCGCTGCGTATGTTGACGCGCAGGTTGCCGTCTACGCGTCGCGGATCAGTGCCAGCGAGCTGCAACGGCTCATCGATACCGCGATCGCCCGTTACATGCCCGGCTACGCCGAACAGATCGCTTCGAAGGCCGATCAGACCCAGTTCCTAGAAATCGCTTACGACCAACCCTCCTACACCGGGACCTGCCGGATCGCCGGAGAGCTCGACATGCCCGATGCCCTGGACCTCGAACAAGCCGTTCAAGCAGGTGCTGAGCAACAGAAGACCCTCGGCTCCCAGCACCCGCTCGGATTCCGTCGAGCAAAGTCCTTGGGCAACCTGGCCCGCGGCGAGCTCGCCTTCGACTACAACAGCGGCCTGCCCGACCCCACCGAGACGCCTGAGGATTTGAGACCACCGACTGTGGCGAAGCGTCAGGTCGTGCTCTACCTCCACCTCAGCCAGGACGCCATCACCGGCACCCGAACTGGATCCGGCGACGGCACGGGCCTGATGGAGAACGCCGGCAAGCAGCTGGTCACCAGCGAACAGATCCGCCAGTGGTGCCGCACCGCCGGGGCCGTCACCGTGCGCCCGGTCATCGACCTCAACGAAGAGATCAGCAACACCGGCTACCGGCCCTCGAACCGCCTACGCGAGCAAGTCATCCTGCGTGACCGTTGGTGCCCCTTCCCGTTCTGCGAATGCGACGCCCGCCACAGCGACCTCGACCACATCAAGGAATACGACCCGGACGGACCACCCGGCCAAACCGCCACCAGCAACTTCGGCGCGCCTTGCCGCACCCACCATCGGGTCAAGACCTTCAGCACCTGGACCTACACCATGATCGAATCCGGGGTCTTCCTCTGGCGCAGCCCGCACGGCTACCAATTCCTCAAAGACCGCAACGGCACCCGCGACGTCACCCCGCCACCAATACCCGGCCCGGGATAGACACGAACCAAGCTCGTCGCTCACCTCACCCGGCAGTGCGTTCCTCCACAGCGCCCGAAACCCGTCAGAGCCGACGATTCTGCGACACCTGTTTCGCACACGGGTTCTGAGACCCCCGGCCACGACACAGGACGCCTCGGACGCAACTGTCCGCAACCCGCCGTTTGTGGGACGCCTGCGGCTCTTGTGCGTGCTAGGGCGCTCGCCAGATCCGGCTCAGAGAAGAGGTGGCAGGCTGCGTGCGATTTGAAGTAGATCAGCAGTGGGCAGGAAATCACGCTGGGCGAGTGAGCAGACTTCTGCGATGAGTCCGGACCTCGGTTCCCAATCGACACAGTGCTCGTAACTGGCTTCGCTGGCGGTCGCGGGTAAGCCGTCGACCTCGCTGTGGCCCGTGACGGTTCCTTGCCTTGCCCAGGCGGTTGCCGAGCGCACGCGAATCTCCAACGAAGCTGTCCCGTTCTGATACTGGGTCAGGGCGACGAAGTTGTTGCGCGCTGTGTAGTGGTTCACGAGATCGCGTCGATAGCCGACGGGGATTCGGCCAGGAGTTGGCGCGTACTGGGCATCGAGGAGCCCGATCGCTTTGCCACTTCGGTCATCAATCAGGGTCCGCCTGCCTAGCGGCTCTTTGAGCTTGATCTGCAGATCGGCGTACATGTCCGCCGAGTCTCCGCTGGTGATGAAGCTGCAGTTGATCACCGAGCCAGAGTGAGCCTTGACTGTGTAGTGGTAGCTCGCGACGCGCACTGCGTCTGAGGTCTCACTGATGAGGCGGACCTTGGGATCGAGTGAGGCACACGTTGGCTTGTCTGGCGATTCCACGCTCTCGACGTAGAGAGTTACGCGACGGGGATCAGAAATGCTGACGGCGGCACCGGCCGGCGAGGACTGCTCAATGTCGTAGGTCGTATCACCCCGAATCAGGGTCCTCGGCTTAGGTAGCTGAGAAACCGACGCGTGTGTCGAGTGTTCGCTAGCGATCATTACGGTGATCACAACAGCGCCAACCATCGCGCCGAGGCCGATGCCCGCAGCAACGAGCCAGCCCCGGGAAATGCGCCGAGCGTCATAGTTTCCGCCGGACACCGGATCACTCATTTCAGGACCGTAGCGCCTACCAAGCCTTTGGTGCCCGGTGAATCATCCAGAAACTGTGTTCGGGTCAGGAGCAGTCGCAGAAACCTCCGATTGTGATCAGCCCCAGCGTCGGTCGCCCTACCAGAAGCGGCGATTAGTGTGGCCGACATGAACCTCCTAGCAATCTCGCAGCACGCCAGCGTCAAGCTCTCCGAAGTTGGCTTCCTCCTGTTCGTGATAGCGGGTGTATGGCTGGTTGCCGCTGAATTACAGCCTTCGAAATGGGCACGCTTCCGGATCGGCGTGAGTGGCGCCCTCATCGCCGGCGGAGGAGTACTGCTCATCATCGCGGCTCACTATGGAACGCTGGTGTAGCCCGAAACCGTCCCGTTGCGCTACGCGCGCCTACCGCGCCAAGTGTTCAGCTGCGGCGTCGGAGTGACTGTGATGACGTCGCATGTGACGGTCGAGTTGTGCCATCGGCAGGCGTCCGGTCCTCTCCGACTAGGATGGTGAACGTGTCTGAAGTGCCGCCGATTGAAGATGCTGACCCGGGCATCGTTGCGCCAGACCTGCTCGTGCGTCTGACTGCTTGCGAACGTCGCCGCATCCGCTCCAAGTTCGAGCGTGTGTTGGAGTCTGGTAGCAGTGGGCGTCGCTTCCCCCGTGTGAGCGAACCGATCGCGATCGCGCAGTATCTCGTCATCGAAGGCGTCCTAGAGGCGCTCCTAGTCCCGGACCTAGCGGTTGGCATCGTGCTCTACGCCCTGGTGGTCGTGGTGGTACCGAGCGTTCTGACTCCTGGAGCTGTGGCAGTGTCCGTCCTTCTGCTCTCTCTGGCAGTGGGGGCGATCCCCACCCAGTTGCGCAGGATGCAGATCCGCCGCTACTTCAAACGACGCGGCAGCATCTCCTGACGCAGAAGCGAACCGCCCTCGTGTTCCGACCTTCAGTCCGTGCCAGCACGGACATCGGATCCGGTCGAAGCGCGACTCGGCAGATCCGGACGGTGTTTCACAACCGATTGTGAGTAGCGGGTCTGTTGGACGCGATGCCCACGATGTCAGGTGGGCAAACCCGTGCGCGTAGCGAACTTGTACTCCCAGACGTGGCCGTTCTTGGTCACCCAGACATCCTTGGGATCGGTTTCGGCATCGGGCACGTAGAGAACACCGTGCCCCCAGGTCGCGCCGAACCTCGTCACCGCGGTAGGTAGTTTCGACACCTCTCGCGCATGTCCGTAAATCGAGTAGTTGACGATCTGCTCAGACCGCAAACTTGGCGGCGCTTTCCCGAAGAGACGCTGCATCACCTGGTCGCTGGTCGGAGGGTGCTCCAAGTGGTACCAGCCACCGAGCCCGAACAAGCTAACGAGAACCAGCACTACCAGCGCCAGCTTCACAAGCCGCGATCTCATGATCGGAGTATGTCGCAGTGGCCGGAGTTCGAGCCGCGTCCGGTGATTTCTGCAATGACTTCATTCTGCGATGCGCGACCCGATGGTTCAGTCGCTGCCGGGCAGGTCGTCGCAGACTTTCGCTCCTGAGCCAGTCCCAGAACCGTCTGAGACGCCGCTAGTCACCAAACGAACGGGGTGGACGGCGAACTTCGTGCGGCTCGACGGATGGAACGACGCTCGCTAATGCCGAGTGCTACCGCCAAGAGAACCGCCAAGCCGAATGCGCCTTCAACGACTCGGTTGGCAACGTCGATCCGTGTGACTGCGGCCTCGTGGCACGAGTGGTCCTCTGTCGCCCTCTGGCTTGGTGACACCTCGCCGCCGTGACCGGTCGCGGTCGCTGAGTACCAATGCCATGCGCTACCGCAAATCCCATCGCTCTGATCGCTGACGCCACTGCCTGCCATGAGTGCCCAGATCAGGCCGGCACAGACCAACATCGACGCAGGAACCCAGAGCGCCGGGGCGAACCAATCAACCTTCCCGCCGGTCTCCACATTTGCAGGGTAGCCGCGATGAGTCCCGGGCCGGTCGATCCGATGTGTCGCAGAACCGATTGTGCGACATGGTCGCTGTCGGCTACCGGACCTGGAGGACGTCCGTAAGCTCAATCAGCGTAGGGAGCGACGTGCTTGCTGTGGATCGTGCCCAGTGCGGTAACCGCAGCAGTGAGCGCTCCGGCGAGCAGCAGGCCGACGCCGAGGTGCCACTGCAGCAGGGCCGCCCCGACGGCTGCTCCGGCGAGGATCAGGACCACCGCGGAACCACGGCGAAGGCTGTCGCCGCTGCTCGCTCCCGAGCCGAGTCTGGAGTCCGCGGCGAGGCCGGTGATCGTGGAGGTGACCACGACCGTGGTGACGTCCTTGACGCCGATGAATCGCGCGGAAGCAGCCTGCACCCCCATCGCTGCTCCGAGGGTCGTGGTGATCGCCACCCCGCCGGCGTGCGAGAGGTCGTTCTCGATGAACAGGAGCAGCACCGCGACGACGAGCATCGTGGTCGCGACCAGGGAGAACAGTGCCGTCGTACGGGGGCTCCAGCCGGGTTCGGCCGACTTCAGGACCCGTCCGCCGAGGGCTGCGCCGGCCATGAAGCCGCCGAGCGCCAGCAGCGGTCCGACGACCGGCAGGTTGCCGCCGCCGACCAGCCCCATGCCGAGGATGACCACGTTGCCGGTCATGTTGCCGGTGAAGACCCGGTCCAGTCCGAGGTAGCCGACCGCGTCGATCACTCCCGTGGAGAAGGTCAGGGCGAGCATCAGCTGCAGGTGGAACCGGTCGCGCGGTTCGGCGGCAATTCGGCGGCGCATGGCGATGATTCTGGGCCGTCCGGACTGCTGTCGCGTCACCGGGTCGTAACGAGGGACCTCTAGGCTCGCCGGTGATGATTCTCCAGACCGGTGACGCGATCCCTGACGGGACGACCTACCTGCCCTCGACGACCGACCACGTCCTCTGGGGCCGACTGCCCTGCGCAGCGGACCCCGCCGTACTCGTCATCGACTCCGGCGACGAGGTCGTGATCGACACGATCAGCCACGAGGGGATCCTCGAGGACCAGGGCCGCGACCCGCGCGCCTACTTCGAAGCGGCCGGTGCCTCGGACGTGCTCGAGGACGCGATCACCCTTGCTGCGTCCGACTACCCGCGCACCTTCGGGGTCGACGGACCGCACGTCACCACCGGCCCGATCGAGGTCCGCGGGGCCAAGGTCGGCGACCTGCTGGCGATCCGGGTTTTGGAGACGCTGCCGCGCGTCCCGTACGGCGTGGTCTCCAACCGGCACGGACGCGGTGCCCTGCCGGGGGAGTACCCGCTCGACGCCAACCTCAAGAGCTCGAGTGTCTTCAGCGTCTTCGCCGCGGTCGGTGAGGACGGTCGCGGACGGATCCCGCTGGCCCCCGGCAGCGAGCGGGACGTCACCTTCGAGCTGCACCCGTTCCTCGGGATCATGGGCGTCGCCGTCGCCGGCGACGTGCGACCGCACTCGGTACCGCCGGGCCCGCACGGCGGCAACATCGACATCAACCTGCTCACCGCCGGGTCGACGTTGTACCTCCCGATCCAGGCCGACGGAGCGCTCGCGTACGTCGGCGACCCGCACTTCGCCCAGGGCGACGGCGAGGTCGCGCTGACCGCGATGGAGGCCTCTCTCCGGGTCCGGCTCGGCTTCGACGTGATCGCCCGCGAGGACGCGATCGCCAGCTTCGGCGACCTGGTCGGACCAATGGCGGAGACCTCGGAGTTCCTGGTCCCGACCGGCATGAACGAGGACCTCGACATCGCCGTCCAGGACTGCGTCCGGGCCGCGATCGCCCTGCTCCAGGCGCGTTTCGGGATGGACCCCCGGCACGCCTATGCCTATCTCTCGGCCGCGACCGACTTCAACATCTCCCAGGTGGTCGATCTGGTGAAGGGCGCGCACGCCCGGATCCGGAAGGAGGATTTTTCGTGAATAGGCAGAGCGCGTGACTCTTCCCGGACTGACCGAGGCCTTCTGGGCCTACGAACGCGCCCTGATGGCGAACGACCTCGACACCCTCGACCGGCTCTTCGCCCCCGGCCCGACCACGCTGCGCGGTGACGCTGCCGGTCTGCTGGTCGGCCACGACGCGATCAGCGCGTTCCGCGGCGGACGTGGGGGAGCCCCGGCACGGACGATCGTCGAGACGCACGTCCAGGTCATCGACGCGACCCACGCCCTGGTCGTCGCCGTCACCGAGCTGGCCTCCGGCGGTCGCGGTCAGCAGACCCAGCTCTGGGCGCTCCAGGACCAGGCCTGGGTGGTGACGGCAGCGCACGTGAGCATCCGGGCGGCGGCCTTCGACCCGCGGATCTGGCGTCTGGTCGGCGACCCCCTGGTGCCTCCCGCCGGCACCGGGCACCTCGACGGCGAGACGGTCGCGGTCAAGGACCTGTACGCCGTCGCCGGCCAGCGGGTCGGGGCCGGCAACCCGGCCTGGCTCGAGCACGCAGAGCCCGAGGCCGTGCACGCCTGGGCCGTCCAGCGGCTGCTCGACGACGGAGCTGCCGTCCGCGGGATCTCGCGGACCGACGAGTTCGCGTACAGCCTGGCCGGCACCAACGCGCACTACGGCACCCCGCCGAACCCGAAGGCACCGCACCGGATCTCCGGCGGCTCCAGCTCGGGCTCGGCTTCGGCGGTGGCGATGGGGCACGCAACGATCGGTCTGGGCACCGACACCGGTGGATCCATCCGGGTGCCGGCGGCGTACCAGGGCCTGTGGGGGATCCGTACGACGCACGGTGCGGTGAACGCCGAGGGCGTGCTCCCGCTGTCGGGGTCGTTCGACACGGTCGGATGGCTGACCCGCGAACCCGGGCTGCTCGCCCGGGTGGGGCGCTCGCTGCTTCCTGCGGACTCGGCGGTACCCGGCGACGTCGTCACGGTGGACGCACTGCTCGCGCTCGCGGAGCCCGCTGTGGCCTCGGCCGTCGGGGTCCTGGCGGCTGGCGTCGCCACCATCGACTGGCCCTTCGACGTGGCCGCGATGCTCCCGGTCTTCCAGACCCTGCAGGCGTACGAGGCCTGGCAGCAGCACGGTGCCTGGGTCGAGAGCCGGATGGATACCCTGGGTGCCGACGTCCGGGGTCGCTTCGAGCGGGCTGCGACGATCACCGCAGCCGAGGCCGCGCAGGCGCAGGGCGAGGTCGCCGGGCTCCGGGAGCGGATCCGCGCGCATCTCGGTGACCGGGTGCTGCTGCTGCCGTCCGCGTCGTCCGCAGCACCGCTGGTCAACGACGCGGCCGCCCTCGACGCGGTCCGGACGAGCACGATGCAGCTGACCTGCATCGCCGGGATCGGGGGGCTCCCGGCCGTCGGGATCCCGGTGACCACCGCGGACGGTCTGCCGGCGGGCGCCTGCCTGGTTGGACCGGCTGGCTCGGACCGGGCTCTGATCGCGCTCGCCGAAGGCTTCGCAGACCGCGGGCACACTCAGATTTAACGTCGGTGAAACGCTCGTGCCGCGCTCGCTGTCATCTGCTGCCGTACGTTTCTTCTTGTGGATCTCGACACTTTCAACGCACTCGGGTCGGCTGAGGCCGCAGCGGTCCTCCGTCCGTGTGCCGAGGTCGGGTCCTGGATCGAAGGCGTCGTCGGCAGCCGCCCGTACGACAGCCTCGATTCGCTGCTCGTGATCGCGGAAGCGACCTCGGCCCCCTGGGGGGCGGCCGAGGTCGACGAGGCGCTCGGGCAGCACCCGCGGATCGGCGAGCGCCCGGCCGGTGGCGGCGTCGAAGCGACGCTGTCGACGGCTGAGCAGTCCGGCATCAGTGGCGACGAGGACGCGATCGCGGACGGCAACCGCGCCTACGAGGACACCTTCGGCCGGATCTTCCTGATCCGGGCGGCAGGACGCACCTCGGCCGAGGTGCTCGACCAGCTCACCGAACGGCTCGACAACGACCCGGAGACGGAGATCGCGGTCGCCGCCGGTCAGCTCCGCGAGATCGCGCTGCTCCGACTGAAGGGGATCTTCACCGATGACTGAGACCACGCTCTCCACCCACGTGCTGGACGCCGCGCTCGGCGTACCGGCGGTGGGACTCGAGGTGGCGCTGGCAACGGCCGACGGGACGCCGCTGGAGACGGCGACCA
>JAOPXD010000033.1 GCA_025965315.1 Marmoricola sp.
CGCAGCCGCAGGGCGGCGTTCGGGCCGCTACGACGCAGGTCGAGGTAGCGGTGCCGCAGCCGCGCTTCCTCGCCCACGTCGACGTGGTCGTCGATCGGGAACGGGAGCGTGGCAGCCTCGCTGAGCACCTCGATGTCGGAGGCGACCACCTCGACCTCGCCGGTGGGCAGGTTCGGGTTCACGTTGTGGGCGTCGCGCGCGACCACCTCACCGACGACCTTGAGGCAGTACTCGTTGCGCAGCCGGTGCGCGACCTCGTCATCCCGGATGACCACCTGGACGAGCCCGCTGGCCTCGCGCAGGTCGATGAATGCCACTCCACCGTGATCGCGTCGGCTCGCCACCCATCCGGCGAGGGTGACAGTCTGGCCGACGTGCTCGGCGCGCAGTGCGCCGGCGTCGTGGGTGCGGATCACGGGAGTAGCTCCTTGAGGTGGTCGATCACTGAAGTCAGGGGTACCGCGGCCTGTTCACCGCTGTCCATTGCTTTGATCTGGCACTCGTCGGCCTCGAGGTCGCGCTCGCCGATCACGATCACGTACGGCGCGCCCGAACGGTCCGCGCCCTTCATGGCGCCCTTCAGCCCCCGGGAGCCGAACGACAGGTCGGTCCGGATGCCGGCGCGGCGCAGCTCGGTGACCAGCAGGGCGGCCCGGGTACGGGCCTCGCCGAGCGGGACGACGTACACGTCGAGCGAGCGAGCCGGACCGGGCGTGAGGCCCTCGGCCTGGCAGGCCAGGAAGGTACGGTCGATGCCCAGCCCGAAGCCGATCCCGGACAGCTCCTGACCGCCGAGCTGGGCCATCAGGCCGTCGTAGCGGCCGCCGCCGCCGATGCCCGACTGGGCGCCGAGGCCGTCGTGGACGAACTCGAACGTCGTCCGGGTGTAGTAGTCGAGCCCCCGCACCATCCGCTTGTTGATGAAGTAGGTGACCTCGTTGGCGTCGAGGTAGCCGCGGACGGAGACGAAGTGCTCCGAGCACGACGCGCAGAGGTGGTCGAGCATCAAGGGAGCGTCGGTGAGCTGGGCCTGCACCTCGGGGCGCTTGTCGTCGAGCACCCGCAGCGGGTTGATCCGCGCGCGGTCCCGGGTGGCCTCGTCGAGGTCGAGTCCGTCGAGGAAGGCGACCAGGAGCTCGCGGTAGGCAGGCCTGTCCTCGGCACACCCGAGCGAGGTCAGCTCGAGGCGGTAGCCGGTCAGACCCAGCGAGCGGTACCCGTCGTCGGCGATCGTGATCACCTCGGCATCCAGGGCCGGGTCGTCGGACCCGATCGCCTCGATGCCGAACTGCTGGAGCTGGCGGTAACGGCCGTGCTGCGGACGCTCGGCCCGGAAGAACTGCCCGCGGTACCAGAGCTTGACCGGGAGCTGACCGCGGTCGAGGCCGTGCTCGATCACCGACCGCATCACGCCCGCCGTGCCCTCGGGCCGCAGCGTCAACGACCGGTTGCCGCGATCGGTGAAGGTGTACATCTCCTTGCTCACCACGTCGGTGGACTCACCGACACCGCGCACGAAGAGGCTGGTGTCCTCGAAGACGGGCAGCTCGATGTAGCCGTAGCCGGCCAAGATGGCTGGAGCGGCCAGCGCCTCGTGCACGGCGAGGAACGTCGCCGAGTCGGGCGGCAGGTACTCCGGCACCCCCTTGGGCGCGGCGAGACGGTCGTTCATCAGAGCCCCCGGGTGATCGGAGGGACGCTGGGCTCGTCGGGATTGTCGATCAGGTCGAGCAGGTACGGGTTGGTGAGGCGCTCCTGGCCGATCGAGGTCTGCTCGCCGTGACCGGGCAGGACCACGATGTTGTCGGCCAGCGTCAGCACCTTGGTCCGCAGGCTGCGCAGCATCGTCGGGTGGTCGCCCCCGGGCAGGTCGGTCCGGCCGATCGAGCCCTGGAACAGCAGGTCGCCGGAGAACAGCACCGACTCGATGTCCTGCTCGGCATACGGCGCTCGGAAGGTCACCGAGCCGGCCGTGTGCCCGGGCGTGTGATCCACCAGGAACTCCAGTCCGGCCAGCGTCAGGGTCTGCCCGTCGGCGAGCTCCTCGACCCGGTCCGGCTCCGCGAACTCGTACTTCCCGCCGAGCATCATCGCCGTCGTCTCCGCGGACATCCCCGACATCGGGTCCGCGAGCAGGTGCCGATCGTTCGGGTGGATGTACGCCGTGGCGTCGTAGGTTCCCGCCACCGGTGCCACGCACCACATGTGGTCGACGTGGCCGTGGGTGACCAGCACCGAGACCGGCTTCAGGCGGTGCTCGCGGATGACGGAGTCGACACCGGCCGCCGCGTCCTTGCCGGGATCGATCACCACGCACTCGGCGCCCGCACCCGTCGCCACCACGTAGCAGTTGGTGCCCCACGGCCCGGCTGGAAAGCCTGCGATCAGCACTGGTGTCTCTCCTGCAAACGGGGGGTGGATGAACGGGCCCCAGCCTACTGGCCAGGGTCGTGGTGCCCGTCATGCGTACGATGAACCCCGCAACGAATGCTCCAGTGGAGCGATCACCGACAGAGGGGCCACACACCGTGACCGCGCAGGGCAACGAAGACGACAGCTTCGGCCGCGTCGATGCAGACGGCACCGTCTACGTCCGCGTAGGAACCGAGGAGCGGGTCGTCGGCCAGTACCCCGAAGGCACTCCCGAGGAGGCCCTGGCGTTCTTCACCAGGCGCTACGAGGCGATCGCGTTCGAGGTGCAGCTGCTCGAGCAGCGGGTCCGTTCGGGCGCGATGTCCCCCGACGAAGCCACGTCCTCGATCAAGCGCGTCTCGGCCCAGCTGGTCGAGCCCAACGCCGTCGGCGACATCACCAGCCTGGTCGGCCGTCTCAACGCCCTGAAGCCCGTGATCGGTATCCAGCGCGGGCACCGCCGCGAGGAACGCTCCAAGAAGATCGAGGAGTCCCGCGACCGCAAGAACGCGATCGTTGCCGAGGCCGAGAAGATCGCCGCCGGCACCGACTGGCGCAACGGCGCGAACCGGCTGCGCGACCTCCTCGCGGAGTGGAAGGACCTCCCCCGGCTCGAGAAGTCAGCCGACGACGAGCTCTGGCACCGGTTCTCGGGTGCCCGGACCACCTACACCCGCGCCCGCAAGGCCCACTTCGCAGTGATGACCGAGCAGCGCGACGGCGCCCGCGTCATCAAGGAGCGGCTGGTCAAGGACGCCGAAGCCCTCGCGACCTCCACCGACTGGGCCGGTACGTCGACCAAGTACCGCAACCTGATGTCGGACTGGAAGGCGGCCGGTCCCGCGCCGAAGGACGTTGACGACGCCCTCTGGAAGCGCTTCCGCGGGGCCCAGGACGTCTTCTTCGGCGCCCGCGATGCGGACAACGCGAAGACCGACGAGGAGTTCGCGGCAAACGCGGTCGTCAAGGAAGCCCTCCTCGTCGAGGCTGAAGCCCTCCTCCCGGTCACCGATCTGGCAGCGGCGAAGAAGGCGTTCCGCGAGATCGGCGAGCGCTGGGAAGCCGCCGGCAAGGTCCCCCGCGAACAGATCAAGACCCTCGAAGCGCGCATCCGCAAGGTCGAGCAGGAGATCCGCGGTCTCGAAGAGGCGCAGTGGAACAAGTCCGACCCGGAGAAGTCCGCCCGTGCCGACGGCATGGTCGGCCAGCTCGAGGACGCCATCGCCAAGATCGAGGCCGACGTCGAGAAGGCCCGGGCCGCCGGGAACGACAAGAAGGTCAAGGACCTCGAGGAGAACCTCGAATCACGCCGCGCATTCTTGGAGATGGCGAAGAAGACGGCGTCAGAGTTCAGCTGACCCAGTTCGGGCCAGAGTTGGCTTTTCCTACCCACCAGGGTGAGCCGTAAGCGCGGGCTGGGACGGGCAGGGCCCGGAGCGGCCAGCATCAAGCGCAGCGCGGCGACACGAAACAGGGCCGGCGGCAGCGAAGCAGACGGGGTGTCGACGCGGTAAGCCGATGGCGCGAGGAGTGCTGGCCGGCACAGCCCGCACCCCGGACCACGAAGCCGCCCGCAGGGCAAACGCCGAAGGCGCCGCGATCAGTGGGTCACGCGATAAGCGTCGAACACCCCGTCGACCGACCGCACAGCCTTCAAGATCGCCCCCAGGTGCTTGGGATCCCCCATCTCGAAGGCGAACTTGCTCTTGGCTACGCGGTCGCGGCTGGTGCTCAACGACGCCGACAGGATGTTCACGTGCTGGTCGGAGAGGACCAGGGTGATGTCGGAGAGCAGCCGGGCGCGGTCGAGGGCCTCGACCATGATCTGGACGAGGAACGTCGAGGTGGAGGTCGGCGCCCACTCGACCTCGACGAGGCGTTCGGGCTGGCCGAGCAGGGCGGACGCGTTGGTGCAGTCGCGGCGGTGCACCGAGACACCGGAACCGCGGGTGACGAAGCCGAGGATCTCGTCGCCGGGGACCGGCGTACAGCACTTGGCGAGCTTGACCAGGACGTCGGAGGCGCCGAGGACGATGATTCCGGAGTCGCCCGCGGTCTTCTGCGGGCGGCGGGGTCGGGTGATCGTGACGGTCTCGGCCATGTCCTCCGCGGCACCGTCGGTACCGCCGAAGACCTCGATCACCTTGCGCACGACCGCCTGCGCGCCGAGGTTGCCCTCACCCACTGCGGCGTACAGGGCTGAGACGTCGGCCAGACGGAGCTCGTGCGCGACCTGGGTCAGGGAGTCGTGGGTCATCACCCGCTTGAGCGAGACCCCCTCCTTGCGCATCAGCCGGGCGATCGCGTCCTTGCCGTGCTCGATCGCCTCTTCGCGACGCTCCTTGGTGAACCAGTGCCGGATCTTGCTGCGCGCGCGCGGCGATTGCACGAACCCGAGCCAGTCCCTGCTCGGACCGGCGTTCGGTGACTTCGAGGTGAAGACCTCGACGACGTCGCCGTGCTCCAGCTTGGACTCGAGCGGCACCAGCCGACCGTTCACCCGGGCTCCGATGGTGTGGTGGCCGACCTCGGTGTGCACGGCGTACGCGAAGTCGATCGCGGTCGAACCGGTCGGCAGTCCAATCACATCACCGCGCGGGGTGAACACGTAGACCTCGGCCGCGTTGATCTCGAAGCGCAGCGACTCCAGGAACTCGCCCGGATCGTCGACCTCGCTCTGCCAGTCGAGCAGCTGGCGCACCCAGGGCATGTCGCTGGAGGCCGTCTCGGCGAGGGTCTTGTCGGTGTCGACGCCGGAGCGGACGTCCTCCTTGTACTTCCAGTGCGCGGCGACGCCGTACTCGGCACGGCGGTGCATCGCGAAGGTGCGCACCTGCATCTCGACGGCCTTGCCCGAAGGGCCGATCACCGTCGTGTGCAGGGACTGGTACATGTTGAACTTCGGCATCGCGACGAAGTCCTTGAAGCGTCCGGGGATCGGGTTCCAGCGGTTGTGCAGCACCCCGAGGACGCCGTAGCAGTCCGGGTCGGACTCGACCAGGATCCGGATCCCGACCAGGTCGTAGATGTCGGTGAACTCGCGGCCGCCGTGGATCATCTTCTGGTAGATCGAGTAGTAGTGCTTCGGCCGACCGGTGACCCGCGCCTTGATCTTGGCGGTCTTCAGGTCGGTCTCGACGACGTCGATCACCTGGCGCATGAATTGGTCGCGGGACGGCGACCGATCGGCGACCATCCGCACGATCTCGTCGTAGATCTTCGGGTGCAGGGTGGCGAAGGCCAGGTCCTCCAGCTCCCACTTGATCGTGTTCATGCCGAGCCGGTGCGCGAGCGGCGCGAAGATCTCCAGGGTCTCGCGGGACTTGCGTTCCTGGGTCTCGGCCTTGACGTAGCGCAGGGTGCGCATGTTGTGCAGCCGGTCGGCGAGCTTGATGACCAGGACCCGGATGTCGCGGCTCATCGCGACGATCATCTTGCGGATGGTCTCGGCCTGCGCGGTGTCGCCGTACTTGACCTTGTCGAGCTTGGTGACGCCGTCGACGAGCAGCGCCACCTCGTCGCCGAAGTCCTTGCGCAGCTGCTCGAGCGTGTACTCGGTGTCCTCGACGGTGTCGTGGAGCAAGGACGCGACCAGGGTCGGCTCGGTCATGCCGATGTCGGCCAGGATCGTGGTCACCGCGAGCGGGTGGGTGATGTAGGGGTCACCGCTCTTGCGCATCTGCCCGCGGTGGTGGAGCTCTGCGGTGACGTAGGCGCGTTCGAGCAGCGCCAGGTCAGCCTTCGGGTGGTTGGTCCGTACGGCGCGGAACAACGGTTCGAGCTCCGGGTTGCCGACCTGCTTGCTGGTGCCGATCCTGGCCAGGCGCGCGCGGACGCCGCGGCCACCGGTGAGCACCGGAGCCTCCCTGGCCTCGGGCGGGCCGGGACGTGACGAGAGTGCCGGACCGAGTACGTCGGAGACCACCGGGAGCGGCTCCGCCGGCGTCCCGGGCTCGTCGGGGTCAGCGGGCAGTGCGTCCGCGATCACCCGTTCGTCCGACATGTACTCAGTCTAGGGCGTGATCCTCGGCCCCGAAGGGTCAGAGCGTGCGCAGCGCGACCAGGGCGGTGTCGCCCAGGGCAGCCCGGCCGGGCAGGAACGAGAGCTCCATCAGCACGGCGAGAGCATGCACGTGCGCACCGCAGCGCTCGACGAGCTCCCGGGTCGCTGCAGCGGTCCCCCCGGTAGCGAGCACGTCGTCGACGAGCAGGACCTGCTCCCCTGGTGCGAGGGCGTCGGTGTGCAGCTCGATGGTGGCCTCGCCGTACTCGAGGGCGTAGCTGACCGAGTAGGTCTGCGCCGGGAGCTTGCCGGCCTTGCGCACCGGCACGAAGCCGACGCCCAGCGCCAGCGCCACCGGGGCAGCCAGGATGAACCCGCGCGCTTCCATTCCGATGACCTTGTCGACGACGACGGCACCTGACTCGTCACGGCCGGCATCGGCAAGCGCCTGGACGACGGCGGTGAATCCGGCGTGGTCAGCCAGCAGCGGCGTGATGTCCTTGAACAGCACACCGGGCTGCGGGAAGTCGGGGACGTCCCGGATCAGTCGGTCGAGCAGTTCATCCAGGTCCGGGCTCGTCACTTGCCACGCTTCGAGCGCGGCTGGCGGGTCGGCTGCGGACGGTGCGCCGAGCCGGACTGCTCGATCGGTGCCTTCGCCTCCGGGACGACACGGCCACTGCCGGTGGCGCTCGGACGCGTCGACGGCGCCACGAACGGGGTGCGTGCGACGGTGTCCCCCTCGGACAGCTCGCCTGCGGGACCCTCCGGGCTCTCGCTGATCGGAAGGTCCTCGCTGAACGACGGGACGCTGGCGTAGCGGTCCGCGTCACGGCGCTGGCGAGCCTTGGCCCGTCGGTCCTGCTCGGTGATCGCCTGCTCGCGCGACTTCAGCTGCGCGAGCAGCGGGGTGGCGATGAAGATCGAGGAGTAGGTACCAGCAGCCATACCGACGAACAGCGCGAGCGCGAGGTCCTTCAGCGGGCCGGAGCCGAGCTGGAACACACCGACGTACAGGAGCGACGCCACCGGCAGCAGCGCCACGATCGAGGTGTTCACCGAGCGGACCAGCGTCTGGTTGACCGCGAGGTTCGCCAGCTCGCCGTAGGTACGCCGGCTGCTGCTCTGGTTCTTGGTGTTCTCGCGGATCTTGTCGAACACCACGACGGTGTCGTACAGCGAGAACCCGAGGATCGTCAGGATGCCGGTGACGGTGGCAGGGGTGACCTCGAACCCGGACAGCGCGTAGACGCCCACGGTGATCACGAGGTCGTGCGCCAGCGCTACGAGCGCGGCGATGGCCATCTTCCACTCACGGAAGTACGCCCAGATGAACAGCATCACCAGGACCAGGAAGATGATCAGGGCGTCGATGGCCCGATCCGCGACGTCCTTGCCCCAGCTCGCTCCGACCTCCGACGTCGAGATGTTCGAGATGGGCACGCCGACGGACTTGGAGATCGCTGCCGCCACGATGTTCGCGTCCTTGGGCGACATCACCTCCAACGTCGCCATGATCGCCTTGGGTGCGGTGACCACGGTCGGACTCGCAGCCTGCTTGATCCCGGTGCCGGCGGCAGCGTCCCGGATCTTGTTGACGTTGGCCTGGGTCGCCTGGGAGTGCGGCAGCGAGACGGTGTACTCGACGCCGCCCTTGAACTCGATACCGAGGTTGAGGCCGCGGGTCAGGAGACCACTGGCGGCGGCGATCACGATGACACCGGAGATCGCGTACCAGAGCCACTTGCGACCGACGAAGTTGACCGAGACCCGGCCTTCGTAGAGATCGTTTCCGAGCCTGCTGAACTTGCCCATCAGACTGCCTCTCCCGCGAGTCCCTGCACGGCCGGTCGGCCGTCGATGCCGAGCGTCTCCGGCGAGAGCCCCGACCAGCGGCCACCCTCGTTGAAGTACTTGCGCTTGGCGAGGAGCGTGACCGTGGGCTTGGTGAACCAGAAGAACACCACGATGTCGATGATCGTGCTGATCCCGAGCGCGAACGCGAACCCGCGGACAACACCGATCGCGAAGATGTACAGCACGACGGCCGCGAGCAGCGAGACACCGTCCGCAGCCAGGCAGGTGTTCCGGGCACGGACCCATCCGGCCTCGACCGCGACCCGCATGGACTTGCCGAACCGCATCTCGTCACGGATGCGTTCGAAGTAGACGATGAACGAGTCCGCGGTGATACCCACCGCCACGATCAGTCCGGCGATACCGGGCAGCGTCAAGGTGAATCCAGCCGCCTTCGCCAGGACGAGCACGGTCGCATAGGTCACGGCCCCGGCCACGACCAGCGACGAGATCACGACGAATCCGAGACCGCGGTAGTAGAGCAGGCAGTAGAGCATCACGATCAGCATGCCGATGATGCCCGCCGCAATGCCTGCCGAGAGCTGGTCGCCGGCCAGGGTGGCGCCGATCACCTCGACCCGCACGTCCGGGTCGAACCGGATCGGGAGGGCGCCGAACTTGAGCGAGTTCGACAGCGACTTCGCGCTCGACTCGGTGAAGCTGCCGGTGATCTGTGCGGTGCCGTCACTGATCACGCCGTCGAAGCCGGGCGAGGAGAGCACCTGACCGTCCAGGACGATCGCGAACCGGCCGCCGTTGGAGAACAGCGCGCGGCTGATGGTCGCGAAGGTCCCCCGAGCACTGCCCTTGAGGGTCAGGTTGACGGCCCACGCGGTCGAGCTCTGCGGGATCCCGTAGGACGCGCTCTTCAGCGAGGTGCCCTCGATGACGGGCTTGGAGAGCAGGTACTTGTTGCCGTCGGAGTCGCAGGTGATCAGCGGCTCGGTAGCGCTGTCAGGGATCGGCGAGGTCGAGCCCTTCGACGGGCAGACGTACTGGGCGAATTTGCCGAGCCACAAGTCACCGGGGTTCGACGCCCAGGCCAGCGGGTCGTTGACCGACGCCCCCGCGGTCGTGCTGGGAGTCGCCGCCGTGGTCGGCGTCCCCGTCGTCGGCAGGCCGGTCGAGGCGCCCGTCGGAGTCGCCGTCGGCGTGGTGGAGGCCGTCGGCTTCTTGGTCGCCTTGGACGTCGGCTTCTTGTGCGCACCGAACACGTAGTCCGGTGCCGGGCGCGGGTTCGGGGTCGCTGTCTTCTCCGAGGTCTTCGGAGTGGTCGAGCTCGTCGGCGTACCGGTCGGCGTCGGGGTTGCGGTCCCCGTCGCGTTGCCGGTCGGTGTCGCAGTGGGCGACGGGGTTGTCGTCGCTGGCACACCCGAAGCGATCACCGGGTTGCCGCCGGAGGTCGCGACCAGCCGGAACCGGAGCTGAGCGGTCCGCTTCACGGAGTCCACGAGGTCCTGGCGGTTCTTGCCCGGGATCTCGACCACGATGTTCCTGTTGCCCTGGGTGGTCACCTGGGCTTCCACCACGCCGCTGCCGTTGACCCGGTTCTCGATGATCGACGCTGCTTCCTTCAGCTTGTCGGGGGTGACGTCCTTGCTGGTCGCCACCAGCGTCAGCTGGGTACCACCCGAGAGGTCGAGACCCAGCTGGGGCTTGAAGGTGCCGCCGAGTGCGGCGAGCCCGTAGAGCACTGCTACTGAGATGAAGAAGATCAGTAGTGTGCGTCCCGGGCGGGACGTCTTCTTAGCCACGGTCCAGCGTCTCCTCAGTCTTCGGGGTGGTGCTCATCGGTGAGTGGTTCTTCAGCGTCGGTCCCCGGCTCGGCCGGGTCGCCGGACACGTCCTCGGACACCCGCCGTACGACGACCTGGCGAGCGACCATGATCACGGTGCCCTCGGCGATCTCGATCCCGACCCGCTCGCCGTCGATCGAGTGAACCGTGCCGAAGATACCCGCTGACAGGATCACTTCGTCGCCCACCTGCACGTCGGTCTGCAACGTGGCGATCCGGCGCTGCTCACGGCGCGTCGGGCGCGTGATCACGAACCAGAGGCCCACGAGGGCAACCAGGAACACCAGGAACTGCGCTGCTGGGGGCAAGGTCACGTGCTCTCGGGTCGGAATCGTCGGGGGCGGCGGGCGCACCGGATCACCTCTGCGCACGGCACCGCTGAGGAAGTCTAACGGGGTCAACCCATCCGGGCCCACCACTGCCCACAGCAGGACGGGCTCAGGAGCCGAACAGGGTCCCGTCGTCCGCGAACGGCGCCGAGGTCGGGACCGGGAGCCCGAGGTGCGCCCACGCGGCCGGCGTCGCGACCCGTCCGCGCGGCGTGCGAGCGAGCATCCCCTGACGCACCAGGAACGGCTCGGCCACCTCCTCGACGGTCTCGCGTTCCTCGCCGACGGCGACGGCGAGCGTGCTCAGCCCTACCGGTCCGCCGGCGAAACGGCGGCACAGAGCGTCAAGAACAGCGCGGTCGAGGCGGTCCAGGCCGGACTCGTCGACCTCTAAGAGGTCGAGCGCCCGCCGGGCCAGATCTAGCGTGACGACCCCGTCGGCGCGGACCTGGGCGTAGTCGCGGACCCGGCGCAGCAGCCGGTTCGCGATCCGCGGGGTGCCGCGGGACCGCGAGGCGATCTCTGCGGTCCCCTCGGCATCGCTCTGCACGCCGAGCAACCCCGCCGAGCGCCGCACGATCAGGTCGAGCTCGGCGGCGTCGTAGAACTCCAGGTGGGCGGTGAAACCGAACCGGTCGCGCAGCGGCCCGGGTAGCAGACCGGCGCGCGTGGTGGCACCGACCAGGGTGAACGGTGGGATCTCCAGCGGGATCGCGGTCGCCCCCGGGCCCTTGCCGATGATCACGTCGACCCGGAAGTCCTCCATCGCGAGGTACAGCATCTCCTCGGCCGGCCGCGACATCCGGTGGATCTCGTCGACGAAGAGCACATCACCCTCGTTGAGCCCGGACAGGATCGCGGCCAGGTCGCCCGCGTGGGTGATCGCCGGGCCGCTGGTCAGCCGCAGCGGCACGGTCATCTCGGCCGCGATGATCATCGCGAGCGTCGTCTTGCCCAGGCCGGGAGGGCCGGAGAGCAGCACGTGGTCCGGCGTGCCGCCCCGGGATCGGGCGGCGTCGAGGACCAGCGAGAGCTGCTCGCGCACCCGCTCCTGCCCGATCACCTCGTCGAGGGTGCGCGGTCGCAGCGCGACCTCGACAGCGCGTTCGTCGGCATCGGCACCCGTACCGGTCAACGAGCCGCCGTGGGCCAGGCTGCGTTGCTCCAAGAACGCCAGCTCTGCTTCCTCCAGGGCTGCCTGGATCGGCGACTCGTGCGGTTGGTTCGTCATGGTCACGCCCTGCTCAGGGTCTGCAGTGCGAGCCGCAGCAGCCGAGCCACGTCGGGTGTCTCCATCTGCTCCGCCTCGGGGGCGACCGCTGCGATCGCTGCGTCGGCTTCCTTACCGGTCCACCCGAGGCCGACGAGGCCACCGTGCACCTGCAGCTGCCAGCCGGCAGCCGCCGGGGCACCCGGGTTCGAGATCGGCGCTGATCCGACGGAGCCGATCCGGTCCCGCAGCTCCAGGATGATCCGCCGGGCGCCCTTCTGGCCGATCCCGGGGACGCCCGTCAGCGTCTTCACGTCGTCGCCGGCGACGGCTCTGCGGATCGACTCGGGCGCGAGGACCGCCAGGATCGACTGGGCCAGCTTCGGCCCGACCCCGCTCGCCGTCTGGACGAGCTCGAACATCTGCTTCTCGTCCTCGTCGGCGAAGCCGAACAGGGTCAGCGAGTCCTCCCGCACCACCATGCTGGTCGGCAGCGTGGCCTCGCTCCCCCGGCGCAGGTCGGCGAGCGTGTTCGGGGTGCAGTGCAGCTCCAGGCCGACACCGCCGACCTCGAGGACCACCGAGGTGACGCCGATCGCGGCGACGGTGCCCCGTACGAACGCGATCACCGGGCACCTCCCGGGATCCGCATCGACGCGGCCTGAGCAGCCACGGCGGCCTGGATCCGGTTCGTCGCCGGGCCGCGCCAGATGTGGCAGATCGCGAGCGCGAGCGAGTCGGCGGCGTCCGCCGGCTTGGGCATCGCGTCGAGCCGCAGCAGCCGGGTGACCATCGCACCCACCTGGGCCTTGTCGGCGCGTCCGCTTCCGGTGACGGCAGCCTTGACCTCGCTCGGCGTGTGCATCGTGACCGGGATCCCGCGGGCTGCGGCTGCGACCAGCGCCAGGCCGCTCACCTGCGCCGTTCCCATCACGGTGGTGACGTTCGCCTGGGCGAAGACGCGCTCCACGGCGACAGCGTCCGGGGAGGTCGCCTCGATCCAGGCCTCGATCCCCCGGGAGATCAGCAGCAGCCGTTCCTCGATCGGGAGGTCGGTGTTGGTGCGGATCACCCCGACGTCGACCATCGACAACGGGCGTCCGATGCCACCGTCGACCACACCGACGCCGCAACGGGTCAGTCCGGGATCGATGCCGAGCACGCGCATGGGAGCCTCACTGTCGTACGAACACCTGTTCGGACAAACCTAACGGCCCGGTGCTCCTGACACGGCGTACGACACACCGGGGCGACTCACTCGTCGTCGTCGTCCTCCAGGCCGGCCATGATCTCGTCGGAGATGTCGAAGTTCGCGAACACGTTCTGGACGTCGTCCAGGTCCTCGAGCGCGTCGACCAGGCGCAGCACCTTGGTAGCCCCGTCCGCGTCGAGCTCGACCTGCATCGAGGGCACGAACACGGCGTCCGCGGAGTCGTAGTCCAGGCCGGCAGCCTGCAGCGCGGTCCGTACGTCGACCAGGTCGGTCGCCTGGCTGACGACCTCGAACGCCTCACTCATGGCGTTCACGTCCTCCGCGCCGGCGTCGAGCGTCGCCTCGAGGACGTCGTCCTCGGTGACGTTCTTGCCGTCCTGCTCGGTCGGGACGATCACGATGCCCATCCGGTGGAACAGGTAGGCGACCGAACCGGGGTCGGCCAGCGAACCGCCGTTGCGGGTCATCGCCGTCCGGACCTCCATCGCGGCCCGGTTCCGGTTGTCGGTGAGGCACTCGATCAGCAGGGCGACGCCGTTGGGGCCGTAGCCCTCGTACATGATCGTGATGTAGTCGGCGCCACCGGCTTCAGCACCGGAGCCGCGCTTGACCGCGCGGTCGATGTTGTCCTTGGTGACCGAGGACTTCTTCGCCTTCTGGATCGCGTCGAACAGCGTGGGGTTGCCCGTCGGGTCCCCGCCGCCCATCCGGGCAGCGACCTCGATGTTCTTGATGAGCTTGGTGTTCATCTTGCCGCGCTTGGCGTCGACGATGGCCTTCTTGTGCTTCGTGGTTGCCCACTTGGAGTGGCCGGACATCAGCCCACCTTCCTGTTCAACGCAGTGTTCCGACGTGTTCGGTGACCAGGTCGACGAAGACCCGGTGGATCCGACTGTCGTCACCCACCTCGGGGTGGAACGACGTGGCCATCACCGGCCCTTGACGGACCGCGACGATCCTACCCGCGGCCGGTCCTGAGCCGACGCGTGCGAGCACCTCGACCCCGGGCCCGGTCTCCTCGACCCACGGCGCCCGGATGAAGACGGCGTGCACCGGCGCGGTCAGGCCGGCGAAGTCGAGGTCGCCCTCGAACGAGTCCACCTGGCGCCCGAACGCGTTCCGGCGTACCGCGATGTCCAGGCCGCCGAAGGTGACCTGGTCGGCGGTCCCGTCCTCGATCCGGTCGGCCAGCATGATCATCCCGGCGCAGGTGCCGAACGCGGGCATCCCTGCGGCCAGGCGCCGCTGGATCGGCTCGAACAGGTCGAACGCCCGGGCCAGCTTGAACATCGTGGTCGACTCGCCACCGGGGATGATCAGCCCGTCGCAGCGCTCGAGCTCGGCCGGGCGGCGTACCGCCACAGCCTCGGCACCGAGGCGGGCCAGCGCCGCAACGTGCTCGCGGACGTCGCCCTGCAGGGCGAAGACACCGATGGTGGGGGCAGACACTTGCCTGATTCTAGGTCTCCGTCGACCGACCATCGACAGCCGTTCACCGACTGTCCACATCGAGATCACCGTTTCGTTCACCTGCTCCCCGAGACTCCAACCGCCGCCACACCCCGGGAGCGGCGGAAGGAACCTCGGTGACGATCGCGAGCAGCGCCCAGCAGGGAGCCGGTACGCCGTTCTCGCGAAGGCTCTCCCGGAGACGTCTGGTCGGCGTCCTGGCCGCCGTCGCTGCCGCCGGCACCGCGATCGTGATCAGCCACCACGACGGTGGTCCGCCGGCGACGCCGGTCCCGCACGCCGACGCCGCCATCGCCGGGACCCCGGTCACCGTCGGGACCGACGTCTGCGGGAGCGGCTGGACCGGCGGCAGAGCGGGGCCGCAGACCTTCGCGGTCTGGAACAACTCGATCGAGGGCTTGGAGGTGTACGTCCAGGACGTCGCCACCGGGAAGGTCTACCTCGACGTGGAGAACCTCGGCGCGACCGTGACCAGGTCCGCCTCGGTCACCCTGGCACCGGGGACCTACCGGTTCTCCTGCCTGCCCGGGGATGCGGACCCCGTGGTCGGACCGGTCGAGAAGGTCACCGGGAGCTACGCCGGTGCCGTCACGCCCGGCCTGGTTCCGATCACCGACAACGACCTGGCCCCGACGCTCGTGGTCTACCAGACCTGGATCCGCAGCCGGCTTCCGGTGCTGGCCGCCCAGGTGCGTGCCCTGGACGCGGACGTCCGCGCCGGTGACCTGGCCGCGGCGAAGGGCGCCTGGCTCCGGGCGCACCTGACCTACGAGACCCTCGGTGCCGCGTACGACGCCTTCGGTGACGACGACGCCGCGATCAACGCGATGCCGACGGCCGGCATCCCAGCCGCGGGCGACAAGAACCTGGCGGGCTTCCACCGGATCGAGGGGCTGCTCTGGTCCGGGGCGCCGGCGGCACGGATCGCGCCGGTGACCCGCGCGCTGATCGGGGCGGTCGTGCACCTGCGCAAGGACCTGGCCGTGCCGCACATGAACACCATCGACATCGGACTGCGGTCCCACGAGATCCTGGAGAACGCCCTCCAGCTCGAGCTCACCGGCGCCAGTGATGCCGGCAGCCACACCAACCTGGCGACCATCGGCGCCAACCTCGTCGGGACGCTCGAGGCGATGAAGCCGATCCGGACTCTGCTGCAACGCAGCGACCCCGACCTCGCCGAGACCGATCGGTGGCTCGCCCGGTCACAGCGGCTGATCCGGTCCTTCGACCACCACGGCCGCTGGACCTCGCTGAGCCGGCTGACCCGGGCCCAGCACGAACGCATCGACGCGACCCTGAGCCAGACCGTCGAGCTGCTCTCCCAGGTGGCCGTGATCACCGATCCCCGACGGGCCGCCGACCAGTGACCGGCGAGTGCCCGGTCGGGGCGGGCAGGATCAGCCGGCGCGGACTGCTCAGCGGCGCTCTGGGCGCTGCGGTGGCGGCGCCGGTGGCCGTGGCGCTTCGTTCGGGAGCTGCCGAGGCCGACGCGCCGCAGACCACTCCTGAGGAGTCGTCGTACCCGTTCGAGGGCCGGTACCAGGCGGGGATCCTGACCCCGGTCCAGCGCTCAGCGGCCTACCTGTCCCTGGACGCGACGGCGGCGAACCGCCGCGAGCTCCAGGACGCGCTCCGCGCGCTGACCTCCAGCGCGCGCTTCCTGACGACCGGAGGCGCTCCCCCGGACGACGGCCTGCTCGCCACGGCGTACGACTCGGGTGTGCTCGGTCCGGACGTCCCGGCGGACGGGCTGACCGTCACGGCGTCCGTCGGTGCGAGCCTGTTCGACGACCGCTTCGGCCTGCGCGCCCAGAAGCCGGCTCGGCTGCGGCAGATGGACGAGTTCCCCAACGACACCTTGGACCGCTCGGTCTGCGACGGCGACCTGCTGCTCCAGGTCTGCGCCCAGCACCCGGACACCGTCACCCACGCGGTGCGCGAGCTGATGCGCCAGACCCGGGGCGCCCTGACGATCCGCTGGCGCCAGGACGGTTTCACCTCCCCGCCGCGGCCGAGCGGGACGCCTCGCAACCTGATGGGCTTCAAGGACGGCACCGCCAACCCGCCGACCGCGGACGCCTCGCTGATGCGGCAGCTGATCTGGACCGAGCCCGGCGGAGTCGAACCCGCCTGGGTCGAGGGCGGCAGCTACCACGTGGTCCGGCTGATCCGGATGCTCGTGGAGTTCTGGGACCGGGTCTCGGTCCGGGAGCAGCAGACGATGTTCGGCCGCGACCGCGTCACCGGCGCCCCGCTGACCGGGACGAACGAGTTCGACGAGCCCGACTTCGGCCACGACGGCACCGGGGACGTCATCCACTTCGACGCGCACATCCGGCTCGCCAACCCCCGGACGACGGCGACCGACGACCAGCGCATCCTGCGGCGGGCGTTCAACTACGACACCGGCACCGACAGCAACGGCAACCTGGACATGGGGCTGATCTTCACCTGCTTCAACGCCGACCTCGACCGCCAGTTCGTGACGATCCAGAAGCGCTTGGCCGACGAGCCGCTCGTCGACTACATCGTCCCGTTCGGTGGCGGCTACTACTTCGCCCTGCCCGGTGTGCAGGGGAAGACCGACTGGCTCGGTCGGGGCATGTTCGCGTGACGACCCGTCACACGCCCCGACCGCTGAAGAAAGACCCTCTGAGGAAGGAACACCCTGGAATGAAGAAGCCAGAAGTTCGACACTCCCGTGCCTGGAAGGTCGGGGCCGCCGGCCTTGCCGGTGCAGGTCTGATCGGCGCCTCGTTGACGATGATGGCGTTGCAAGGAGCGCAGGCCGACGGATCCGTGTCGACGACGACACCGATCAAGCACGTCGTCGTGCTCTTCGACGAGAACGTCTCCTACGACCACTACTTCGGGACCTACCCGACAGCGGCGAACACCGACGGCGTCCCGTTCACGGCCGCCGCCGGTACGCCGACCAACACGAACCTGGTCAGCGACAACATGCTCGGGGCCGCCAACCCGAACAGCACCAAGCCGTTCCGCCTGACGAACGCCCAGGCCGCCACCTGCTCGCAGAACCACAACTACAACCCCGAGCAGAAAGCGATGGACTACGACCCGGGCACCAGCAAGCCGCTGATGGACAAGTTCCCGGAGAACACCTCCAAGGACAGCTGCAGCCCGCTGTTCGGAACCCCCGGCCTGACCATGGGCTACTACGACGGCAACACCGCGACAGCGGAGTGGAACTACGCCCAGAACTACGCGATGAGCGACAACTCCTGGGACGACAACTTCGGACCCTCGACCGTCGGGGCCGTGAACGTCGTCTCGGGCCAGACCTACGGTGGCATCGCGTACGACGCCACCACGGACGACAGCAACCCCAGCGCTGCGAGCACCCCGACAGCCAGCGGGTTCTCGGCCGTCGACGCCACCACCGGCGTCGGCACCGTGATCGGGGACCCCGACCCGGTCTACGACGACTGCGCGGACTCCGACCACACCTCGTCGAGCAACCTGGTCGGGATGCAGGGCAAGAACATCGGCGACCTGCTCAACGCGAAGGGCGTCACCTGGGGCTGGTTCCAGGGCGGCTTCACCCCGACCACCCCCTGGGTCGCGGGCGCGTACGCCAAGTGCGACTCCAAGCACCTGAACATCGCCGGCAGCACGGTGAACGACTACTCGCCGCACCACGAGCCGTTCGAGTACTACAAGTCCACCTCGAACCCGCACCACCTGCCACCGACCTCGGACGCCATGATCGGCCACACCGACCAGGCGAACCACCAGTACGACCTGTCCGACTTCGACACCGCGGTGGACCAGGACAACCTGCCGGCCGTGTCCTACCTGAAGGCCGCGGCCTACCAGGACGGTCACCCGTCGAACTCGGACCCGATCGACGAGGAGCACTTCCTGACCCGGACGATCGACGAGATCGAGAAGTCCCCGTCGTGGCCGTCCACGGCGATCGTGATCGCGTACGACGACTCCGACGGCTGGTACGACCACGTCGCGCCGGTGATCACCAACGGGTCGAACACCTCCGACGACGCCGCTGTCTGCACCTCGGCGCCGACGGCTGCCAACCCGATCGACGACCAGCAGGACCGCTGCGGTCCCTCGCAGCGGCTGCCGTTCCTGGTGATCTCTCCGTTCTCGAAGCAGAACTACGTCGACCACACCCATATCGGGCAGGCCTCGGTGGTGAAGTTCATCGAGCAGAACTGGGGACTCGACCAGATCGGCGACGGGTCGTTCGACGCCACCGACGGAAGCATCGACTCGTTCTTCGACTTCCAGAACCCGCAGCAGCGGGCCGTGGTGCTGAAGGCGGACGGCGAGGTCTCCTCGATCAAGCCGGTCCAGGTCGAGCCTGCCGGCGGCTTCGCGTCGCACCTGACCGCCACCCGGGCGACCGGGTCCTACGGCAAGCCGACGACGGTGCACTTCTCGGTGACCTCACCCGGCAGTGTCAGCGGTGGCACGGTCACCGCGAAGGTGGACGGCGTGACCAAGGGCTCGGTGGCCCACCTGACCGGCTCGACCGGTTCGGTGACGCTGCCGGCGACCCTCGGCGTCGGCTCGCACGCCGTGCAGCTGCTCTACTCGGGATCCGCCGACACCAAGGCGACCACCGGGACGACGTCGCTGAAGATCGCCAAGGGAACGACGACGGGCTCCATCACCACCAGCAAGGTCCGGCACCACCACGTGCTCGTGACGCTCCGGGTGGCCGAACCGGGATCCAGCATCAGGCCGACGGGCACGGTGTCCGGCACGGTCAACGGGAAGACGATCGCGGCGAAGTCGTTGAAGAACGGCGTCGTGAGGTTCACCGTGAAGGTGCATCGCGGGAAGAACCACCTGCGGCTCAGCTACGACGGAGGAGCTCACTACGTGAGCTCCTCGACCGGGACCTTCGTGGTCAAGGGCTGACCCGGGCTTGATCGGTCACGGGCGGTGGCGGCGACCCACGAGGTCGCCGCCACCGTCGCGTTCTGCACCGGCGTCGAGCACGACCTGGACCTTGATCAGTCGCTACGCATCGCGCTCATCACCAGGTCGTCCAGGGACATGTCCGGGTCGAGCACGATCCCGCGGTCCCGTGCGTGCCCGTCGATCTGGAACCAGACCGACCGGGTCAGGTGGGTCGCGAGCAGGTCGACCGACGGCTCCCTGACCTCGCGGGCGAGCCAGAACCGCACCGTACCGACCGCCTGGCCGACGATGCCGAAGACGAGCGGGTCCAGGATCTGCCCGTCCTCCTTGGTGAGCTCGACCTCGAGCAGGTGGGCGCCCGCGGTCACCAGCATCGCGATCAGGGAGCCGATCTGCTCGGTGGCCTGGATGACGTCGCCGAGGCGCTCGGCATCCTGGGACTCCGCGGCGCCGATCCGGTGCAGCGCCGGATGGGCCGCCGCCCAGGTGACGTAGGCGTGCACGATCCGCTCGATGGTCGAGCCGATGGTCCCGGACAGCTCGAACTGCGGGACGAGCTCGTCCATCAGCAGCTCCAGGATCCGCTTCTGGACGGCACGGTCGAGGTCGGCCCGATCGGCGAAGTGCCGGTACAGCACCGCCCGGCCGAGTCCCGCCTCGGTCGCGATCTGCCGTACGTGGATCTCGGCGCCGACCGGCTCGCGCTCGATCACGGCCACGGCGGCATCGAGGATCTGCGCCCGGCGCTCGCCCCGGTGCACGGCCCAGCGCTCGTCGCGTCCGTCGGAAGCAGGTCCCGCGACTGATCCGGACGGCTTGCTGGTCACACCCGCAAGCCTAGGACCCGGCGCTCACGATCGCTGCCGCCGACACGACCGCCGAGTCCTGGGGCGGACCCCGCACGAGCGACCCGGATCATCTCGCCCACGTCGAGGAGCTTCACCCGGGTCCGGCCGATCGCGGCGCCTCGCCGACGTTCCTCGGCCTCGATCGCACGCCACCCGGGCAGGTCGATGGCATCCGGGCAGGTCTCGGCCATCCAGGCGTCCGTCGCCCCGGTCGCGGTCGGCAGCAACCCGGCCTCCAGGTCGTCGAGGAGCGAGGCGACGGTCTCTTCCGAACAGCTCTTGTTCGTCCCGATGAAGCCGCTCGGCCCGCGCTTGATCCAGCCGGCGACGTAGGTCCCCGGCGTGACCCGGCCGGCGTCGTGGGGAACGGTCGAGGTGGTCTCGTCGAACGGCAGTCCCGGGATCGCCGTACCGCGGTAGCCCACCGAGCGCAGCACCATCCCGGCCTGCAGCAGCTCGGTCTCGCCGGTCGCCTCGGCGACCTGACGACCGTCGACCTCGACCACCCGGGTACGGGTGACCTCGATCCCGGTGACGTGCTCGTCGCCGAGGATCCGGACCGGCGCGGTGTTGAAGCGCAGGACGATGCGCCGACGCTCGGGATCAGGCGTCCGGGCCGCCAGCTCGGCGAGCAACCGGGTCTTGGCGGTGTCGGCGACGATCGGTTCGCCGCCGGCGTCGACGATGACGTCGATGTCGCGCAGGCCCGCGAGGCCGACCAGCTCGGGCATCGTGAACGCTGCCTGCGCCGGACCTCGACGGCCCAGCACGAGCACCTCGCGGACGCGGCTCCCGCGCAGGGTCGCCAGGGGCAGCTCGGCGATGTCGGTCGTTCGGAGCGTCTCGGGGTCCGCGGTGAGGATGCGGGCCACGTCGAGGGCGACGTTGCCGTTGCCGACGACGACCACCCGATCCGAACCCAGGTCGACCGGCACGTCCTGGCTCTCCGGGTGGCCGTTGTACCAGGCGACGACCTCGGTCGCCGAGACGCTGCCGATCAGGTCCTCGCCCTCGATACCGAGGCCGCGGTCCAGCGAGGCGCCGACCGAGTAGATGACCCCGTCGTACCGGGATGCGAGGTCCTCGTGCGAGATGTCCCGGCCGACCTCGACGTTGAGCCGGTAGCCGAAGCCGGGCTGGCGCTCGATGGCGGCGAACAGCGCCGCCACCTGCTTGGTGTGCTGGTGGTCCGGCGCGACCCCGGCGCGGGCCAACCCGTACGGCGTCGGGAGACGGTCGTAGACGTCGACCGAGACGCCGGCGTGCTTGAGCAGCTCGTCGGCCGCGTACATCCCGGCCGGACCGGCTCCGACAACGGCGACCCGGATCGCGCGCGGCATCGGTCGCGGCGCCTCGACCAGGGCGAGCGGGGTGCGGTCGGCGTGCGCCTGCTCGGTGAAGTAGAGCCGGTTGAGCTCGAGGAACGGCAGCTCGGCCTCGGTCAGCTTGGTGTGCGGCTTGAGCGCGTCCACCGGGCAGGCGGTCACGCAGGCACCGCAGTCGACGCAGCCCTGGGGGTCGACGTACAGCATCTCGGCCTCGGCGAAGCCGGGCTCCCCGGGGGCGGGGTGGATGCAGTTGACCGGGCAGGCGACGACGCAGGACGCGTCGCTGCAGCAGGACTGGGTGACGACGTACGGCATGGCGAACCTCTCTCGGAGCCGAGACCAGGTCAGGCGGAGGGACGGATCAGGCAGCTGAGGCAGCAGGCTGGCTGCGGAACCTGGCGCCACGGCCGTCGATCTTCAGCGCCTTCCAGACCCGGCGGGAGACCGGGTTCATCAGGTCGAGCTCGTCGGCCAGGGCGCGCACGTCGTAGAACACGTCGCGCAGCATCACCCGGGCCTCAGGGCTGTCCCAGAAGACGTCCTTGAGGACCTTCTTCGGCACGCCCACCTGCTTGGTCATCTCCGTGCCGGGGATCATGATCGCGTCGCCGAGGACACGCATGATCACCGGGAAGACCACCGACAGGACGGCCTTGCGGACCCGGCCGACCTTGGGCACGTTGCGCTTGAGGTACTCGTGCGCGAAGGAGATGTGCCGGGCCTCCTCGGCGATGTGGATCTGCATGATCCGCTGCAGCAGCGGGTGCATCGCGTCACCCTCGCGCAGGATCGCCTTCTGCAGGTGGTCGATCGGCTCCTCGCCGGCGAGCACGCCCATGAAGAAGACGATCGAGAGCGGACGGGCCGCCAGCGGCAGGAACGGTGCGACGGCCCGGAAGTAGCGCGGCCCGCCGGGCACGTCGACCCCGGTCCGGTTCACGAACTCCTGGAACATCTGGGTGTGGTGGGTCTCCTCGGTCGCCTCGTGGGTGACGTAGCGGTACTCGGGAGACCCGTTCGGCAGACCGATCACGTACTCCATCAGCCCGCGGATCAGGATGTTCTCGAACTGCAGGCCGACCTTGGCGACGTTGGCCTGACGCCAGATGCCGATCTCGATCTGACGGTCCAACGGCAGCGACCGGTACCACTCGCTCCGACCCAGGGCGTCTGCCTTGGGGAGCACCCAGCGCGGGTCGTCCGCGTGGATCGCGTAGTCCGGGGAGTCCCAGGCGATGTCGGTCCACGGGTCGAAGTGCTGGTGGACCGAGCCCTCGGACAGGGTCAGCAGCTTCTCTTCGTAGGTCTGGATCGCGGTCATCGGGTGCTCCTCGGACGTCGTTGCCTGACTCCTCAGAGGTTAGTGAGACACGGTGTCACATGTAAAGCGTTATCCGTGACTTCGCGTTACATATACCTGGATCCCCGCGGCGGATGTGGCTCGGCTCACAGCGACCAGCGCGACGGACGTCGCTGCCAGAAGGCCGAGACCTCGATCCGGCCCTCGTCGAAGTGGGCCTCGAGGTCTGCCGCGGCGAAGGCAGCGATCACGTCGCCGAGCAGCTGGTCCCCCGGTGCCGCGTTCGCGGTGCTGCCGTGCCAGAGGTTGACCTCGAGCATGCCCTCGTCCACCGCGTGCCAGACGTCCGGCGGGGTGAACCACGCCACCCCGCGCGGAGCGGGGTCCGTGCCGGCGAGCAGGTCCCGCGCCGCCCAGTGGTCGATGCACCCCTGCAGGACCGCGATGCCGCCCGCGTCGAGAGCGGCGAACGTGCGTTGCAGGCGGTCGTAGTCCGTCACGTCCGGCCACGTCGCCGCGTCGGCGACCCAGTCAGCCTCGGCCTCGGCGATCCACCGGGCAGCGCGGTCCGCGGCGTCGTCCGGGCCCAGATCAGCACGGACCGCCTCGACGACCTGGTCCAGCACGTCCTGCGACGTACCCAGGCCGGAACGCACCAGCGTGCCGACCCACGACCGGAGATCAGCCGTACGGCGGTCCGGCCGAGCCATCACCAGCCGCGCTTACCAGCCGCGTTCGGCCAGGCGGTGCGGCTGCGGGATGTCCTCGACGTTGATGCCGACCATGGCCTCGCCCAGACCGCGGGAGACCTTGGCGATCACGTCGGGGTCGTCGTGGAAGGTGGTGGCCTTCACGATCGCGGCGGCGCGCTGCTCGGGGTTGCCGGCCTTGAAGATCCCGGAGCCGACGAAGACGCCCTCGGCCCCGAGCTGCATCATCATCGCTGCGTCCGCCGGGGTGGCGATCCCGCCGGCGACGAACAGCACCACCGGGAGCTTGCCGTTCTCGGCAACCTCCTTGACCAGCTCGTACGGCGCCTGGAGCTCCTTGGCGGCGACGTACAGCTCGTCGTCGTGCAGGGCACCGAGCCGACGGATCTCGCCGCGGATGGTGCGCATGTGGGTCACCGCGTTGGACACGTCACCGGTGCCGGCCTCGCCCTTGGAACGGATCATCGCCGCGCCCTCGGTGATCCGGCGCAGCGCCTCACCGAGATTTGTTGCACCGCACACGAAGGGAACCGTGAAGGCCCACTTGTCGATGTGGTTGGCGTAGTCGGCCGGGGTCAGCACCTCGGACTCGTCGATGTAGTCGACCCCGAGGCTCTGCAGCACCTGGGCCTCGGCGAAGTGGCCGATCCGGGCCTTGGCCATCACCGGGATCGAGACCGCCTCGATGATCGCGTCGATCATGTCCGGGTCGCTCATCCGGCTCACGCCACCCTGGGCGCGGATGTCAGCAGGAACGCGCTCGAGTGCCATCACGGCGACCGCGCCGGCGTCCTCGGCGATCTTGGCCTGATCGACGTTGACGACGTCCATGATCACGCCGCCCTTCAGCATCTCTGCCATGCCGCGCTTGACGCGCGAGGTGCCGGTGCTGGTGGAGTCGAGGTCAGGGGTGAGGGAGTCTGGAGCCATAGGAGAAGTTTACGTCCGCGGCGCCACCGGATTCTGCCCGGGGCTCAGGCGTGAACGGCGGTCGGGATCAGTTCTCGGACGCTGCGCGGGCGGCGTCGATGACGATCGCCTGCTCCCTGACGACCAGCACCCGCTGGATCACGGTGACCGTGTTCGCCACAGCCAGGGCGCCGAGGGTGACCGGGATCGCCTGGAGCGCATCCTTGCCGACCCCGAGCTTGTTGACGATGTCGGCGAGGCCGGTGATCACCAGGATCGCGACCAGCCGGTCGGCGCGTTCGGCGATGCCGACCTTGGCCTGCATCCCGAGCGACTCGGCCTTGGCGCGTGCGTACGACGTCACCGAACCCATGCTCAGGCAGTAGATCGCCAGCGCGGCGTACCAGCTGTTGTCCCCGGGTCCGACGTAGAACATCGCCAGGCCCCCGAAGATCGCGGCGTCCCCGATCCGGTCGAGCGTCGAGTCCCAGAACGCCCCGAACGTCGACACCTGTCCGCTCTTGCGGGCCATGTACCCGTCGATCATGTCGCTGAACACGAACGCCGTGATCACCAGGACGCCGATGAGCAGCTTGCCCTGCGGGAAGAAGACCAGCGCGCCCGCGGAGACTCCCACGGTGCCGACGAACGTCACCGTGTTGGGACTGATCCCCCATCGCAGGAACAGGTCGCCGAGCGGCGCCCAGATGTTGGTCCAGAACTGACGGAATCTCTCGAGCATGGTGGCAGCAGGTTAGCGGACGAGGATCCATCGGTCGCGGGCCGCGCTCACTAGGGTCGCACCATGACCGCCGAGGACACCTTCACCGCGTCGCGACGAGCGCTGCACGGCGTCGCCGAGCTGCTTCTCGCCGGCCCGCAGCACGCGGCCAGCGGCACGATCACGTTGCGACCGACCCCGTCCGGGTTCGCCACGACGCGGCTGCCGGACCACCGTCTCGTCGGCACCGACGTGGTCGTCGGCGACCGCAGCGTTCCGATCCACGGCAGCACCCTGCGGCAGATCGCGGACGAGCTCGGGTTCGTGCCGTGCTCGCTCACGCACGTGTACGCCGACGGCGCCGGCGTCGATCCCGACGAGGTTCTCAGCGTGACCGCTGCAGACGCGGCGCTGATCGCGGCGGCCTACGCCGTCGGCGACGCCGCGCTGCGCCAGCTCGCCCCGGACCAGACGCCGATCCTGTGGCCCGAGCACTTCGATCTCGGCATCTCGGTCGACGCCGACCGGGTGAACTACGGGGTCTCCCCCGGCGACAGCGCCCTCGACCGCCCGTACGCGTACGTCGGCCCCTGGGACACGTTCACGCCGGACACGTTCTGGAACCAGTCGTTCGGCGCCGCGATCCCGGTCCCCGGCACCGTCAGTGAGCTGGTCGCGTTCTTCGCCGAAGGTCGCCGGTTACTGACGGCGTGAATTGCTGGTCAGCCGGCGCTGGACCACGCCTCGGCAAGCAGCCGCCGCGTCTCGGTGAGCAGCTGCGGCAACGGCTTGGTCCGGCCGATCACCGGCATGAAGTTCGCGTCGCCGGACCAGCGCGGCACCACGTGCTGGTGCAGGTGCGCGGCGATCCCGGCACCCGCGATCGGCCCCTGGTTCATCCCGAGGTTGAAGCCCTGGGCACCACTGACGGCACGAATCGTCCGCATCGCTGTCTGCGTCATCGCGGCCACCTCGACCGTCTCCTCGTCGGTGAGGTCGGTGTAGTCGGCGACGTGCCGGAACGGGCAGACCAGCAGGTGCCCGGAGTTGTACGGGTACAGGTTCAGGACGGCGTACACGAGCTCGCCGCGGTGGACGACCAGGCCGTCCTCGTCGGGCAGGTCCGGGATCCGGCAGAACGGGCACTCCTCCTCGGAGCCGTCGACCGGTTTGTTCTCACCTCGGATGTAGGCCATCCGGTGCGGTGTCCAGAGCCGCTCGAGCTGGTCGGGCTCGCCCAGCCCGTCCTGGTGGTGTGAGTCGGCCACCACTACACCTGGACGCGATCCGCGACCGCCTGCGCGACCCTGGCGATGGCTTCGTCGATCGGCACGCCGTTGTCCTGGCGACCGTCGCGGTAGCGGAACGAGACAGCCCCGGCATCGACGTCGTCAGCGCCGGCGATCATCATGAACGGCACCTTCTGCAGCTGCGCGTTGCGGATCTTCTTCTGCATCCGGTCGTCCGAGTCGTCGACCTCGACCCGCAGGCCCGCGGCCTTCATCTTCTTGGCCACGTCGTACAGGTAGTCCGCGAAGGTGTCGGCGACCGGGATCGCCTGCACCTGGACCGGCGCCAACCACGGCGGGAACGCACCGGCGTAGTGCTCGACCAGGACGCCGAAGAACCGCTCCAGGGACCCGAACTTGGCCGAGTGGATCATCACCGGCTGGTGCTTGGCCCCGTCGGCGCCGTTGTACTCGAGCTCGAAGCGCGCGGGCTGGTTGAAGTCGTACTGGATCGTCGACATCTGCCAGGTACGGCCGATCGCGTCGCGGCACTGGACCGAGACCTTCGGGCCGTAGAACGCCGCCCCGCCCGGGTCCGGGACCAGCTCGAGACCGGACTCGATGCAGACGTCCTCGAGCACCTTGGTCGCGATGGCCCAGTCCTCGTCGGAGCCGACGAACTTGTCGGGCTTGGAGTCGTCGCGGGTGGAGAGCTCGAGGTAGAAGTCGTCGAGGCCGAAGTCCTGGAGCAGGCCGAGCACGAAGTTCAGCAGGTGCTTGATCTCGCCGGGAGCCTGCTCGGCGGTGACGTAGGAGTGCGAGTCGTCCTGGGTCATCCCGCGTACCCGGGTCAGGCCGTGCACCACCCCGGACTTCTCGTAGCGGTACACCGATCCGAACTCGAAGAACCGCAGCGGGAGCTCGCGGTAGGAACGCCCGCGAGACTTGTAGATGAGGTTGTGCATCGGGCAGTTCATCGGCTTGACCATGTAGTTCGAGCCTTCGAACTCCATCGGCGGGAACATCGTGTCCGCGTAGTAAGGCAGGTGGCCCGAGGTGTAGAAGAGCTGGTCCTTGGTGATGTGCGGGGTGCCGACGTAGTCGAAGCCTTCCTCGATGTGCCGGGTCCGTACGTAGTCCTCCATCACCCGCTTCAGGACGCCGCCCTTGGGGTGGAAGACCGCGAGGCCGGATCCGATCTCGTCGGGGAAGCTGAACAGGTCCAGCTCACGGCCGAGCTTGCGGTGGTCGCGGCGCTCCGCCTCGTCGATCCGGTGCAGGTGCTCGTCGAGCGCTTCCTTGGTCTCCCACGCGGTGCCGTAGATCCGTTGGAGCTGCTTGTTCTTCTCGTCCCCGCGCCAGTACGCCGACGCGGACCGCATCAGCTTGAAGGCAGGGATCCGCTTGGTGGTCGGCAGGTGCGGACCGCGGCACAGGTCCTTCCAGGCGATCTCGCCGTTGCGGTCGAGGTTGTCGTAGATGGTCAGCTCGCCGGCGCCCACCTCGGCGCTCGCGCCCTCGGCGATCTCGTCGGTCGAGCCTGTCGAGACCCCGCCCTTGAGCCCGATCAGCTCGAGCTTGTAGGGCTCGTCGGCGAGCTCGGTACGGGCGTCGTCGTCGGTGGTGACCCGTCGCGAGAACTTCTGGTTCTCCTTGACGATCTTGCGCATCCGGGACTCGATCTTCTCCAGATCGGCCGGTACGAACGGCACCTCGACGTCGAAGTCGTAGTAGAAGCCGTTCTCGATCGGCGGTCCGATCCCGAGCTTGGCGTCCGGGTACAGGTCCTGGACGGCCTGGGCCATCACGTGCGCGGTCGAGTGCCGCAGGATGTCGCGGCCGTCCTTGCTGTCGATCAGGACGCCCTCGACCTCGTCGCCCGCGGTGAGCTCGTAGGCGAGATCCTTCAACGCACCATCCACGCGAGCCGCGATGACCTCGGGCGCCTCGGTGAAGAGCTCCCAGGCACGCGTGCCCGTGGTCACCGTCTGCTCGGCCTTTCCGGCTGAACTGATCACGGTGACGAGTACGTCGGACACGGGTGCTCCCTCGAGTGGTGGATGTGCTCGATGATCGTATCGACGCACACGCCGCCGAGTTGAACGGGTTTCCGACTCAGTGCGTCGGCAGAACGCAGGCCGCGTCCAGCCCGTAGATCCGGTTCAGCCGCCCGAAGCCCATCCAGGAGCCGATGCACATGCTCAGCTCGACGGTCTCGGCCTGGGTGTAGTGCTCGAACATCCGGTCCCAGAACGCGTCGTCGATCGCGTGGTGGTCGGTCGCGTAGAGCAACGCGAACTCGGCGGCCAGCCGGGTGCGGTCGTCGAACAGCTCGGTGGTCCTCCAGTCCGAGACGGCTGCCGCGAACTCCTCCTCGACCTTCACGCCGTCGCGCTCGGTACGCCAGTCCAGGCAGAACAGGCAGCCGTTGACCTGGGCGATCGTGAGCCGCGCCGCCTCGAACTCGCGCAGGCCGAGCGTGCTGTGCTCGTAGACCGCCATCGCGAACATCGACGCGGCGATCCCGATGCCCGGGACCATCTCGCCCCAGACGTAGTTGATCGGGTCCTTGCCCTCGGGGATGTCGATCCTCATCGCGTGCTCCTCATCGGTCGAGCCTTCCAAGCTTTCCGGCCGCGGGTCGCAGCGGGATGTCCAGGGCGTCGTACAGGCCGGGGTCGGCAGCGACGAGCCAGTCGATCGCTCCGACGAGCCGGCCGACCGCCGTGGCGTTGCCGCCGTCGGCGCGGTTCCCCTCCTCGTCGGTGGCCTCCACGCTGACCTCGATCCGCGGGTTCCCCTCGATGATCACCCGGTGGGCACCGTCGCCCGAGGGTGGCACCGGCCAGTCGGGCGCGCACGAGGGGTGAATCCGGGTGATGTGCTCCACGACGATCCGCGGATCGCCGTCGACGATGCCCTGGACCTCGAAGCGGATGGCGCCCTGGGTCCCTGCCTCGAAGGCGCCCATCGCCTCGGTGTCGACGCGTGTCTCCAGCGGTCGCCGCTCGACGATCTCCCGGATCTCGTCGAGCTCGACCTCGAGGGCGCGGGCCATCATCCGGACCTGTCCGCCCCAGACCATCGTCGGGACCGACGGCGAGATCATCGGGGCGTCGTAGTCCATCGGTTGGCCCATCCCGATCAGGAACCGGACCGAGTCCTCCTGGGCGTACGTCGTGTAGTCGAAGATCTCCTGGCACCGGATCGCGTCGATCTCAGTCCCGAGACCGCTGATCAGCAGAGGCAGCACGTCGTTGCCCCAGCCGGGGTCGACCCCGGAGGCGAACAGCGAGCCACCACCCTCGGCAACGGCAGCGCGGACCGGGTCGGCGACCTCAGCCGGCGCGTTGCTGTGGTCGTAGAGCGCGTACAACGCCGGCGTCACCACGACGGCCCCGGCACGGATGGCCCGGACGACGTCCGCCAACGCGGCATCGGGGCGAATGTCTCCGGAAGCGGCGTAGACGACCGCCTGCGGCCGGGTGGCGAGAACCGCAGCGATGTCGTCGGTGGCAGCCACGCCGAGCTCGTCCGACATCCCGGCCAGGTCACCCGCGTCGCGCCCGACCTTCGCCGGGTCGTGCACGATCACCGCGGTCAGCTCGAGGGCCGGGTGCGCCGCAACTGCGCGGACAGCGAGCCGACCGACGTTGCCGGTCCCCCAGACCACGGTGGAGATCATGGGTCGACGGTAACGCGAAACTGGAACGTGTTCTAGCCCCGTTGTCTGCGGCCAACCCCGCCTAATCGGCCGGGCCGCGCCTCAGTAGGTCATCCGGAACACCTTCGACGATGACGGCTTCGTGTAGTTGCCCCCGTCGAAGTGATACCTGAACTTGACCTTGTTCGAGCGCTTCGTCGTCTTCACGTAGAAGCCGCACCGCCCTCGGTCCGTCCCGCAGCTCACTGCCGTACGCCACTGCCCGGAGTGGTAGGTCTGGAGGCTGATGGAGACCCCGTCGATCCCGTGCCGCTTCTCGGTCAGGTCGCCCGTTGCCAGCCAACAGTGGGCGTTGCCCGCGCCGGGGCACCGTGCGTCCTGGCTGCGGTGGACCTTGACGCTCAGCGCCGTCGGTGTGGGTTTCAGAATCGTGTAGGTCAACGTCGTGGAGTAGTCGGCCGACACCGGGGTGGCCTGATTGACCGGCGTGCCGGTGTACGTGGCCGCCACCTGGTACACCCCGGTCTTGTCCTTCTTCGGGCAGAACGTGAGCTGCTCGAACCTGTGGTTGGCGGTGAGCACGAAATGGCGAACGTGGGTACCCGTCGGCGAGGCGACGTCGCCTTCGACCTGCCAGTCGGCGCCGTAACCGTTGTCGTCGAACTCGTAGTCCGCGGTCTGACACTCGCCAGCAGGTGATCCGATCAGATCCTGCATCAGCAGGATGCCACCCACGCCGTTCCGGTCCTTCGCGCTGGCGGGAGAGTTCGACAGCATCACGAGGGCGGCGACGGCGAGCAGCAGTACGAGCGCGCGGTGGACCTGCGAGGGGACGACCATGCGCTCATCCTTACCTATTCTTGCCATGTGGCTCGGATGAACGGCAGTCGTTCCGCGCTGGTGCGAAGCCAGCCGCTGGGGTTGCTACGACCCCGGTGAGGCGGGTGCCGACTTCCGCTGACTCAGGAAACCGCACCCGGCGTGCTGGAACGCCGGTCGACATCGTGGGTAGCTGCTTGGTCGACCGTGTCGTAGAGCCCGAACACCTTGTCGAGCTCGGTCAGGTGCAGCACCTTCCGGATGTTCGCAGGCGGGGCAACGAGGCGGACCCAGCCACCCCAGCCCGATGCCCGGCGACCCGCCCCGATGATCGTCCCCAGGGCCATCGAGTCCAGGAACGTCGTTCCGGACAGGTCGAGCACGACCTGTGCGCGATCGGCGGAGATCGCGTCGGCGAACGCGGACCGCAGCAGGTCGGTCCCGGCGATGTCGAACTCGCCGATGGGCGCCACGACCACCACGCCGTCCTGTTCGAAGTGCGTCACGGTCGGCCGGTCAAACATCTGCATGATTCCCTCCTGGTCGTTGACGACATGTCGTTCGATGCAGCGGGCCCAGCGGATTGGTTCGTCCCTCGACGCTTCCTGAGGGAATCAACCCACCGGAATGCTCAGCAGAGTTGTAGAACACCGACAGGCCGCCTGACAAGTGTTCGGCGCATCACACGGGTGTGTCCTCAAGCCGTCGCCCGGGCGAGCTCGAGCAGCTCGCCGCGATCTGCCACCCGCATCGGCTGTGGCTGGGGTGAAGCCGTACTTCGAGTCCCATCCGGCTGCTGTCTGGGTCGTGGGGATCGTCCTCGGCGTCACCGCCTTGATCGAGCTGACCGGCACCTTCCGCAGTCGGGCCGGCGCCGCGAACAGGGATCGCGGAAGCGGCATCCTCCTCCGGTTGATCATGATCCCGGCGATCGCGCTGCTGGCGCTCTCCCCCAAGTTCGCGCACGCCGCCGAGATCCACCCACCACTGGCGAGCCTGATCGTCGGGATCCTCGTCGTCGTCTCCGGCGAGGCACTGCGGATCTGGTCGCGGGTCACCCTGGGTCGCTACTTCACGTACGCCGTCCAGACCAGCGCGGACCAGGCGGTCATCCAGACCGGCCCGTACCGGGTCCTGCGGCACCCGTCGTACGCCGGGATCCTGCTGATCGTGATCGGCTTCGGCGGCATCTGGGGCAACTGGCTCGGACTGGCGCTCGGCGCCGTGCTGACGTTCGTCGGGCTGCGCTACCGCATCCAGGTCGAGGAGTCAGCTCTGGCCGCTGATCTGGGGGGCGCGTACAGCGAGTACGCCCGGACCCACAAGCGTCTGATCCCCGCGGTCTGGTAGC
>JAOPXD010000207.1 GCA_025965315.1 Marmoricola sp.
ATGGACTACACGGGCACCGGGAACTCCCTCAACGTCCGCCACCCGCACGCGCTGCAGCTGATCATGGACTCGCTGCGCTACTGGGTCACCGAGATGCACGTCGACGGATTCCGCTTCGACCTCGCCGCCACGCTGGCGCGCGAGTTCTACGAGGTGGACCGGCTCGCGACGTTCTTCGAGCTGGTGCAGCAGGACCCGGTGGTCAGCCAGGTCAAGCTGATCGCCGAGCCCTGGGACGTCGGTCCCGGCGGCTACCAGGTCGGCAACTTCCCGCCGCAGTGGACGGAGTGGAACGGCCGGTACCGCGACTGCATCCGCGAGTTCTGGCACGGCAAGCCCGACCTCGGTGAGTTCGCCAGCCGGGTGGCGGGATCTGCCGACCTGTACGAGCACTCCGGACGGCGCCCGGTGGCCAGCATCAACTTCGTCACCGCCCACGACGGCTTCACGCTGCGCGACCTGGTCTCCTACGACGAGAAGCACAACGAGGCCAACGGCGAGGACGGCGCCGACGGCGCCGACGACAACCGGTCCTGGAACCACGGTCACGAGGGCCCCACCGACGACCAGGCGATCCTCGAGGCCCGCGCGCGGGACCAGCGCAACCTCCTGGCCACGCTGCTGCTCAGCCAGGGCGTGCCGATGATCCTGCACGGTGACGAGCTCGGCAGGACCCAGCAGGGCAACAACAACACCTACGCCCAGGACTCCGAGGTGAGCTGGGTCGACTGGGCCGCCGCGGACCGGCCCCTGGTCGAGTTCACCGCGGCGCTCACGCGGTTGCGCCGCGAGCACCCGGCCCTGCGGCGGCAACGCTTCTTCACCGGGACGTCGGTCAGGTCCGGCGACGGCGACCGGCTCAACGACATCGTCTGGCTCGACCCCGCCGGTACGCCGATGGAACCGGCGGACTGGGACAGCGACGGGACCGCCGTCGGGATGTACCTCAACGGGAACGGCATCGCCGGCCGGGACGCCCGCGGTGCCCGGATCGTCGACGACCACCTCCTGCTGTACTTCAACGCCGGCGACGCGGTCAGCGTGACCCTTCCCGGCTCCGAGTACGCCGACGCCTGGGAGGTCGTCCTCGACACCACGGGCGCGGCGTCGCCCGAGCCGCTGACGGCCGGCTCGGTGCTGGACCTCGCCGGACGGAGCATCCTGGTGCTCGGTGAGCACCGCGCGCGCCCGGACGCTCCGGACGGGTCGGCTGCCGCGTCCGTCGCCGCCCTGGCGGGTCCCGCATGAGTGCTCCTCCTGGCCCGGGTCGGGCACCCAGCAGCACCTACCGGCTGCAGATCTCGGCCGACTTCGACCTGAAAGCGGCCACCGCCGTGCTGCCGTACCTGCACGACCTCGGGGTCGGCTGGGTCTACCTCTCACCCGTGCTGCAGGCAGCGCCGGGCAGCAACCACGGGTACGACGTCGTCGATCCGACCCGGATCGATCCCGAGCGCGGCGGCCCCGAGGCGTTCGAGGCGCTGTCCCACGCGGCGCACGAGCTGGGGATGGGGGTCCTGGTCGACATCGTCCCCAACCACGTCGGGGTTGCCGTGCCCGCGGACAACCCGTGGTGGTGGGACCTGCTCCGCGGCGGTCAGCAGTCGGAGTTCGCGACGTACTTCGACGTGGACTGGGACGTCGCGGACGGCCGGATCCGGCTCCCGGTGGTCGGCGAGGAGGACCTCGATCCCGGGACCGGGGCGATCGCCGCGCTCGGGATCGACGACGGTGTCCTGACCTACTACGAACACCGGTTCCCGCTCGCCGACGGCACCGCGCCGGCCGACCCGGGGACCGCTGATCTCCAGGAGGTGCACGCCCGCCAGCACTACGAGCTGGTCAGCTGGCGCGACGCCGACAGCCGTCTCAACTACCGCCGGTTCTTCGCGGTCAACACCCTCGCGGGGGTGCGTGTCGAGGACCCGGTGGTCTTCGACGCCGCGCACTCCGAGATCCGGCGCTGGTTCGAGGACGGGCTGGTCGACGGACTGAGGGTCGATCATCCCGACGGTCTGCGCGACCCGGCCGGCTACCTGGACCGGCTGGCCGGCCTCACGGGAGGTGCCTACGTCCTGGTCGAGAAGATCCTCGAACCCGGCGAGGTACTTCCCGGGGGCTGGGCCACGGCCGGAACCACCGGGTACGACGTGCTCGCGATGATCGACCGGGTGCTGACCGATCCCGCCGGTGAGGTGCCACTGACCGAGCTGGAGGAGGACCTGCGCGGTTCGGTGACCCGGTGGCCCGAGCTGATCCATGCGACCAAGCTGTCGGTCGCCCGCGGGATCCTCCGCTCCGAGGTGCTCCGGTTGGTCCGCGAGGTCAGCGCCGAGCTGGCACCAGGCACGTCGACACCGGACGAGATCGAGGAAGCGCTGGCCGAGCTGCTGGCCTGCTTCCCGGTCTACCGCTCCTACCTTCCGCAGGGCCGCGAGCACCTCGACCAGGCCGCTGAAGCCGCACTGCTCTCGCGCCCGGATCTCGGTACCACGCTGAGCTCCGTGGTCGAGGTCCTCGCCGACCCGAGCCGTCCTGCCGCGCAGCGCTTCCAGCAGACCAGCGGGATGGTGATGGCCAAGGGCGTCGAGGACCAGGCCTTCTACCGCTGGTCGCGGCTGACCTCTCTCGACGAGGTGGGTGCCGACCCGGCTCAGTTCGCACTGGACCCCGACGACTTCCACCAGGCCCTGGCCGAACGCAACGGTCGGAGCCCGGACGCGATGACGTCGCTGTCCACGCACGACACCAAGCGGTCCGAGGACGTTCGGGCCCGGCTCGCCGTCCTGGCGGAGGTGCCGGATCGCTGGCGGGCGTTCCTGCGCGACGTCCTGGAGGCCGTGCCGACCCCGGACCCGGGCTTCTCGAACCTTCTGTGGCAGGCGATCGTCGGCGCGTGGCCGGCCAGCAGGGAACGCCTGCACGCCTACGCGGAGAAGGCGATGCGCGAGGCGAACGAGCGCACCACCTGGACCGACCCGGCAGCAGACTTCGAGCGCCGGGTGCACGCGGTCGTCGACGCGGCGTTCGACGTCGGCACCCTCCGCAGCGCCCTGGACGATCTGCTCACGGAGGTGGTCGACCCCGGCTGGTCCAACGCGCTGTCGGCCAAGCTGCTCTGCCTGATGGTGCCGGGTGTTCCCGACGTCTACCAGGGCAGCGAGCGGTGGGAGCAGAGCCTGGTGGATCCGGACAACCGCCGACCGGTCGACTTCGCCGAGAACCAGCGCCTGCTGGGAAGTCTGGAGCACTGCCCGACGTTGACCGGCGGCATCGACGATCCCGGGACCGCGAAGCTGTGGCTGACGCGAACAATTCTGCGCCTGCGTCGGGACCGACCGGAGCTGTTCACCCGGTACCGCCCGGTGGAGGCGACCGGACCCGCTGCCGCGCACGCGTTCGCGTTCGATCGCGGGGGAGTGATCGCGGTGGTGACCCGGCTCCCCGTCGGGCTCGAGCGCGGTGGCGGTTGGCGCGGAACCCGGCTCGACCTGCCCGAGGGGACCTGGCACAACCTGCTGGACGGTCGCGCGACGACCGGCGATCTGGGCGACCTGCTCCGCGACCTCCCCGTCGCCGTACTGGTGCAGGAGGAGACGTGAGACCAGCGCCGCCGACCGCGGCTGTCTGGGCGCCGTACGTCGACTCGGTGCGGCTCGCGTTCGGGGACGAGGTCAGCGCGATGCGGCGAGCACCGGACGGCTGGTGGTACCCGACCGTGGAGCTGCCGGGCACCGACGTCGACTACGGCTACCTGGTCGACGACGACGACCAGGTGCTGCCGGACCCGCGCTCGCGCCGTCAGCCCGAGGGCGTGCACGGTCGGTCACGGACCTTCGATGCGACCGACTTCCGCTGGACCGACCAGACCTGGGCCGGTCGCGAGCTGGAGGGCAGCCTGCTCTACGAGCTGCACGTCGGGACCTTCACGCCCGAGGGGACCTTCGACGGTGTGGTGAGCAGGCTCGACCACCTGCTGTCCCTCGGCGTCGGCTTCGTCGAGGTGATGCCGGTCAACGCGTTCAACGGCGTCCGGAACTGGGGCTACGACGGCGTGCTCTGGTCGGCGATCCACGAACCGTACGGCGGCCCGGCCGGCTACCAGCGGCTGGTCGACGCGTGTCACGCGGTCGGGATCGGGGTCGTCCAGGACGTCGTCTACAACCACCTCGGGCCGTCGGGCAACTACCTGCCGCGCTTCGCGCCGTACCTGAAGTCCGAGGGCGCCAACACCTGGGGCTCGCTGCTGAACCTGGACGGGCCGGACAGCGCCGAGGTACGGCGGTTGATCATCGACAACGCCCTGATGTGGTTCGCCGACTTCCACGTCGACGGGCTCCGGCTCGACGCCGTGCACGCCTTGCAGGACTCGTCGGACCCGCACCTGCTGGCCGAGCTGTCGGCGGAGGTGGACGAGCTGGCGACCGAGGTCGGAAGACCGCTCACCCTGATCGCGGAGTCCGACCTCAACGACGCCCGGATGGTGCAGCCCGTTGCCGGGGGCGGCTACGGGATGGACGCCCAGTGGAACGACGACTTCCACCACGGCCTGCACGTGGCGCTCACCGGGGAGACGAGCGGTTACTACGCGGACTTCGAGGACGTCTCCGCGCTGGCGAAGGTCTACAACCGAGGGTTCTTCCACGACGGGACGTACTCGTCGTTCCGCGACCAGGACCACGGCGCCCCGGTCGACGTCGAGCACCTCGCGGCGTGGCGGTTCGTGGTCTACAGCCAGAACCACGACCAGATCGGCAACCGGGCCCGCGGCGACCGGCTCACCGATCACCTCGACGACGGCATGCTGCTGGTCGCTGCGCTGCTCACCTTCACGGCGCCCTTCACCCCGATGCTGTTCCAGGGCGAGGAGTGGGCCGCGTCGACGCCGTTCCAGTTCTTCACCTCGCACCCCGAGCCCGAGCTCGGCGAGGCCACGGCATCCGGCAGGTTCGCCGAGTTCGCGCGGATGGGATGGGATCCTGCGGACGTGCCGCACCCCCAGGCGGAATCCACCTTCACGGACTCGCGGCTGGACTGGTCGGAACCCGACGCAGGTCGGCACGCGCGGATCCTGGCGGCGTACCGCGAGCTGGCAGGTCTCCGGGCGAGCCTTCCCGAGCTGCGCGCGCCCACCTTCGGCGGTGCCGAGGCGGACGACGAGCGACGGACGTTGCTGATCCGTCGCGGACGTCTGCTGGTGGCGGTGAACTTCGGGTCGGACGCCGCCCGGTTCGCCGTCGACCAGGGCGAGATCCTGTTCCGTGCCGGTGAGGGGCAGGTGCTGGACGCGGACGGGTTGGTGCTACCTCCCGGGACGGGCGCGCTGGTAGCCCGGGCCTGAGGCGAACCTATCCGCGTCGGCTCACGACCTCGTCGAGGTTCGCCCGCGAGGTGCGGAAGCCGTTCACGGGGTGCGCCAGGTCGGCGTACCCGAACGAGATGCCGACGACCACGCGCCGGTTCTCGGGGATCCCGAGGTGCTCCCGCACGAACGGCGAGTACGACGCCAGGGCAGCCTGCGGAGCGGCGGCGAGCCCGAGGCTCTGCGCGCCGAGCAGGAAGGTGTTGACCCACAGCCCGCAGTCGACCGCGCCGTACACGCCGAGGTCGGCCTCGGTGGTCACGATCGCGACGTGCGGGGCGTCGAAGAACTCGAAGTTGCGCAGCATCTGCTGGAACCGCCGGTCGCCGTCGTCCTTGCTGATCCCGAGGCTGTCGTAGAGCTGGAAGCCGCACTCGCGCCGACGTGCCTGGTAGTCGCCGGCGTACGCCGCCGGGAACTCGAAGTCGGTGACCTGGGGCTGGGCCATCACGTGCTCGGCGAGGGCCTTGCGGAACTGCGCGGTCGCCTCACCGCTGGTCACGACGACCTGCCAGGGCTGGGTGTTGCACCACGACGGGGACCGCTGGGCCAGGGAGAGCAGTCGCTCGATGTCGCTGTCCGGGACGGGCTCGGGAAGGAACTGCCGACAGGTCCAACGCTCGTCCAGGATCCGGGTCAGGGTGTCGAACTGGTCATCGGTGCTGGTCATCGGGCGCTCCAGGTTTGGTCTTGTTTTGAGACTGAACTGTAACCATAAGTAGTCTCAAAAAGGAACCGTTCGGGTAATCTTCGTGTCATGCGCTACGAAGAGCTTGCCGATGAGTACTGCTCGATCACCCGTCCGCTGGTCGTGCTCGGAGACCGTTGGACCTTGCTGATCCTCAAGCAGTCCTTCGCCGGCGTACGACGGTTCAACGCGTTCCAGAGCGTGCTCGGGATCTCCCGCAGCCGGCTCCAGAACCGCCTCGACCGCCTGGTCGAGCACGAGATCCTGGTCAAGCAGAAGTCCGACGAGGGCGCTCACGAGGAGTACCGGCTCACCGACAAGGGCTTCGACATCTACCCGATCCTGATGGCGCTGCGGGACTGGGGCGATGCGTACATGGCGCCCGACGGGCCCCCGGTGCTCTACCAGCACCGCGACTGCGGCGGTGAGGCGCACGTCCACCTCGAGTGCGACTCCTGCAGCAAGCCCATGACGGCCCGCGATGTCACGCCGGCCGTCGGCCCCGGTCTGGTCGCGATCGGTCTCTGACGTGGACGCAGCGCAGTGGATCGCCGAGCGCGAGACGCTCGTGACGGCGTCCGGGCACCGGATCGGCTCAGTTCCTCAGCGGGCATCGACCCATCGCTGCTGACGAGTTACCTCGATGGCGCCACAGAGCCGTCGGTCGCCGACCTCCACCGATTGGCCGACGCTGCCGGATTCGCGATCGATCTGCCGAATCGATCTCGGGTGGCTCAGCCCTGGTACGGCGGCGCGACGCCCCAACCCCAGCGCGGGGTCGGTGCGTGCTGTGCGGGGCGGGCGCCGTGCTGGGAGTTCTCCATCGCGAGCCGGGTGCCCCATTCGAGGTAACCGATGATCGCCGCCCGGAACTCGGGGTCCGCCGGCAGGTCGGCATCGTCCGCGGCCAGACTCATCGTGGAGGCGAAGCGGTGCCGTTGCGCCGGGGTGATGGACAGGTCGAGGTGGTGATCCAGCATCGACTCGTAGCCGCCGTGCTGGGCGGTGTAGGTCTCCGGCCCGCCGAGGACCTCGGCCCACCAGTCCGCGACGTGCGCCCGGTGGTGCTCCGAGACCCCGCCGGGGAAGAACCCGGACAGGGCGTCGTCGGCCTCGACCCGGTCGTAGAACGCGTCGATCATCCGGCGCAGCGGGGCCAGACCTCCGGCCCAGTCGAACAGCGTGGGCAGCCCTGGTTCCTCGACGCCGCTCATGCCGGCGAGTCCGCCTTCAGCGGACCGAGGTGGTGCGGTGGTCCCAGGTCGGGTCGTCCTGGCGCTTCTTGAGGATCGAGACGATCCCGGTGATCCAGGCCATCGCGACGGCAGCGACTGCCGGCGAGAAGCTCAGGACGAAGAGCAGGGCCAAGGTCACAGGAACCGTCGCCAGCGCCCCGGCCACCAGGTACGCGGCAGTGCGCGAGCCGGTCGAGGTGGAGCGAGCGGACGAGGTCACCCTCGGACTGTAGCGGCGCAGGACGCCTCAGGCGAGGTCGTGGCGGTCGAACTTCTGCTCGGGAACCACCTCGGCACTGGCGGCGGCGACGATCGCGTCGGTGCCCTCGGTCAC
>JAOPXD010000208.1 GCA_025965315.1 Marmoricola sp.
CCTGGGCCGGCGATCAGCTTCTTGACCTGCTTTTGGCTCTTTCCGCAGAACGAGCACTTGAGCAGGTCCCCGCCGTCACCGATGCGTGCCACAGGCGGCCACTCCCCTCAATCGGGCCGGTCGGAGACCGGCACCATTCACGGTGTCTTGTACGAACGTGCCAACGGGTCCAAGCGCTGCGCGTTGTCCTGACCGTACTCCGTCACATCGACGAATACGGTCACAAGTTGAGGTGGACACGGCAGAAACCCGGACGGCGGATGCCCGCGCTCAGGCGAGCGCCGGCACCTTGCGGGACTCCAGGATCGAGTCGATCAGCCCGTAGTCCAGCGCGCCGGCCGACGTCAGGATCTTGTCCCGCTCGATGTCGCGGCTGACCTCCTCGGTCGACTTGCCGGTGTGCTCGGCGATGAGCTCCTCGAGGAGCTCGCGCATCCGCAGGATCTCGTTCGCCTGGATCTCGATGTCCGACGACTGGCCGTAGGTGCCCTCGGTGTACGGCTGGTGGATCAGGATCCGGCTGTTCGGGAGCGCCATCCGCTTGCCCGGCGTACCGGCGGCGAGCAGGATCGCGGCGGCCGAAGCGGCCTGACCGAGGCAGACGGTCTGCACGTCCGGTTGGATGAACTTCATCGTGTCGTAGATCGCCGTCATCGCCGTGAACGAGCCACCGGGCGAGTTGATGTAGATCTGGATGTCACGGGTCGGGTCCATCGACTCCAGGCACAGCAGCTGAGCCATCACCGCGTTGGCGATGTCGTCGCTGATCGGAGTGCCGAGGAAGATGATCCGGTCCTCGAAGAGCTTTCCGTACGGGTCGATCCGGCGGAATCCGTAGGACGTGCGCTCTTCCCACTGGGGGATGTAGTAGTTCATGTCTGTCCCACTCACTTGTTCCGGGCCGGACGGCCCTCGTCGGCGGCTTCACGGGCGCTGGAGATCACCTTGTCGATGAAGCCGTACTCTTTGGCCTGCTCCGAGGTGAACCAGCGGTCGCGGTCGGCGTCGTTCTCGACCTGCTCGACCGATTGGCCGGTGTGCTGGGCGATCAGCTCGAGCAGCACCTTCTTGATGTGCAGCGACTGCTGGGCCTGGATCTTGATGTCCGAAGCCGAGCCGCCCATGCCACCTGAGGGCTGGTGCATCATGATCCGCGCGTGCGGCAGCGCGTAGCGCTTGCCGGCCGCACCGGCGCAGAGCAGGAACTGCCCCATCGACGCAGCCAGGCCCATCCCGACCGTCGCGACGTCGTTCGGGATGTAGTTCATCGTGTCGTAGATCGCCATGCCCGCGTCGACCGAGCCGCCGGGGCTGTTGATGTACAGGAAGATGTCCGCCTCGGGATCTTCCGCGGACAGCAGCAGCAGCTGGGCGCAGATCGCGTTCGCGTTCTGGTCGCGCACCTCGGACCCGAGGAACACGGTGCGTTCCTTGAGCAGGCGCTGGTAGATGTGGTCGTCAAGCCCGTACGACGCGGAGCCGCCGTTCATCTGGGGCGCTGTGTTCATCTGGGGTGTGGGGATCTGGTTCACGTCGTTGACACTAGACGGACGCATCGGCAAATCCACGGGCAATAGGCCCTTGTTCGCCCAGAGCAGATTCGGCGTGGCGCAGCCGGCCCACGGCCGTGACCCTGATCGCCGGCGTGTTGCGCCGGCGTACGGCTCACCGGGTCCGGGCCAACCAACCGCGGAGGGCCGCGTAGACGTCGTCGTGGTTGAGCAGGTCGAAGTGGTCGGCGCACGGCACGTGCAGCACATCGGCACCGGGGAACATCTCGACGCCGCCGGGGAGCAGCCCCACGGCCGAGCGGTACTGGACCAGGTAGTCGCCCACCGTCGAGGCGAGCGGGTGCCGTGGCGAGGAGCTCAAGGTCGCCGCGACCAGGTGGTAGCGCGCGTTCGGCACCGCAGCGCGGTCCTCGGGCATCCCGTCGTGGAGGTCCAGGACGCCGACCGAGCGCTGCTCGAAGATCCGTGCCAGCGGGACCAGCTCGGGCGCGTGCGCGGCCACCCTGATCCCGCGCGCGATCGTGCGCTCGACCGGCGAACCCGTGTGCGGAGCACCGAGGGTGACGATGTCGGTGACCTTCTCGGTCCACGGCTCGTCCTCGGAAAGCGAGACCGCACACGCGGCGCGGGCGATCAGGGCGCCCATGGAGTGGCCGACCAGGGCGATCCGCCGAACCTCGGTGGGCCAGGACTCGACGAGCCTGCTGAGCAGCGAGCTCAGCGCCACGCCGCTCTCGTCCAGGGACAGCCCGGTGTTCGCACGCACGAAGACCGGGCTCCAGCCCTCGTCGGCTGCGAGCCGCGCGCCGTACGACGCAGTGGTGGTGCCGTCCTCGCGCTTCGGGCGACTACGCCGGTCCCAGTAGTTCTCGGTCTCGCAGAGACCGTGCAGGAAGACCACGAGCGAGTCCGAGGCTTCCGGGTACGCCGCCGCGAGTCCGTCCGGGGTGAGCGGCACGTCGCGGCCGTGCTGGCGGATCCCGATCTCGATCGCGAGCGGTGAGCCCTCGGCCACGAGCTTGTCGCCGATCAGGCCGTTGACCGCGGAGACGACGAAGCGACCCCGCGGGGAGTCCTCGATGTCGGGCCCGACGCCGAAGCGGTCGGCCCGTCGCAGCCCTTTCGCGGCAGCCCGGAGGCCGAAGCCGATGCCCGTGTAGACGCCGGTCGCGATGCCGTCGTGGATCCGGTGACCCACGGTGGTGCCCCCGGCGACCTTGTCGATGACGGTGTGCACCCGGCCGGCGACCGATCCGTGGATGTCGCGCGCGGCTCCGAGGACGAGCAGGTCGAGGTGTTCTGCGGCGAGCGCAGCTGCTTCGAGAACGCCCGCAGGGGAGGTCGACGCGCTCCGGGTACTCATGTTCCACAGTGAACGCAGCCCCGGATCGCAAGTCAACGATCCGGGGCTGCGGCGTCCGTCACATTCAGTGCACGTTCGTACACTGAATATCGGAACTCAGTCCCCGGTGGTCTCCTCGACCTCGGCAGGCTCGTCGCCCGCAGCGTCGTCGGTCGCGGCCTCGGGCTCACCGATGCTGCCGTCGCCACGAAGGTTCTTGAGCTCCACGTGGTTGCCGGACGCGTCGGTCACGGTCGCGCTCTCGACGAGCAGGGCGAGCGCCTTGCCCCGCACGACCTCAGCCACCATCTCGGGGATGTGGTTGTGCTCGACCATGTGCTTAACGAACTCGTCCGGGTTCTGGCCCGACTGCTGCGCACGGCGGAACAGGTGCTCGGAGAGCTCGGCCTGCTCGACACCGACCTCCTCGGCCTTGGCGATCTCGTCGAGCAGGAACTGAGCGGCCATCGCGTCGCGGACGCGCTTCTCGAGGTCGGCCTCGAACTCGTCGATGGTCTGCTCCTGGTCGTCCAGGTAGGCCTCCATCGTCATGCCCTGGTACATCAGCTGCTGCTCGATCTCGCCCCGACGCTCAGCGATCTCGGCGGTGACAGCGGCGTCAGGCAGCGGGATGTCCGCGGCGTCGAGGAGCTTCTCCAGGACGGCGTCGCGGGCTGCAGCGGCCTGCTCGAGGCGCTTGCCGCGCTCCAGGCGGGTGCGCACGTCCTCGCGAAGCTCGTCAGCGGTGTCGAACTCGGACGCGGTCTGCGCGAACTCGTCGTCGAACGCGGGAAGCTCCTGCTCCTTCACGGTCGCGACCTTGACGCTGACGTCGACGTCCTCGCCGGCCAGGTCGCCACCGAGCAGCTGGCTCACGAACGTTGCTTCCTCGCCCGCCGACAGGCCCCGCAGGGCCTCGTCGACACCGTCGAGCATGTCGCCCGCGCCGACCTTGTAGGAGTAGCCGTTGACCTCGCCACCCTCGACGGTCTCGCCGTCCTTGGAGGCGATCAGGTCGATCGTGACGATGTCGCCGTCCGCAGCCGCGCGCTCGACCTCGTTGAGCGTCGCGAAGCGCTCCCGCAGTGCCTCGACCTGGACGTCGACGTCCTCGTCGGACACCGTGAGGTCGTCGACCTGCACAGCAAGGCCCTCGTAGTCGGGGACCTCGATGGTCGGACGTACGTCGACCTCGGCGGTGAACTCGAGGGTCTCGTTGTCCTCGAACTTGGTCACGTCGATGTCCGGCTGCGCCAGCGGCTGGAGGTCGTTCTCCTGCAGCGCCTGGACGTACAGCTTCGGGAGCGCGTCGTTGATCGCCTCGTCCAGGACGGCGCCCCGGCCGACCTGGCGGTCGATGACGGCCGGCGGGACCTTGCCCTTGCGGAAGCCGGGCACGTTCACCTGCTTGGCGATCCGCTGGTAGGCCGCGTCCAGGCTCGGCTTGAGCTCTTCGAACGGGACCTCGATGGTGAGCTTGGCCCGGGTCGGGTTCAGCGTCTCGACGGCGCTCTTCACAGGTGTTCTCCTTGTAGCGAATGGTCTTGGTGCGGTCGGGGCGACACTGCTGGCCGGCCGAGTGGCTGGCCAGGGCGCAACACCGACAGGTCAGCGTACTTCAGGCGTGATGTGCCCCGGAAATCACTCAGGACGAATGGACAGGGCGGTCGTGCAGGCGTTGCACCAGCGCCAACGCCTCAGCCGAGCTCAGACCCAGCGCCAGCACCCGGCTCAGGTACGCCGCAGCAGCCTCCTTGGCCTTCCGCTCGACCTGGTCACCGGTCACGAAGCTGCCTGCCCGGCCCCGGGTCTCGATGACCCCGCCCTGCTCCAGCTCCCGGAACGCCCGGGCCACCGTGTTGGTCGCGACCCCGAGGTCCTCGTCCAGCCGGCGTACGGTCGGGAGCCGGTCGCCGGGCTGGAGCTCACCGGTGTCGACGTCAGCCGCGATCGCCGCTCGGATCTGTTCGTACGGCGGAGTCGCGCTGAACGCGTCGAGGGTGATCATTCCCGCTCCCGTTCCGCTGCGATCCCTGGTCGGGGCGACAGGACTCGAACCTGCGGTCTCCTGCTCCCAAAGCAGGCGCGCTAGCCACTACGCTACGCCCCGTTTCCGGCTCATCGCTGAGCCGAGGCCCGAGTCTAGAGGACAGCCGACATGCGACTCGAATCGCGCCTGTGGCACCATGTGCCTGCGGCTTTTGCGAGCACTCGGAAAGCCTCGGGGATGTAGCTCAATGGTAGAGCTCCAGTCTTCCAAACTGATTACGCGGGTTCGATTCCCGTCATCCCCTCCACTGCCACGTCAGGTCAGGCGCCGACGCGCGCAGCCTTCGCGGCCGCCACGCCCTCGGCTACCGCCGGCATCACGGTCTCGCACATCAGCCGCAGGCTCTCCCAGGAACCGTCCTCGGTCAGGCCTCCGCAGAGCGGGTGGTTGCTGACCACCCGGATCTCGCGGCTCAGGCACTTCTCGATCAGCTCGTCGGGCGTGAAGACGGCGTACACGCCCTTGGTCCGCATCTCCTCGACGGTGTCGGAGGTGTCGCGGACGAGCGAGTTGAAGTCGTTGTGCCAGGCGTTGTAGCCGCGCGCCTCGGCCAGCATGAACCCCCCGTACGACGCCCAGAACCGGTCCGGGTCCTCGGAGCAGAAGATCGTCGCCGGGCCGGGCGTCGGCAGCATCACGAAACCGGGCTCGCGGCCCTGCTCGCGGCACTGTGCCTGGTACAGGTCGCGCAACGCCGGGTCGGCGACCTGCGGCTGGAAGTGCAGCCCCAGCCGGGCTGCGCGGCGTGCGGCCGCCGGTGAACCACCGCCGTAGAACAGCGTCGGGTGCGGATCGCTGAACGGGGTCGGCCGGATCTGGACGGTGCGGCCCTGGTACTCGAACGGCTCGCCCGTCCACGCCTGCTGCAGGACGCCGATGATCTCCTCGATGTTGCGTCCGCGCCCTTTCCAGTCGGCACCGAACGCGGCGTACTCCTCCGGTCGGTAGCCCAGTCCGACGGTGTAGGTCACCCGGCCGTTGCTGAGGTGGTCCAGGACGGCGATGTCCTCGGCCAGCCGCAGCGGCTCGTAGAGGTTCGCGAGCAGCGCGGCCACCGAGATCGAGATCGTGCTGGTGCGCGCTGCCACCGCCGCGGCCGCGATCATCGGGCTCGGCAGGTAGCCGTCCGCGGTCGCGTGGTGCTCGGAGAGCACGATCGCGCCCATCCCGTGCTCCTCGAGGTACCCGACCTGGTCCAGGCAGCGCGTGAACATCTCGTGCTGGCGGGCCAGCGCCTCCCCCGGCGCACGGAAGTCGTAGCGGGTCACGAACGCAGTCATGACTGCCTCTCGAGGTCGGGGCTGAGGTCGGGGACGCGCCGGTGGACCAGCAGCACGGCACCGTCGTCGTTGCTGCTGGCGAGCTCGCTGATCAGGATCCGGGCCCCGCGCTGGAAACCACGCGGGAACAGCAGCTGAGCCCGGCCGGCCAGCTTGTCGATGCCGCTGCCGATGTCCCGGCTCACCGTCTCCACCAGGCCGTCGGTGTACATCACGAGCGCGTCGTCGGGCAGCAGCCGCCCGCGGACGACCTCGAACGCCGCGTCGGCCATCAGCCCCAGGACCGGGCCGTCGGAGTCGAGCGTCGACCAGCGGCCGGAGCCGGCGTGCAACCACACCGCCGGTGGGTGGCCGGCCTTGCGCAGCTCGAAGTCCCCGGTGCCCAGGCACAGGTGCAGGTGGATCGCGGTCGCGAAGCCCTCGTCCCACTGCTGCCGCAGCAGGTACTCGTTCGCGTCCACCAGGAACCTGTCCGACCCGACGGCGGACGCGAGTCCGCCGAACGCACCCGAGAGCAGCAGCGACCGGGTTCCGGCCTCGATTCCCTTGCCGGACACGTCCACGACGATCAGCTCTAGCGTCGAGCCGTCGGTGGCCTTGCTGGCCACGATGAAGTCGCCGCCGAACGACGTACCGCCGGCGGACCGCGACGCAGACTCCACGTGCCACTCCGCCGGGAGCGCCGGGATCGCGCCCTGGCGGGCGATCCGGTCGCGCAGGTCGACGAACATCGATTCACCGCGTGGGCCCGCCACCCCCAGCTTGTTGCGCCGGAACGAGGTGACGATGACGAGCAGGGCGATCGCGAAGGTGATGATCATCCGGACGACCGCGCGGGTGTTCACGTCCGGCTGGGCGAACAGCAGGACCACGACGCCGACCAGCGTGAACACCACGAACCACGGCAACGTGCGCGGACCGAGCCACAGGCTGGCGAGCACGATCGGGAAGATCATCGCCGACTGCGGAACCAGGTTCATGTTGAGCACGCCGCCGATGGTGACCGCGATCGTGAGCAGCACCAGGAAGACCAGAGCCGGGTTGTCGGAGTCGAGGATCTGCCGCTGCAACCGCACCCGGCGTTGCCGGAACCGCTCGCGAGGCTTCGCGACCAACCGGTCCAGGCTCGACATCAGGGCACCTCGCGTTGTGGGGTCAAGGCAGTGATCAGCCTACGGCCCGCGAGCGGAACACGGGCTGGCATCGAGGGCACCAGAACAGGTTCCGGCCGACGAGAACCTCGGTGCGGACCCGTGAGCCGCACACCAGGCACTCCTGGCCGTGCCGGCGGTAGACGTAGACCTCGCCGCCGTGGTCGTCCTTGCGCGGCGGCCGGCCCATCGCCTCGGGCGTGTGCTCGGGGCGGACCGTGTCGATCCTGCCGGTGGCCACGCCGTACTGCATCAGCTCGACCAGGTCGGCCCACAGCGCCAGGAACTGCGTGCGGCGCAGCGACCTGCCCGGGCGCAGCGGGTGCAGCTTGTGCCGGAAAAGGATCTCGGCGCGGTAGACGTTGCCCACCCCGGCGAGCACGGTCTGGTCCATCAGGAGGTCACCGATCGGGCGCTGGCTGCGCGAGATCCGCGCCCAGACCTTCTCGGGGTCGGCACCGGGCTTCAGCGGGTCCTCGCCGAGCTGGCCGATGATCGCGTCCCGCTTCTCGATGCCGATCAGGTCGCACTGGGTGGCGCCGCGCAGGTCGGCGTACGTGCTGGCGTTCGCGATCCGCAGCCGCACCTGGCCGACCGGTACGGCGCCGGGGCCGGGATGCAGGTCGAATTTGCCGATCAGCCCGAGGTGGACGTGGATGAACCGTTCTCCGGGGAACTCGACGAACAGGTGCTTACCGGCAGAGGTCGCGGCGAGCACCGGCGAGCCGTCGACCTGAGCGGCGTCCGCGGCGAACCGTCCCTGCGGGCTGGTGACCCGTACCGGTCCCCCGGCGAACGCTGCGTCGAGGTCGTTCGCGAGCCGCAGAAGTGTGTGCCCCTCAGGCATCCGGCCCGTGACCCTGGGCTGAGGCCGGCAGCGGCGGGAGCACGTGGCTCTTCTCGTACGCCGACAGCATCGCGATCCGGCGCACGTGCCGCTCCTCGCCGCTGAACGGGGTCGCCAGGAAGATCCCGACGAAGCTCGTCATCTCCTCGACCGTGTGCATCCGGCCACCGACCGAGATCACGTTCGCGTCGTTGTGCTCGCGGGCGAGCTCGGCGGTCTCCGTGCTCCAGACCAGGGCGGACCGGACACCGACAACCTTGTTCGCCGCGATCTGCTCCCCGTTGCCCGAGCCCCCGATCACGACGCCGAGGCTGCCGGGATCCTGGACGACCCCTTCGGCCGCGCGCAGGCAGAAGACCGGGTAGTCGTCGACGGCGTCGTACACGAACGGACCGTGGTCGACCGGCTCGTGGCCGTTCTCGCGGAGCCACCCGAGCAGGTGCTCCTTGAGCTCGAGGCCGGCATGGTCTGATCCCAGGTGGACGCGCATGGCGTCAGGTTATCCAGGTTCTGAGGAGGGCTCGACCGCAGGTCTGTCGAGCCAGCCCCCCGCCGCGGCAGCCACGACCGAGAGCACCAGGCCCACCACCGCACCGTGGCGGATCGAGGAAGCCACGGCGTCCCAGATCGCGCGGGTGACCGCAGGGTCGCCGGACGCTCCGGCCACGGACGACCGCACCGCCGAGAGCCCCACGAGCAGCACGACCAGGCCGACGGCCGAGGTCGCACCGAGGATCCACAGCGTTCGCCGGCGTCGGCGGCCGGACGCGAACGCCACCGCGACCGCGAGCAACCACAGGATCGGGAGCCAGAAGCCGAGCGGGTTCAGGGCGGAGTAGGCGACGCGTGCGGTGTGCAGCCTGCCCGCCGCGATGCTCGCCACCGGGGTCCTGCCGCTGGGGACCGGGATGAAGCCGGACAGCCCCTGCATCTGCGGAACAGCCTCGCGGAGCACGGAACCGAGGTCGATCGAGACGCACCCCGAGGAGTCCACGAGCCGGTCGTCCCCCTGGAGCACGTCGATCAGCTGGTCGTGCGCCGACCTGTTCGCTCCGACCCAGGCCGTCGCGAACGCCGGGCTGTCCACGATCCCGGACACGATGGCGCGGATCGGCGTCTCCGCGAGCGGCATCAGCGCGTTCGCGATGTCGCCCAGTCCCCCCGGCCCGCCGGAGGATCCGGACGCCGCAGCGGTCGTGCCGCAGGGCCCGGCCGACCGATTCGGGTCGAACATCGTCAGCGCCTGGTCGGTGAGGTGGTCGACGACCGCCTTCTTCACCACCGGGTCGTCCGCCAGCGGCGCGACCGCATCGACGTACCGGTTGTTGTCGCTGAGGATCGCCGACGACCACGACGACAGCATGCCCAGTGGCAGCAGCAACGCGGCCAGCGTCAGCGCGACGACGTGGGCCACGCCGCGTGCTCGGCCGGGCTCGGTCATGCGAGGAATCATCGCACCGCCTCGTTGCGGCGCCGCATACGATGTCTGGCGTGAAGACCAGCGCCGCCGTCGGGACCGCGATCGCAGCGATCGTCCTGGGCGTCGCGGTGCTCGCCTGGACCGACGTCACGCTGGCCGTGGTCGCGACCCTGTTCGGGTTCCACCTGACCATGCTCGGCATGCGTCAGCTCGCCGTCGCCTCTCGCGGCGAGCTCGCCACGAGGCAGCGGGCGCTGGTCGGGCTCCTCGGTGGCTACCTGCTCGTGGTGGGCCTGATCTGCCTGTTCAGCCCGTTCACCTCGCTCCGCCTGCTCGCGGCGCTCACCGCGATCGGCTGGATCGCGGATGCCGTGGCGACGCTGTTGTCCGGGCAGGCCGCCGGCACCCGTCCGGTCGCGGTCGCATCGGCGACCGTGCTCGTGGTCGGCGCGCTGGTGCTCCTGGTCTGGCCGATCCACTCCGTGGTCGTGCTGGTCCGCCTCGGTGGCTGGCTGCTGGTCGGCTTCGGCCTCGTGCGGTTCGGCTCCTGGGCCGCCGTCAGGCGTGCTGCCTGACAGTGTGCTGATCGAAGAACCCGGCGATCTGGCGGGTCAACGGTTCCGCCGCGTCGAAGACGTCGACGTGGCGCCAGAATCCGTGCACCTGGCCCAGGTAGCGGGTGCCGACGACCGTGACCCCGGCTTCGGCCAGCAGCCGCACCAGCTCCTCACCCTCGTCGCGGAGCGGGTCGTGCTCGGCGGTGACCACCAGCGTCGGCGGCAGCGAGCCCAGTCGCTGGCTCAGCAGTGGCGCGAGATCGGGGTCGGTCAGGTCGGCGGGCGTGCCGGCGTACTGCTGCCAGTACCAGGCGGCCTCCGCGGGCGCGAACCCGTCGGCAGCGGTGACGTAGGAGTCGAAGCCCGCCGTCGGATCGAGGAACGGGTAGGTCAGCGCGACCGCTGCGAACGTGCCCGGGTTGCGCAGCGCAGCGACCAGGGCAAGGTTCCCGCCGGCGCTGTCGCCGTGCACGTACGTCGGTCCGCTGACCCCAGGGAAGCACCCTCCCGGGCCAGCCAGGCCAGCGCGGTGTCGACGTCGTCCGGAGCCGCCGGGAACCGGTGATCGGGCGGGCGCCGGTAGTCGACGCTGAGGACGGCGCGACCGGCGCGGTTGGCCAGCCGTCGAGCAGCGGCGTCGTGGACGTCGATGTCGTGGAAGACGAAGCCACCCCCGTGCAGGTGCACGATCACCCCGTCCGATCCGGCAGGTTGGTACAACCGTGCCCGGACGCCGTCCGCAGAGATCTCGGTGACCCGGGCGACGTCTTCGCGCTGGTCGCTGGCCGCGGCTGTCACGGCCTCTGCGCGTGCCGCCACGATGTCGAAGGCCGGGTCCGAGACGGGCTGCTCGTCGTCGTACCCCTCGATCGCGCGCCGCGCCTGCGGGTGCAGAGCCATCAGCGGCCTCCGACCAGATCGATGCCGACCACCAGGGCGGCGGCGGGCTGCAGTCCGAGCCGGCGATCGGGCACCGTCACGACGTACCGGGTCCTGTCCGCGGCGGTTCGTTCGACATGCATCACCAGGTGCTCCTGGTCGTGGAGATCGAAGCCTTCGTCGGCGGCCGACCCGCTGGCATCGAGGTAGGGCGCGCTGAGGTGGAAGGTGCCGCCATCGCGCCGGAAGTAGCCGATCGCCTCCCCGCTGCCGTCGAAGACGTCGTACTCGGCGGTCGGTCGGTCAGGCTCGCGCAGCGTGACCGAGAACGCGCGGGTGCCGGCCGCGGTGTCGACGAACAGTGCCTCGGTGAGGCCGCCGCCGGATCCGCGCTCCGTGCGCGCGAGTGCGACCCCGGGTCCACCGTCGGGCCCGGTCTCGACGAGCTCGAAGACCACCCGGTCCGCGGTCGGGAACTTCTCCAGGAAGAAGGCACTCAGATACCGCGGAAGACTCACCCGCCAAGCCTAGAGTGCCGTCATGGCGATCTTCGGTTGGTCCGTTCTCTTCCTCGTCTTCGTCGACGAGCTCCTGGCGATCGCGGCTGCGGCGACCTGGGGCGAGTACCAGGCCGGCGCGTGGTTCGCCGTCCTCGTCGCGCTGCTGACCACGCTGGGCTGGTACCTCTTCGCCTCGCCCAAGGCCCGCTTCGGCGGCAGGCTGGCCCGTCCGGTCGGCAAGGTCATCGTCTTCACCCTGGCCTCGGTGGGCCTGTGGGTGAGCGGGCACCACGACCTGGGGATCGCGTACTTCGTGTTCTCGGTCGTGATCAACGCGACCGCCCAGCTGCCGTCGATCAGTGCGCTGGTCACCGACTACTGAGCGAGGCGCGCGAGCTCCTCGTCGACCACTGACGGGTCCAGCTTGGTGAAGACCGGCGACGGCTTGGCGATCGGCGTACCGACGACGACCGGGTGCCGCTCCCAGCGCGGAGCGCCGCTGTAGTCACCGGTGATGATCGGGTAGCCCGCTCCCCCGTCCAGGTCGTCGGCCTCGACGATCACGGGCATCGGCTGGATCTCGCCGGTGCCACCGAAGACGCCGTCGATGGCGTTGGCCGAGAACGGCAGGAACGGCGACAGGATCAGGTTCAGGTCGGCGACGCACTGGGCGATCACGTGCAGCACCGTTCCGAGCCGCTCGCGGTTCTCGTCGCCCTTGAGCTTCCAGGGCTCGGTGTCGGTGACGTACTTGTTGACCTCGCCGACCACGCGCATCGCCTCACCGATCGCCGCCTTCTGGCGGTGCTTGCCGATCAGGTCCCCGACGGTGCCGAACGCGGCGTCCACCGCGTCGAGCAGGGCCTGGTCCTCGGCGGTCAGCGCTGCTGCCGGCGGGATCGCCTCGAAGTTCTTGTTGATCAGCGTCGCCGTCCGGTTGACCAGGTTGCCCCAGCCCGCGACGAGCTCGTCGTTGGTCCGGCGCACGAACTCTGCCCAGGTGAAGTCCGAGTCCTGGTTCTCCGGCCCGGCAGCCGCGACGAAGTAGCGGAACGCATCGGGCTGGTAGCGGCTGAGCAGGTCGCGCACGTAGATCACCACGCGCTGGGAGGAGGAGAACTTCTTGCCCTCCATGGTCAGGAACTCGCTCGAGACCACCTCGGTCGGCAGGTTCAGCTCGCCGTACGCGTGCAGGGATCCACCCTTGTCGCCCTTGCCGGCGTACGCCAGCAGCTCGGCCGGCCAGATCTGGCTGTGGAAGGTGATGTTGTCCTTACCCATGAAGTAGTACGACAGCGCGTCCGGGTTGTTCCACCAGTCGCGCCAGGCGTCGTCGTTCCCGGTACGCCGCGCCCACTCGATGCTGGCCGAGAGGTAGCCGATGACCGCGTCGAACCACACGTAGAGGCGCTTCGTCGGGTTCTCGCGCCAGCCGTCGAGCGGGATCGGGACGCCCCAGTCGATGTCGCGCGTCATCGCCCGCGGGCGGATGTCCTCGAGGATGTTCTGGCTGAACCTGATCACGTTCGGGCGCCAGGTGCCGCTGGCCTCGCGCTCGTCGAGCCAGACCGTCAGAGCGGCAGCCAGCGACGGTAGGTCCAGGAAGAAGTGCTGGGTCTCGACGAAGACCGGGGTCTCCCCGTTGATCTTCGAGCGCGGGTTGATCAGCAGGTCCGGGTCGAGCTGGTTGCCGCAGTTGTCGCACTGGTCACCGCGGGCGTTCTCGTAGCCGCAGATGTAGCAGGTGCCCTCGATGTACCGGTCGGGCAATGTCCGACCGGTCGACGGCGAGATCGCGCCGCGGGCGGTCTGCTCGAGGAAGTACCCGTTCTCGAAGACCCCGGTGAACAGCTCCTGGACGACCGCGGTGTGGTTCGGCGTCGTCGTACGGGTGTAGAGGTCGTAGGAGATCCCGAGGTCGCGCAGGTCCTCGGCGATCACCCGGTGGTTCTGGTCGGCCAGCTGCTGCGGCGTGATCCCGGCCTCGTCCGCCGCGATCAGGATCGGGGTGCCGTGCTCGTCGGTACCGGACACCATCAGGACCTGGTGGCCCGCCATCCGCATGTACCGGCTGAACACGTCGGAGGGCACACCGAAGCCGGCGACGTGGCCGATGTGGCGCGGCCCGTTCGCGTACGGCCAGGCAACGGCGGAGAGGACTCGGGTCATGCCCGAATCCTAGTGACGCCCGGCGATGTCCTCGCGGCGGTGCCGATCAGCTGAAGTCGAGGCTGCCGGTACGGGTGCGCTTGAGCTCGTAGAAGTCCGGGTAGGACGCGAGCGCGAGCGCCCCGTCCCAGATCTTCCCGGCCACCTCGCCGCGCGGGATGCTGCTCAGCACCGGACCGAAGAACGCCACCCCATTGATCGCGATGGTCGGCGTACCGACGTCGTCGCCGACCTGGTCCAGGCCCTCGTGGTGCGACTTCGCGACCGCGGCGTCGAGCGACGAGTCGTCCATCGCGTCCACCAGCTCAGGCTCGAGACCGACCTCGGCCACCACCGCGGCGATCATCTCGCGGCTGATCGGCTGCTTCTCGTGGTGGATCCGGGTGCCGAAGGCGTTGTAGAGCGGGAACAGCACGCTGTCGCCGTGCTTGGCTGCAGCGGCGATCAGCACCCGCACAGGACCCCATGCCGGACCGAGCAGCTCGCGGTACCCGTCGGGGATGTCCTTCTCCGCGTTCAGGTACGCCAGGCTCATCACGTGCCACTGCACCTCGACGTCGCGGACCTGCTCGACCTCGAGGATCCACCGCGAGGTGATCCAGGCGAACGGGCACAGCGGATCGAACCAGAAGTCAGCCTTGGCGGAAGTCGTCATGCTCGTGGCAACCGGCCCCCCGACGGGCCTATTCCCGGTCAGCGGATGTCGACGGTGCGGGGCACCGAGTTCTCCTTGACCTTCGGCGAGCCGAGGTAGGAGATCGTGAAGTTCCTGGAGCCGGCGTGCAGCCAGGCCGGCGCGAAGGTGACCTGGCCGCGCTTGAGCGTCAGCGTCTGGTGCTGGCCCTTGGGTCCGGTCACGGTCACCTGGCCGTGCACGTACTCGACCCCACGGGCGCGCACGGTGACCGTGAGCTGCCGGTGGGCCAGCGAGACCGCCGAGATCCGGGAGAACGACCGGACCACCGCACTGGCAGCCAGGTCCCGGACGATCGGGGTGTACCCGGGCTTGGCGTAGGTCACCCGGACCGAGAGGTGCACTCCCTGGTCGTCGTCGACCGGGGTGTAGGTCGTCGTGGAAGCGCCCGGGATCGCGGTCCCGTCGGCGAACCACTGGTAGGTGGTGGTCACCGTCGACGGGGTCACCGTTCCCGGCTTCACCGTGATCGGCGCGCCGACGAACGGCACCGATCCCAGGTGCGGTTCGCGGGTGAGGGTGAGGTTCGCGGGGCCAACGAGAGCAGTCAGCGGCGAGGGTGCCGGTGCGTTGGTGTAGCCGACGCGGGTCGCGGTCTGGACGACGCGGATCCCCATGCCGAGCATCGCCGGGGTGACCTGGAGGGTCGGTGCGTTGGAGCGGGGCACGTAGGTCCCGTTCGCGAACCAGGCGTACGACGTCGCTGTCGGCACCGGCGACCAGGTCGCCGGGGCAGCGGTCAGGACAGCGCCGACCTTGGCGAACCCGGAGATCAGCGGAGACTTCGCGACGCTCATCACGCCGGGCAGGGTGGCGGCGGTGGCGGCCGACGTGCTCGAACCGCTCCGGTAGCCGGCCTTGGTCGCCGTCACCTTCACGGTGAACAGGTCGCCGACCTGGTCTGCCGTCGGGGTGTACGTCGGCGTGGTCGCGCCGGTGATCGAGGTCCCGTCGGCACGCCACTGGTACTTGTACGCCGCCCCTGACGCCGTCCACTTGCCGGACGTCACCGTCAGCGGCTGGTCGACCTGCGGGGTCCCGGTCACGACGGGCGGCGTGATCGGAGCAACGGCTTGATCGACGAGGTGGATGAACCCCGTCGGCCAGCCACCGCCGCTGCGGACGATGGTGCGCCAGTCGAAGTCGCCGCCGTAGTTGTCCTCGCTGACCACGATCGTGTTCGCGTCGATGATCTTCTGGACGTACGCGACGTGGTTGGCGCTCCACCAGGCGACCGCGCCGATCGCCGGGGTCTGGTTGGTCTTGGACCTGAAGACGATGCCCCAGTTACGTGCATCGCCGCTGCCGGACCACGGGCGGGTCGACGGCATCCCGGCCTGGATCATCCGGTAGGCCATGTAGTTGGTGCAGTTGTGGCCGGCGTACATCCGCCACCACATCTTCTTGTAGTTGGTCGGCGCGTAGCCGAAGCTGCCGTACCCGGCCTTGGCGCAGGCGGTGAAGCCGGTGCAGATCACGCTCGAGGTGGCACTCGCCGTGGGAGCCGGGATCGCGAGCGTCATCAGGGCGCAGGAAAGCGCGATGACGAGTCCGTGAAGGGTCCAACGACGGGGAGGCACACCCGAACGCTAGAGCAACTTTCGTCACTCTGACTACCATCCGCACCAAACTACAACGGTGCGACACGCCGTTACAACCATGTAATTCTGATCGAGCTCGTGCCCGTTATCGGGCGCTTCCACGCGGGTGACATGATTCCTCGCATGCCTGGAACCAATCTCACGCGCGAAGAGGCGCAGACCCGCGCCCGCTTGCTCGACGTCGACTCCTACACCATCGAGATCGACCTGACGACCAGCGACAGGACGTTCGCCTCCACCACCACGATCGCCTTCCGCTGCAGCGAGCCGGGCGCATCGACGTTCGCCGACCTGGTCGGGGCCGAGATCAGTGCGATCACGCTGAACGGGGCTCCCCTCGACCCGGCCTCCGTGTACTCCGACAGCAGGATCCAGCTCGACGGACTGGCCGCGGAGAACGTGCTCGTCGTGACCGCGGACTGCACCTACAGCCACAGCGGCGAGGGCCTGCACCGCTTCGTCGACCCGGTGGACGACCGGGTCTACCTCTACAGCCAGTTCGAGGTCCCCGATGCGCGTCGGGTGTACACCACCTTCGAGCAGCCCGACCTGAAGAGCGTCTTCACCTTCAAGGTCACCGCACCCGAGGGCTGGAAGGTCGTCTCGAACGCCCCGACGCCCACCCCTGAGCCGCTCACCGACGGCAAGGCTCTGTGGAGCTTCCCGGCCACCAAACCGATGTCGACCTACATCACCGCTCTGGTCGCCGGTGAGTACCACGAGGTCCAGGACGTCTACGAGGGCGCTTTCGGCACGATCCCGCTTGGGCACTTCTGCCGCCAGTCGCTGGTCGAGTTCCTCGAGCGCGACCGCGCGGAGATCGTCAAGCTCACCCGGCAGGGGTTCGCGTTCTTCGAGGAGACGTTCGACTTCGCCTACCCGTTCGAGAAGTACGACCAGCTCTACGTCCCCGAGTACAACATGGGTGCGATGGAGAACGCCGGCGCGATCACGCTGCGCGACGAGTACCTCCCGCGCAGCCGGCAGCCGCGCTCGTTCTACGAGTTCCGCTGCAGCGTCATCCTGCACGAGATGGCGCACATGTGGTTCGGCGACCTGGTGACGATGCGCTGGTGGGACGACCTCTGGCTCAACGAGTCGTTCGCGGAGTGGGCCTGCTACCACGCCGAGGCGGAGGCCACCGAGTACACCGACGCCTGGACCGGGTTCACCAACGCGCGCAAGCAGACCGGGTACCGCCAGGACCAGATGCCGAGCACGCACCCGATCGCCGCCGACAACTTCGATCTGGCCGCGGTCGAGGTCAACTTCGACATGATCACCTACGCCAAGGGCGCCGCGGTGCTCAAGCAGCTGGTCGCCTGGGTAGGTCTGGACCCTTTCATCGCCGGCCTGCGCCAGTACTTCAAGGACCACGCCTACGGGAACTCCGAGTTCGTCGACCTGCTCGCAGCGCTGGAGAAGTCCTCGGGCCGCGAGCTCGAGAGCTGGGCCACCGAGTGGCTCCAGACCGCGGGCGTGAACACCCTGACTCCGTCCTTCGAGCTGGACGCCGAGGGCAGCTACGCGTCGTTCTCGGTCCTGCAGACCGCTGACCCCGACTGGCCGACGTTGCGGCGCCACCGCCTGGGGATCGGCCTCTACGACCTGACCGACACCGCCGCGGGACCTCGTCTCCTCCGTCGCACGGCGATCGAGACCGACGTCGAGGGCGCGGCCACCGCGGTCGCCGAGCTGGTCGGCCAGCGGCAGCCGGACCTGCTGCTGCTCAACGACCAGGATCTCGCCTACGCGAAGATCCGTCTCGATGCGCGTTCCCTGGCCACCGTGGTCGAGGGGCTCGGCAAGCTCGACGACTCGCTGCCCCGGGCACTGTGCTGGGGTGCCGCGTGGGACATGACCCGGGACGCCGAGATGCGCGCGACCGACTTCGTGCACCTGGTGCTGGCGAACATCGGCCAGGAGACCGACGCGTGGGGGATCAGTCGGATCCCCGACTACGCCGCCCAGGCGGTGAACTCGTTCTCCGCGCCCGCGAACCGTGCCGCGCTCCGAGCCGAGTGGGAGACCGGTCTGCGCGATCTGCTCGGCGACGCCGAGCCCGGCGGTGACGGACAGCTCACCTTCGCCCGCTCGTACGCCGGCGCAGCGCGGAGCGACACCGCTCTCGCCGACCTCGAGGCGCTGCTCGACGGCACTCTCGTCTTCGACGGACTCGCGGTCGACCAGGACCTGCGCTGGGTACTCGTGACCGCGCTCGCCCGCCGGGGACGCGCAGGTTCACGGATCGACGACGAGCTCGCCTCGGACGCCACCATCTCCGGCAAGGAGCACGCGGCTGCGGCCCGTGCCGCCCAGCCGACCGCCGAGGCCAAGGCAGCTGCTTGGGATGCCGCGGTCGTCCGGACCGACACCCCGAACGAGACCCACCGCTCGATCGTGGCCGCGTTCCAGGCGAGCGGTCAGGACGAGGTGCTGATTCCCTACGTCCCGAAGTTCCTCGAGGCTGCGGAGACGCTCTGGGACCACCTCGGTTCGCACAAGGCTGCCACGGCGCTGAACCTGCTCTTCCCCCGCCAGCTGGCCTCGGTCGAGCTCCTGGAGCAGGTCGACGCGTGGCTGGCGACCACCAAGGCCGAGCCCGGCGCGGTCCGGTACGTGCGTGAGGGTCGCGCTGACGTCCTGCGCTACCTCGCCGGACAGGTCACCGACGCGAGCGACAGCTAGCTGGAGGCGTGCAGGGTCTGCGGCTTGCGGGCGGCGTCGGCGAGCTGGTTCACGCCGCGGATGATGCCGCCGACCAGGTCGCCCTCGGAGAACGCTGACTCCATCGCGACGGCAGCCAGACGCACCGCGTCGTCGTGCAGGTCACGGCGTACGACGGCACCGGTGACGACCTCGAGCAGCCGTGCCGCCGGGTCGACCAGGATCAGGACGCTGCGCGCAGGCGCGATCAGCGTCGCGTGCAGGCGCTGGGCGAACGGGGCCGGGTCACCGGTGATCGGGCCGACGAAGACCGAGAACTCGTAGCGGCAGAGCGTCTCGGCTGCGCGGATGGCGCGATCGATCTCGTAACGCTGGTCGGCTGAGAAACCGTCACCACTGGCCACTGCTACCACCCTGATCCGTCTCTGCTGCTTCGAGCTGCTGCGGGGAAAGCTCCTCGGCGGCCTCGATGCCCTTCTTGGGGCCACCGAACCACTCGGGCTCCGAGCGCCACGACTGACCGGGCTCGTAGCCCTTGTCACCGATCAGCGACGGCAGCGCGGCGAGCAGGGAGATCGCGACGAACAGTCCGGCCGGGATCAGGACCAGGACGACCAGGAACTGCAGTCCGGAGACGTGCGGCTCGTTCGCCCAGGCGCCGGGCTCGTCGGCGAACGCGGAGACCGGAAGGCTCAGCAGCGCGACAGCTCCGACCGCGACCGACACCGCGGCGCGCCGGGCGACCCGACGGGAATTCTTCGGGGCCGACTCGCTCACCTGAGGGATGTTCACCGTCCAAGGATAACCATCGCCAGGCTTGGTCAAGTACCGCGCGGACCGTAGCCTCCGTCACATGGTTGTGCCGTTCTCCGTCCAGCTCCCGCCTCCTTTCGACCTCTCCATGCCCACCACGTGCATCAGGGGGACCGAGCGGTCCTGGACGTGTGCGGCGGTCTACCACTGGACCGGGAACGCCGATGTCGCTCACGCCGCGAACTGGCTGATCGGCAAACCGCTCGCGATCGCCTGGCTGGTCGTTCTGGCCGTGGTCGGCCGCTGGCTGTTGTTCAAGGTGATCGACCGGCTCGTGGCCCGTGCCCGGGACGGGGTCCTTCCCTCGAAGCTCGCGCGCGGTCCGTTCGCCGAGCCGGCCGGGGACACCGCTCAGCACCGCCGCGCCCAGCGCGCGCTGACCATCGGAGCCCTCCTCAAGAGCATCGCGACCGCGGTGATCTTCGTGATCGTCGGCTTCATGGCGCTCTCCGAGCTGGGCTACGACATCGCCCCGCTGATCGCGAGCGCCGGGATCATCGGGGTCGCGCTCGGCTTCGGCGCCCAGAGCCTGGTCAAGGACTTCCTGTCGGGGATCTTCATGATCTTCGAGGACCAGTACGGCGTCGGGGACTCGGTGAACCTCGGCGATGCGAGCGGGGTCGTGGAGGCGGTCAGCCTGCGCGTGACCCGGGTGCGCGATGTCGACGGAACCGTCTGGTACGTCCGCAACGGCGAGATCGTGCGCGTCGGCAACCAGAGCCAGAACTGGTCCCGCACCGTCCTCGACATCGCGGTCGGCTACAAGGAGGACGTCGCCCGGGTACGGCGCATTCTCAAGGAGGTCGCCCACGACCTGTGGGAGGACGAGGGCTACCGCGACAAGATCATCGAGGAGCCGGAGGTGTGGGGCGTGCAGTCCCTCGGTCCGGATTCGGTGGTGGTGCGGGTGACCCTCAAGACGATGCCGCAGAAGCAGTGGGTCGTCGCGCGCGAGATGCGTGAGCGGATCAAGGGCCGCTTCGACCGGGAGGGGATCAGCACCCCCCTCCCCCAACGGATCGTCTACGGGGATCCCACCAGTCCACCCGCACCGGCCGACGGGCAGAGCTGAGTACCCGTACCGATGCCGTGACGGTGCCGGTCCGACGACGATGCAGGCATGAGTCTGCTCGCTGATCCCCGCATCTGTCCCGACTGCCGTGCCGACCTCGACCCGGCCCGCACGTGCACCGGCTGCGGCCTGGCCCTGCGCGGTCCGGACGCGTCCGAGCTGTGGACGACCATGGTCCGGGCCGACGACCTGGTCGAGAAGCTACGTCGCGGACCTGCGCCGGTACCCGCCGCCACCGAGTTCGCGACGGCCATGACCGCTGGACTGCCGCAGGCTCCCCCGGCGCCCGCGAGGTACGTCGATCGCGCGCCTCGTGGGGTGTCGTCCCTGTCCGTCCAGGTCGTCCTGCTCGGCGTCGGCGGCCTCTGCCTGCTGGTCGCGGCGACGGTCTTCGTCGCGGTGAACTGGAGCTCGCTGGGCCTTGCCGGTCGGACGCTGGTGATGACGGGGATCACCGGTCTGGTCGGACTGGTGGCGGTCGTCCTCACCCGCCGCGCACTCCGGGGCGGCGCTGAGACGTTGTGGTTGCTGACCGGTGCCCTGGTGACGATCGACCTGGTCGCGGCCCGCTGGGCCGGTCTTCTCGGCCATCTCGATCCCCGACACGTTGCCGGGCTGACCGGACTGGTTCTGCTGGTCGGAGCGGCCGGTGCCTACGCCTGGGCCGGCATGAAGTACCGCGTCCGGTTGGACGGGATGGTGATCGCCGCCGCGATCGGCACGGTGACCGTGACCGCCGCAGAGGCCTGGGCGGCTCCGGCGGCTGCGGTAGCCACGGCGATCGCCGTACCGCTGCTGGTCGCGGCCGGCCTGGTGCTGGACCGGCCGCGCGCTGGCAGCCTCCGCCCGATCGCGTACGTCGTCGGAGCCGTCGGCGGACTCTCCTGGTGGGTGTTGTTCCTCGAAGGCCTCCAGCGCACCGGCGTCGGTCCCGGCGACTGGTGGCACCACCTGCACGGGTGGCCGCTGCTGGTGGCAGCCCTGTGGGCCGCGGTGCCGACGCTCCTGGGCCGTCTTCGTGCGTCCCTCCGCTACGCCGCGGCGACCGCGAGCCTGGTCAGCCTGAGCGCGTTCGTCCTCGGCGCGCACGCCTCCGGCAACGGTGAGGTGCTGCTGGTCTCCGGGGTCGCTCTCGTGCTCGCGCTGGTGACCGCGTTCGCTCCGCTGATCTGGGCGCGGCCTGCCGGTGGACTGACCGCTGCTGCCGTGGTGACGGCAGTCGTCCTCACCGTCGTCCGTCCGTTCGGCGTCCTGGCCCTGCTCCCGAGCACGGCGCCGGCACGCGGGGCGCACCTCGGCCAGCGGCTCCCGGACACGAGCTGGACCCTCGCAGCCTGGACAGCCCCCGTGATCGCTGCTGTCGCCGTGCTCACCGCCCTGAGCCTGGTCAGGCACCTTGACGAGGACTCCCGCACCCGCGCCCGGTCTGCCTGGAACGTCGTGGCCGCACCGCTGCTCGGGATCGGCCTGGTGATGCTGGTGCTGGAGAACCGGCCGAGCCTGCTGTCAGCGGTGACGGCGTGGGTCGCGCTCCTCGGGGTCACCGCGGTACTCACGTTCCTGGCGCGCACCCGCGCACCAGCACTCGCCGGTGGACTCGCGGCGAGCTACTACCTGGTCGGGCTCGGCCTCCGGCTCGCGGTCCCGTCGCACCTCCTGGTCGCGCTCCTCGCCACCCTGGCGGCTGCGGTTCTTGCCACGGCCGCCGCGCGCGCCCGGATCGAGCGCCTCGACGGTGCCCTGGTGCCGTTGCTGGCCGGTCCGGCCGTCCTGCTCGCCGGGTTCGCGGCGACGCACTGGCCCTACGTCGCCGACGCGCGCGGCGACACCGCCGGACTGGCGCTGGCGCTGGTGATGGCTACCGCCGGACTGAGCGCCGCCCCCCTGGGCCGAACGCCGGCAACCCGGGTGACGATCGAGTCCGCCGCACTGCTGGGTGCGGTGCTGGCACCGTTCTTCGCGGTCGAGGACCTGGTCGTCGCCCTGACGCTCACGATCGCCGGCTCGGCGGTCGCGCTGGTCTCGATCCTGAACCGCGATCGCGACCAGCTGTCCTGGCTCGCGGTGGTGCTGCTCGGCACCGCAACAGCGTTGCGCCTCGCCGACGGTGCGAGTGCGCCGGAGCTGGTCGCCGTACCGGCTGCGTGCCTGCTGCTCGCTGCCGGGGTCTGGAGACTGCGGCACGACGACCAGGTGACCAGCCGACGCGCGCTGGGCAGCGGGCTCAGCCTCGGTCTGGTGCCCAGCCTGTTGCTGGTGCTGGACGACCCGGTGTCGCTGCGCGGCGTCCTGCTCGCCGGAGCCGCCCTGGCCGTCCTGGCGCTCGGCATCGCCGAACGCTGGGGCGCACCGTTCCTGGCCGGCGCCACCGTCGTCGCGATCCTCGCCGCGCGGCACCTGGGACCGGTCGCGGCAGCGCTCCCCCGCTGGATCTCGCTGGGCTCGGTCGGGCTCGCGCTGCTGCTCGTCGGCGTCAGCTGGGAGGCACGTCGGCGTGATGCCGCCGTCGCCGAGCGGTACCTCGCCGCGCTGCGCTGAACCCGCCTCGGCACAATGGCTCCATGGACACCTTCTACGACGAGATCGGTGGGATGGGGACGATCACCGCGATCGTCCACCGTTTCTACGAAGGTGTAGCGCTCGACGAGGTGCTGCGGCCGATGTACCCCGAGGAGGATCTCGGCCCCGCCGAGGAACGTTTCCGGCTGTTCCTCGCCCAGTACTGGGGCGGGCCGACGACGTACTCCGACGAACGCGGCCATCCCCGGCTGCGGATGCGGCACGCGCCGTTCGAGGTAACGCCGACAGCGGCGCAGCACTGGCTGAGGGCCTTCCGGACCGCCCTTGACGGGGCCTCGCTCACCCCCGAGCAGGACGCGCAGTTCTGGGACTACGTGACGCACGCAGCCCAGTTCATGGTCAATTCGCCGGAAGGCTGAGCTGCTCGGTCAACCGGCGGTGGTGGTCCGCCGGCACCGGCGCCGAGCGCTGCGTCGCCGGGTCGAACCCGACCGTGACCGCACGGGCGCTCGCCAGGACCTCGTCGCCGTCGCGCAGCTCGGCGGCGAAGATCGCCGAGGTCCGTCCGACGTGGCTGATCCAGGAGTGGATCTCGTACGGCGCCCGTCGGAAGGTCACCGGCCTGCGGTAGTCGATGTCGGTCCGTGCGACCACGAACTGGCCGAAGGTGTCACCGGGTTGGTGCATCGACATCGAGTAGGAGATCCGCGCCTCCTGGAAGTACTCGACGTACTTGACGTTGTTGACGTGCTGGTACGGGTCGAGATCGGACCAGCGCACCGTGAGCGGGTAGACGTGCCGGGACTCCCCGGCCGAGACCAGCTGCTGACGGGGTTCGGCCGGCTCGAGGTAGTGCTCGAGCACGCCCCGCTCCGCCGCGGCGATCCGGCGTGGGGCGCCTGTCGCGAGCACCATCGGGGCGAGGCGCGTCGACGCCCGCAGGTAGGTGCGGCGACCTTCGTCGGTCTCGTCGTACACCTCGTACGCCGCGGTGAACGACCCGGCACGGATCTCGGTCACCCAGGAGTCGACCAGCACCGAACGACGGCGGAAGCTCATCGGCGCCACGAAGTCCAGCTCGTGCCGGACCACGACGACGCCGTCGGCCAGCTCCTCTCCACCGGCGAACTCCGGGTGCGCCCCGAACATGTCGATCCGGGCTTCCTGGAGGTAGTCGGCGTAGCTCACGTTGTTGACGTGCTGGAACAGGTCCAGGTCGGCCCACCGGACAGGGCACTCGTAGGTGTGACGCACAACCCAGATCCAACCACCAGAACAGGTTCTAGGATCAACCGGGGCAACCCCTGCAACACTTCCTGGGTTGCCCATCTCACAGACAATTGATCGGAGAACCAACCCATGCCCGAGGCAGTGATCGTTTCCGCCGCCCGAACCCCCATCGGTCGCGCGAACAAGGGCTCGTTGAAGGACTTCCGACCCGACGACCTCAGCGCCCTGATCATCAAGGCTGCCCTGGACAAGATCCCGGAGCTCGACCCGAGCACGATCAACGACCTGATCCTCGGGTGCGGACTGCCCGGTGGCGAGGCCGGCAACAACATGGGCCGGATCGTGGCCGCGCTGCTCGGCTACGAGATCCCGGGTACGACGATCACGCGGTACTGCTCCTCCTCGGTGCAGACCTCCCGGATGGCGTTCCACGCGATCAAGGCCGGCGAGGGCGACGTGTTCATCTCCGCCGGGGTCGAGACCGTCTCGCGCTTCCAGTTCGGCACCTCGGACCACCTGCCGAACACCAAGAACCCGCTCTTCGCGGACGCCCAGGTGCGCAGCGCGAAGTACGCCGAGGGCGGTCAGGACTGGCACGACCCCCGCGAGGACGGCCTGGTCCCGGACATCTACATCGCGATGGGCCAGACGGCTGAGAACGTCGCCCGGATGCGCGGCCTGAAGCGCCAGGAGCTCGACGAGTTCGCCGTGCGCAGCCAGAACCTGGCGGAGAAGGCGATCGCCGACGGTTTCTGGGCCCGGGAGATCACCCCGGTGACCCTGGCCGACGGCACCGTCGTCTCGGCCGACGACGGCCCGCGCGCCGGCGTCACCTACGACGCGCTCGCGGGACTGCAGCCGGTCTTCCGCCCCGACGGCGTCGTCACCGCCGGGAACTGCTGCGCGCTGAACGACGGCGCGGCCGCTGTGATCGTCATGTCCGACACCAAGGCGAAGGAGCTCGGTCTGACCCCGCTGGCCCGGATCGTCTCCACCGGCGTCACCGGGTTGTCCCCCGAGATCATGGGTCTGGGCCCGGTCGAAGCGACCAAGCAGGCGCTGAAGCACGCGAACATGACCATCGACGACATCGACCTGGTCGAGATCAACGAGGCGTTCGCCGCCCAGGTCGTCCCGTCGTACCAGGACCTGGGGATCGACATCGACCGCCTCAACGTCAACGGCGGCGCGATCGCCGTGGGTCACCCGTTCGGCATGACCGGCGCCCGCCTGCAGAACACGATGCTCAACTCGCTGCAGTGGCACGACAAGTCCACCGGTCTGATCACCATGTGCGTCGGTGGCGGCCAGGGCATGGCGATGATCCTCGAGCGCATCTGACGAGCAGCAGCACGACGAAGGCCCCGGAACCGTCAGGTTCCGGGGCCTTCCGCTGTTCTGCTCAGGCCTTGTCGAAGACAGCCTGGATCGAGAGCGTGATGCTCACCTTGTCGCCGACGAGCAGCTTGCCGCCGTCGAGCGGGATGTTGAAGTCGACGCCGAAGTCCTTGCGGTTGATCTCGGTGGTCGCCTCGAAGCCGATCCGGCTGTTGCCCCACGGGTCGTTCTCGATGCCGAGGAACTCGACGTCGAGCTCGACCTCGTTGGAGACGCCCTTGATGGTCAGGGTGCCCTTGGCGGTGGCGCCGTCGAACGAACTGGACGCGAACGTCATCAGACCGCTGTTCTCGGTGTCGAAGAAGTCCGCCGAACGCAGGTGGCCGTCGCGCTGCTCGTCACGGGTGTTGACCGAGTTCAGGTCGACCGTGGCCTCGGCCTTGGTCTCGGCGAGCGAGGTCCCGGTGGTCACCTTGCCCTCGAACTTCTCGAACTGGCCGCGGACCTTGGTCATCAGGTGACGGACGGTGAAGCCGACCTCGGAGTGGATCGGGTCGATGGTCCAGGTCCCCGCGACGACGGCGGTGGCGGATGCGGTGCTGGTCATGTCTTTGCCTCTTCCTGAAATCCTGTTAGTTGAATGCTCAACTTCAATAGAACCGTAGCATTGGTTCGTAGAAGTTTCAACTACTCCTCCTCCTGAAATGTTCCCCAACCCCTAGACTCCCGCCCATGAGCGCAGTCCAAACCCACTGGCTGGATCCGGAGCAGCAGGCCGACTGGCGCGCGTACCTGGTGGGTTCGACCCTGCTGATGGACACGCTGGACCGCGAGCTTCGCCAGGCGCACGGGATCTCGCTCGGCGAGTACGAGATCCTGGTCCGGCTCTCGGAGATGCCAGGGCGCACCCTGCGGATGGCCGAGATCGCCGCGTCGATGCGGCACTCCCGCAGCCGGGTGACGCACACGGTGACCCGGATGGAGAAGGCCGGCCTCATCCGGCGCGAGACCTCCCCCGACGACAAGCGCGGGGTCGACGCCACGATGACGGACCAGGGCTGGTCACTGCTGACCGCGGCCGCCCACACCCACGTGACCGGTGTCCGGGCACACTTCGTCGACCTCGCCGAACGGGCAGACTTCACGGCGATGGGTCGCGTGATGAACGCCGTCTCCGATCAGCTCGTTGCCGAGAACCCGACCTTCGACGACATCCGCGATCACTAGTCGCGGGTGAGGCGACGGTGCGTGACCCGGTGCGGGCGCGCAGCGTCGGCGCCGAGGCGCTCGATCTTGTTCTCCTCGTACGACGCGAAGTTGCCCTCGAACCAGAACCAGCTGCCCGGCTCGTCCTCGGTGCCCTCCCAGGCCAGGATGTGGGTCGCCGTACGGTCCAGGAACCAACGGTCGTGCGAGGTGATCACGGCGCAGCCCGGGAACTCCAGGAGCGCGTCCTCGAGCGAGGACAGGGTCTCGACGTCCAGGTCGTTGGTCGGCTCGTCGAGGAGCAGCATGTTGCCGCCCATCTTCAGGGTCAGCGCCAGGTTCAGCCGGTTGCGCTCACCGCCGGAGAGCACTGCTGCCTTCTTCTGCTGGTCGGGGCCCTTGAAGCCGAACGACGCGACGTACGCACGTGAGTTCATCTCGAAGTTGGCGACCTTGATGAAGTCCAGGCCGTCCGAGACGACCTCCCAGACGTTCTTGGTGCCGTCGATGCCGCCACGGCTCTGGTCGACGTACGAGATCTTCACCGTCTGACCGACGGTGAGCGAGCCCTTGTCCGCCTTCTCCTCGCCGATGATCATCCGGAACAGCGTGGTCTTGCCGACGCCGTTGGGACCGATCACACCGACGATGCCGGCCTTCGGCAGCGAGAACGACAGGTCGTCGATCAGGATCCTGCCGTCGAATCCCTTCTGCAGGTGGTCTGCCTCGAGGACGACGTCACCCAGGCGCGGACCGGCGGGGATGTTGATCTCCGAGGTGTCGATCTTGCGCATCCGATCGGCGTCGGCAGCCATCTCCTCGTAACGGGCGAGCCGCGAGCGGCTCTTGGTCTGACGCGCCTTCGCGTTGGACCGGACCCACTCGAGCTCGCGCTCGAGCATCTTGGCGCGCTTGACGTCC